>JAGBVS010000100.1 GCA_017630195.1 Bacteroidales bacterium | reverse complement strand
GAAGACATTATTAATATAGCAGCTTTCGCTGGCTACAAAAACGACAGATTCACTGTTGGCGCAGAATACAATCACATGATGAACGCCTCATACAAAAAAGGCAACGACCAATACGGATATTCTGTATTTGCCTCGATGAAAGTCGCGAAGAACACTGAAGTTTATGCACGTTTCGACGACTTATATTCTAACAACGAATGGAACATAGCTAAAGACGAACAAGCTGCGATTGTAGGCGCACAATTCAAATTAGGGAAATATGTGAAACTCGCTCCAAACTTCAGAATGGCGATGCCTAAAGCCGAAGGTTCCGACAACACATACGCAGCATTCATCAACTGTTACTTCGGATTATAAAAACATATTAACATAAAAATTATTAACCAAAAATTATTTTAAAATTAAAATCATGAAAAAGATCTTATTATCAATCGTTACATTAACATTTGCCATCGTATTGGCATCATGCGGCAGCAAAACAAACGACAACAGTCGTAAGGCTCAACAACTTTCAGGTGCAGGAGCGACATTCCCACTCCCATTTTATAATACAGTATTTGAACAATTTGCAGAGACAAAAGGCGATGCAGTAGCATACGGAGGAATAGGTTCCGGCGGCGGTGTCCGTAACTTACGCGACAAAATCATTGACTTCGCAGGCAGCGACGCTTTCTTGACAGACAAGGAAATGGCAGATATGAATCCTGTAATTCATATCCCAACATGTATGGGTGCAGTAGTATTAGCTTACAACCTCGAAGGCGTTGAAGAGCTAAGACTCACAGGTGAAATAATCGCTGATATTTTCGCAGGAAATATTAAAATGTGGAACGACGAACGCATCAAGTCCTTGAACCCACAAGCGTTACTTCCTAACGAAGCCATCATACCAGTCTTCCGTTCAGACGGTTCTGGCACTACATTCGTGTTCACAGATTATCTCACTAAAGTCAGCCAGATGTGGGCTTCAAAATTCGGAGCTGGAAAGTCAGTCAACTTCCCTGTTGGTCAAGCTGCCAAAGGCAATCCTGGAGTGGCGAGCGTGATAAAACAAACCAGAAACTCAATCGGCTATGTAGGTTCTGAATATGCTTTCGCACAAAAGATTGCTTATGCTAAAATCCAAAACTCAAACGGAGAATTCGTAGCACCATCTTCAGCAAGCATCTCAGCCGCAGCATCAGGTGAAATTCCAAATGACACTCGCACTTCAATAACCAACTCTGCTGCCAAAGGTGCATATCCAATCTCAACATTCACCTGGATGATTATCTACAAAGAACAAAACTACTCAGACCGCAGCAAGGAACAAGCTATGGCAACTCTCGACCTGATACAATACATCCTCTCCGACGAAGCTCAGAAAATCACAGCCTTCGTTCACTACGCACCACTTCCAACAAAGGCAAAAGAGATAAGCCTTGCTAACTTAAAGACTGTAACTTACAACGGAGAAGCAATATTACAATAATATATCATGAACGATAAAATATATAAAGCGATATTGTTTGTGACAGCATTGATTATGCCGATAGTGTGCGGGGGCATCGTTTACGCCCTCGTCACTGACGCATACGAAGCCTTCGAGCATTTCGGCTTCTTCAAATTTCTCACTTCATCAGAATGGAGTTATACCGAAGGTGCTGAACAATACGGCGCACTGCCATTCATCACTGGAACATTGATGACGACATTGTTAGCACTTATCTTCTGTATCCCATTCTCATTGCCTGTCGCATTATTCGCAGGAGAATATTTCAAAGGCACAAAAATCGCCGCTGTATTAAGCACCGTGACAGACTTGTTAGCCGGTATCCCGTCAATCATATACGGACTTTGGGGATTCTACACCTTACGTCCTATCATCATGACACTCAACATATCGCCACAAGGTTCAGGCATTTTGACAGCATCATTAGTCTTGGCCATCATGATTGTTCCTTATGCAGCATCACTCAGCACTGAATTCATCAAGATGGTCCCCAACGACTTGAAAGAAGGAGCATACAGCTTAGGAGCGACACACGCTGAGGTAATAAGAAAAATCATTTTTCCCGTAGCAGGCTCAGGAATATTCTCTTCGTATATTTTAGCCATTGGACGCGCATTAGGAGAAACTATGACAGTAACGATGCTCATTGGCAACACCAACAATATTCCCGAATCAATAACATCTACAGGAAACTCCATGGCGTCTATCATCGCGAACCAATTCGGTGAAGCCGACGGGCTACGACTTTCATCACTGATAGCAATAGGACTCATACTTTTCTTGATAACAGCAGTGATAAATATGATTGGAAAAATGATTATCAAACGTGCAAGAATATCGTAATTATGAAACATTTAAAAATAAAGAAAAGATTAGCGCAAGACAAGCTCATGCTATGGACTGTATGCCTACTCGCAACACTTACCGCAGTGCCTTTGATTGCCATCTTAGGCGAAGTGTTCTTCAGAGGCTACGATCAGCTCACATGGTCGTTCTTTACAGAACCAACGCCGACGGCATACAAGGCAATGAAAGCCATTGAAGCAGGAGAACCCATACCAGGAGGCATTGCCAACGGCATCATCGGAACTATGATAATGTTAGGAATGGCAGTAGTGTTCGCCGTGCCTATCGGAATATTATGCGGTGCATTCCTCGCTGAAAACGACAAGAATCGTTTTGCAAAAACAGTCAGTTTCCTCACCGACTTATTGCAAGGCACACCTTCTGTCATCATCGGCATCATAACATATATATGGGTTGTCGTTCCTATGAAAGGCTACTCAGCGATAGCTGGCAGCGTAGCGCTATTCATCATGATGTTACCGCTTATAATTCGTTCTACTGAAGAGACATTAAAAATATTACCTGCATCATTAAAAGAAGCAGGTTTAGCATTAGGCGGCAACAAGGCAAGAGTGATGATGAAAGTACAGCTTCCTGCCGCATTCGGAGGTATCTTCACCGGCGTTCTGCTCGCCATCTCACGCGTCATAGGCGAGACAGCGCCGCTGATGTTCACAGCATTAGGCTGCTCACTCATACGCTTCTCCATCGACAAACCAATATCAGCAGTACCACTATTGATATGGGAGTTCTTCAACGACCCTAACCTCCAAGACCTCATCTGGGGAGCCTCATTATTCCTTTTATTATTCGTATTATCATTAAACATATTAGCTAAATATTTTGCAAAGAAATGGAATCAATAAAAACACCGATATTAGAATTCAAGAACACTTGTGTCTCTTACACCAAACAAACCATGGCAGTGAAATATGTATCTGCCGCCATTGAAAGAAACACTATCACTGCCATCATGGGACCTTCGGGCTGCGGAAAATCCACACTGCTTCGTGCTGCAAATCTTATGCACAACCTCTATCAGAACATACATGTCAATGGAGAAATACTGCTGAATGGAGAAAACATACTTGCAATGGAACCTATCGACGTACGTCGTAGAGTCGGGATGGTATTTCAACGCCCTGCCCCATTTCCAACGATGAGCATATATAACAATGTTTTATCAGGATTCACTTTAAACGGCATCAATTTATCCAAATCAGAAAAAGACGCGACTGTGGAACGTTGTCTGAAAAATGTAGCTCTTTGGGACGAAGTGAAAGACGTTTTAAATAAGAAAGGCACTTTCCTCTCTGGCGGACAACAGCAGCGTTTATGTATTGCACGCGCCTTGGCAATGAAGCCAGACATACTTCTGATGGACGAACCGACTTCCGCCCTCGACCCTATCGCAACAAAACATATTGAAGAATTATTGTTAGAACTGCAAAAAGAAGTAACAATATTAATTGTAACACACAATATGGGACAAGCCAGACGAATTTCATCCAAGTCAATGTTTATGTATTTAGGCGAACTCGTTGAATATGATTACACTGAAAATATGTTCACAAATCCAAAAGACGAACGCACCAAAGCTTATCTTACAGGCAAGATGGGATAACACTCCCATTCTTTAACCAAAGTCTCATTGTTTTGTAACATTTTTGAAACATTTTATATGTTATTTTGTACCATCATAAATTAGAAGACAATGAGCATATTACAAGTATTTACATTATTAGGAGCATTGGGAATGTTCCTCTACGGAATGAACTTAATGAGTTCAGGATTACAAAAAGCAGCAGGTGAAAAATTAAGAGGTTTCCTCACTGCCATGACATCAAATCCTTTCAAAGGTGTCATGACTGGTTTGGGAATCACTTCTATCATTCAATCATCATCAGCGACAACTGTTATGGTCGTCAGCTTCGTCAACGCCGGACTTCTCACTCTGACACAGGCGATTGGCGTCATCATGGGAGCCAACATCGGAACAACAGTAACAGCATGGATGGTCTCATGGTTAGGTTTCAAAGCCGACATCTCAATACTCGCCATTCCTTTGATGATATTCGGATTCCTTTTCTCTAACTCTAAGAAAGACCAACGCAAGAACATAGGCGAGTTAATCGTTGGTTTCTGTCTCTTGTTCCTCGGGCTTTCCTTCATGAAAGAATCTGTGCCTGATTTAAGACAGACCCCAGAAGTATTGGAATTCGTGACAACATGGTCGGCATACGGTTTTAGTTCGGTATTATTATTCCTTGCTTTCGGAACAGTATTGACACTCATATTACAATCGTCATCAGCAACAATGGCAATCACACTCATCATGTTAAGCATGGGATGGATTCCATTCGACATGGCTTGCGCTATGGTTCTTGGCGAAAACATAGGCACAACTATCACAGCAAACATTGCTGCTGCCATAGGCAACACTCAGGCAAAAAGAGCAGCAATGTCGCACACCATCTTCAACGTATTCGGTGTGATATGGGCGTTGATATTATTCAAGCCATTCCTAAGATTAGTCGGTTTAATCACTGAAAACTTATTCGGATTGCCAAATCCGGCAGCAGATGGATTTGCGGTAACAGAATCCACCTCTGCAGAAGGCACCGCAGCTTTATACGGATTATCAATGCTTCACACATTATTCAACCTAACCAACACATTGATATTAGTATGGTTTACATCATTGATAGCCAAATTAGTCAGCATTATCATTCCTGCTCCGGAAAACCAAGAGAAAGAAGTATTCAAACTCAAATACATCTCAGCAGGCCCTCTCGCAACACCAGAATTGTCAGTAGAACAAGCTTTTGACGAAGTGATACATTTCGCTCAAATTTCAAAGAAAGGTGCAGAATATGCAAAAGAAGCCATCAACGAGACCGACAACAACAAGCTGAACACACTCAAAGAGAAGTTAATCAAGTACGAAGAGATTTCCGACAGAATAGAATTTGAGATCGCCACATTCCTTAACGCCGTCTCGTCCGAAGAAATAAGTAAAGACACTTCTATCAAAATCAAGGCGATGTACAAGATTATCGGAGAGTTGGAATCTTTAGGCGACTCTGGCGAGACAATCAGCAGAATCTTATCAAGAAAGAACATACACAAAAAGGAATTCGATGCGGAAAGCCTCAAGAACCTCAACATCATGGCTGATGCCGTAAACAATGCTTACGACGCTATGATAAGCAATTTGACAGCCGCACACAAAGGAGAACTGACTGAAATATCAAATGCTTACAACGCAGAAGAGCGACTCAACAATCTCAGAAACGACTTCAGAGACTCCATGATTGAAGAAATGGACAACAACAGTAACAATTACCAAACCAACATCTACTACATAGACATCATAAACGCTTACGAGCAAATGGGTGACTTTATGATTAACATTTCACAAGATTTAGAAAAAGCTTTTATAAAAAAATAACAAGCAACCAAGTAATTTAAAATGCTGCTCATGAATGTGGGCAGCATTTTTAAATTTTATAGGTAAGTTATTTCTCTTTCTTATTTTTTTTATAAAAATAATCATTATATTTGTGGAAATTTTAACCACATTACTATGAAAAGAAATTTATGTTTTAACATTATCAGAAAAATAGCAATAGCATTCGTTTGTTGCTTGTCATTATCATCTTTCGCCCAGACAAATCCTTGGGAACTTATTCGTCATCAACCTGCTACCAACGCTTTCCATATTACAGAAAACGGCAATATGCTTATAGCTGATTTTCTTTTTGAAAAAAACGGTGGCATTTATATTTCAATCGACAAAGGTTTACAATGGAAAAAGACCGGCGCTGCTGATTACAATTACAACATCTTTTTAGAAGGAAATGACTACATTTTCGCAGGTGGCGACGGCACTCATATTGCACGCTCCGCCGACGACGGAGTCAACTGGGAAATACTTAGCTACGCTTCCGCCGTGGAAGACGTTCTTGGCGAAAACACGGAATATGCAGTATGTTATGCGATGACATTCCACAACGACAAGCTCTTTGTCGGCGACTTCTCCGGCGGAGGAATTGTATATTCAGAGGATAACGGAGAGACTTGGAACAAAACAGACATAGCTTCAATAACTTTCACTGTAGAAGGAAAAGAAATGGTAGAGAACTTCTATAATTTAGTGTCGTTCAACGGCGAACTTTATGCATACGGAGTTTATTTCGTATTCAAATATTTACCAGAAAGCAACTCATGGGAGGTTGTACGTAACGACAGCAACTTCATGGCTGTCTCTGCTTTATATCAAGGCAAACTATGTACAGGCCGTTCTGTAATGAATGACGGCGACAACATACCATTCATCGTGACCTTTGATGAAAATGGAGAATGGGGTGAATTGCCTCGTCCTGCAAACACTGTCGATAATAACATCAGAGCCATGTATGCTACAGGAGAACACCTTTTCGTAGGAATGCAGATGACAGGACTCTACTACACTGACAACGCTGGTGAAGACTGGTACGACCTAAACGACGGTATCCCATACTATACAGGCACTTATTTCACACCTATGAAATTCCAAAGCGATGACGAATACATCTATCTCGCAGCATACGAACCTCCTTTTGCCACAACTCAAAACAGCGGCGTTTATCGTCTCTCAAAAAAAGATTTGCCAACATACGATGGAATAAATTACATTACAGATTCAGAAAGCGCTATTTTCAACGGCAACTCACTTATCTTCAATGAAATGATTGAGCATATCATCATAAGCGACATTAACGGCCGCACATTATCAATTGAATTGTCTGGCAACAGCGTCAATGTTGAAAATCTCACAAACGGTATATATATCTATTCTGCTATAGCAAACGGCAAGAAAATAACAGGAAAATTTGTGAAATAAAAACATTACTATTGTTATAAAATAAGGGCAGACTTCATTGGAAAGTCTGCCCTTTTTATATCATAACATGAATTGAGTTTAGCTCAATCCTTCAATATTACCATTGACGATGTCAATATGTTGTGCTTGCGGATTTTTAGGCAATCCTGGCATACGCATAATATCACCCATGATAACAACAATCATCTCTGCTCCATTGTTGATGATAATATCGCGTACATTAAGGTCAAAATCCTTTGCTACGCCATAAGCCTTTGGATCTGCCGAGAATGAATATTGTGTTTTAGCAATACATATAGGATAGTGTGAGATGCCCAATGACTCTATCTGCTTCATTTTCTTGAGAGCTATCAGTGAGTATGCAACGCTCTTTGCGCCATAGATTTGAGAAGTCACTTTTTCAATCTTAGTACGTATTGAATCTTCGTTTTCGTAGATATACTTGAGAGGTTCTGAAGGCGTATTTTCTATTGTCTCCACAACGAGTTTTGCGAGTTCTTCACCACCTTTACCACCATCGGCAAAGACATTGTTCATACAGAAGCCGACTCCAATTTCTCTACAATGTTCTTCAACTAAAGCAATCTCTTCGTCGGTATCGCTCGCAAATCTATTGAATGTTACGACAACCTTTTGTCCGAAGCGTTTGAGGTTTTCGATGTGTTTGTCGAGGTTTGGAAGACCATTTTTCAATCCTTCAATATTTTGTTCCTTGATTTTGTCTTCAGGGACACCGCCATGAAGTTTAAGACTCTGTGCTGTAGCCACTACGACTGTAAGTTTTGGAGACAGACCTGCTTTACGGCATTTGATGTCAAAGAATTTTTCCGCACCGAGGTCTGCACCGAATCCAGCTTCAGTGATTACATAGTCGCCATAGCTGAGAGCCATTTTTGTAGCTATTACTGAGTTACATCCGTGTGCAATATTAGCAAAAGGACCGCCGTGTACAAATGCAGCAGTATTTTCGGTTGTCTGTACGAGATTTGGTTGGATCGCATCTTTCAAAAGCACAGTGATAGCGCCAGCAATGCCGAGATCGTTAACAGTCAGAGGTTGATCGTCAAATGTATATCCTAAAAGAATATTACCCACACGGCGACGTAAATCATCAAGGTCTTTAGAGAGACAAAGTATCGCCATAATTTCTGAAGCTGGAGTAATGTCAAATCCGCTTTCTGTTGGCAATCCGTTAGCAGAACCGCCGAGACCTGTAATAACATTGCGCAAGCTTCTATCATTGACATCAAGTACACGCTTCCATTTAAC
The DNA here is from genome assembly GCA_017630195.1 of Bacteroidales bacterium. GTDB lineage: Bacteria > Bacteroidota > Bacteroidia > Bacteroidales > F082 > Limimorpha. The sequence continues at coordinate 7,567 of JAGBVS010000100.1, read as the reverse complement.
TTCTTTTAAAGCAAGACCAGTCTTTCTATTTTGATAGATGTAATTGTCGAGCAAAGCTGTAATCATATTGTGCGCAGATGTTATTGCATGGAAGTCACCTGTAAAGTGAAGGTTAATATTTTCCATAGGCAACACCTGAGAATAACCGCCGCCAGCAGCACCGCCTTTCATTCCGAAGCATGGACCGAGCGATGGTTCGCGCAGTGCAACAACAGCTTTTTTACCTATTCTGTTAAGACCCAACGAAAGTCCAATAGAGACGGTTGTCTTACCAATACCAGCTTTGGTAGGCGTGATAGCCGTAACAAGAATAAGGTTACTTTTCTTTATTTTTTCTTCATCAATAAGAGAAAGTGGAAGTTTTGCAATGTATTTGCCATAATTATTAATCTCTTCTGTAGGAACACCTATGCTGGTAGCAATATCCTCGATTCTTTTAAGAGAAGTTTCTCTTGCTATTTCAATGTCAGATTTCATATTTAATAATAGTTGTTTATTTATTTTATGTTAATTTCAAAATCACTATAAAAACAAACAAATGCAATGAAAAATTGTGCATTCTAAAAAAAATCATCATACACTTATATACAAAAAACTGCCGACTTATTGATAATCAGCAGTTTCATTTTACACTTGTTTTCTTTTGCGGAGAGAGAGGGATTCGAACCCTCGGACCGGGAGACCGGTCAACGGTTTTCGAGACCGCCCCATTCGACCACTCTGGCATCTCTCCTTTTTTTAAGTCAATAAGACTATAAGACAACAAGACTACAAGTTATTTGTTGGCAAACAAATCCAATAAAATTCTTTAGACTTTAGTCATTTGCCTTTAGCCCTTAAAGAACAAAAGCGACTTTGAAGTCGCTTCATTTCCGCGGAGAAAGAGGGATTCGAACCCCCGGTACATTGCTGTACAACGGTTTTCAAGACCGCCGCGATCGACCACTCTGCCATTTCTCCGCTGCAAAGATACAACTTTTTTTTATCCTGCAACTATTTTTGAAAAAAAATTATTTTTTTCTTATTTTCACCAAATAAAAACAGTATTTTTGTAAGCGTAAATGAGACGTTTTTATAGAAATATTATCCTGTTAATATTGATAATCACAACATTGAATATCATATCTTGTAGTGATGTATCAAAGTCATTCTGTGAAGATTTCCTTGATTATTCTTACACAGAAAATGACTCATTAATTGAGAATAATATATCTTTGGCTAAGAAATGCTCCGAAAAATATCACAAAAAGCCAGAATATCTTCAAAAAATATCACAAATTTACTATTCTAAAGCTATCTCCGACTATTCTTCGGATCAACTTATTCCTTCTGTAAAGAAACTTTTCCTCGCATTAGATTATACTAATGAGTATTTTTCCAAAATAGAAACAATAAAATCTTTCGACTATCAATTCCGAGGTGAAATTTACGAAAGACTTGCCGATATTTACAAAGACATCAACTCCCTGAAGCCTGCCGCTGAATTGTACAACAAAGCGCTCGCCGATTATGAATTGTCTGAAAACAAGGAAAAAGTACTCAATACTCTTATAAAAACAGGAAAACTATATCAATATAATCATATTCCTAATATAGCTATGATTTACTTCGAAATTGCTGAAGAATATGAAGAAATACCATTAAATCTATATCGAAAAATTATCGACAATAAAATTGTAACTCTTTACGAATTAAACGATTACAAAAACGCAGATTCCATATTCCAGAACCATTTTAATATTAAGATTCAAGATTATGATTTCCATTCGGCTATAGGCACAAAACACTTCTATGAAAGAAACTACAAGGAAGCTCTCCCCCACCTTAAATATTGTTTTGAAAACGGAAACCAACAAGAAAAACTCGCAACATCAGAAAAACTGGCAGAAGTATATTTCAACCTTAACGACCATGAAAACGAAATGTTATATATCCAACATCAGGCTAAAAACAATTCAATAGAAATTAGAAGAACACCTTTAAAACTTGATTTGGAAAAAATCTTCGACACTAACTATAACACAATAAACAATCAAAAGGAAAAAAAGTCAAACAATTATGACATAATCATTATTATCGTTTTGATTTCAGCTGTAACCCTTATCATATTGCTTTATTTAAATAGAAAAAAATATCAAGAAACAATCAGAAAAGCTGAAAAAACAATCAGCGATAATCACGAGAAAATTCAAGACAAAGATAAAATCATTGATAACATATCTAAAAAAATTGAGGATTTAGAATCTATCAAGACTAATGCAAGTTTTGATGAAGCATACAAATCATTCTGTGACAGCTATATCTTCAAGAAAATTAAGTCGCTTATGGATGGCAGAATTATCCTCATAAAAAACATTCAGGAAAACTCAAAACTCGCTCTTTCCAATAACGACATAATTTCGCTTGTAAAAACATTTAACAAGTATTTTCCTAATACCATTTCTTCCTTGAAAAAAGACTATGAAGGCATAACAAGCAACGACTCCAAGTTCTTTATTTTAAGTTTCATGAACTTTAATGATATTGAAATAGCAGTTTTACTCGGATTGACTTATAGTGCATCTAACAAAAGAAGTAAAAAAATCAAAGATATTTTTAACATAAAAAGTGATTTAAGCGACTTCGTTTTCCAATATACAAAATCGAAATTTTAGCGAAACTTTTTCAATATATCAATACAAATCAAAAACTTACAAAAATAAAGTAAACAAATTTCTATAATTTAAACGTTAAAATTTATTGACAAAATTCAAAGTATAACTATCTTTGCATCGAAATAAATTTTTAACAAAATGAAGAAAATATTAACATTAGTTTTTGCGTGTTTATTAGGAACACAGATTATCGCACAAGAAAAAAATATCAACGCTTTTATTTCTTACGGTACGTTTAATATTATTGGAGAAAATTCTACTCCTTATTTAGAGACATACATCACTTTCGACTGCAACAGTTTAATGTATGTAAAAAATGCAGACCAATATCAAGCTTCAATAAACCTTACAGTTATATTTAAGCAAGGTGAATCAATCAAAAATTATGACAAATATTCTGTGTCAAGTCCTATGGTAAATGACACGACAAACTTAAACGGCTTCTTCATGGATGTCCAACGTTACTCATTAGCTAATGGCGAATATCAAATGGAAATCATGATTGAAGATGCAAACAACAAAAACGAAAGACCTTTAAACATTTCCGAAACCATCGTTGTCGATTTTCCTGACAGAATATGTTTTTCAAGTATCATCGCTCTTGAAGACTACAAACCTGCAACAGAAATTACAGCTAACACAAAGAACGGATACGACCTCATCCCTATGGTTATGCCATATTATCCAGAATCAATTAACAGACTTACATTCTACGCCGAAATTTACAACAGTAAAAAAACTCTCGGTGAAAACGAAAAATATCTTCTCAACACATATTTAAAAACATTCGAAAGCAACACAAGAATAGACAGTTATTTCTTTACAAAAAGAATGAGCGTCAAAGATACTGAAGTGGTTATCAACACCATGGACATCAGCAATCTTCCTACAGGAAACTATTACTTAGTTCTTGAAGCACGCGACAGAAATAACGAAATCATTGGTTACAACCAATTCTTCTTCCAAAGAAGCAACAATAATTATCAAATAGACAACACGGCTTTGGCTACTATCGACCCAACAAAAGTTTTCTCTGGAAATATTAACAACATCGATACCATCAGAGAATATATCAAATCTTTAGCACCAATATCTTCTCAAATTGAAGTTGAATATGCAAACAACTTGATTAAAAGTGACGACATCACAACAATGCAACAATATTTCTACAGCTTCTGGTCAAGCCGTAACGCATTGTCACCACAAATAGAATGGGAAAATTACTACACACAAGTAAAACGCGTAAACTCTTCTTTCTCAGCCTTGAAATTAAAAGGCCACCAAACAGATAGAGGACGCATCTTCTTAAAATACGGCGCTCCTGACAGAATTGTTCAAAACCACAATGAACCAGGCGCTTATCCATACGAAATATGGCACTATTACACATTGGCAAACCAAAGAAACAAGAAATTCGTTTTCATGAGCAGAGACATCGTATCTAACGATTTCCAACTCATACACTCTGACGCTATTGGCGAACTTAACAACTCACAATGGACCAATGAAATATATTCAAGAACATATAGCACATACAAAGAATATTATAATGCCGACGGTTCTGTCAACCCTGACATCTACTACGGCGATGATGCAAAGGATTACTACGACAATCCAAGATAACAAAATGTAATTTTTTAACATACCACATATTTTATCTTATACTTTTTGAGACTCTCAGCAATGGGAGTCTTTTTTTTTAAGACTACAAGACCACAAGACTACAAGACTACAAGTGTTTTAATTATTAATTATTACTTATTGACTTGTTGGCATATTGTCTTGTTGTCTTTTTTCTTATCTTTGCGCCCATGAAAAAAGTAGCGGTAGTCATATTGAATTATAACGGCAAAGAGTTCTTGGAGAAGTTCTTACCTACCGTCATTGCAAACAATGCAGATTATTCAGAAATCATCGTTGCCGACAATAAATCCACTGACGATTCCGTGGATTTCATGAGAAACAATTTCCCTGATATAAGACTGATTCTTAACGACTTCAATGGTGGTTTCGCTACTGGTTACAACATCGCTTTACGACAAATTGAAGCAGATTATTATGTATTGCTAAATTCAGACATTGAGGTTACACCAAACTGGATTGAACCTGTCATCGAATTGATGGAAAGCGATGAAAGCATTGCAGCTTGTCAGCCCAAAATTCTATCTTATTTTGACAAATCAAAATTTGAATATGCTGGAGCTGCAGGCGGTTACATCGACAAATACGGCTACCCATTCTGCCGCGGAAGAGTATTCCAGGAACTTGAAACCGATAACGGACAATATAATGACGTAAAAGAAATATTCTGGGCAACAGGAGCCTGCATGTTCGTCAGAGCATCTCTATATCACGAACTTGGCGGTTTAGACGATGATTTCTTCGCCCACATGGAAGAAATAGATTTGTGCTGGAGACTGAAAAACGCCGGATATAAAATAATGTACTGCCCAGACTCAAAGATATACCACATCGGTGGCGGCACATTACCAAAGTCATCTGCAAGAAAGACTTACCTCAACTTCAGAAACAACCTTTCTTTATTAATGAAAAACCTCCCAAAAGGAAAAGTCTTCGGAACAATATCATACAGATTTTTCTTAGATTGGGTTGCAGCATTTAAATTCTTGTGCGACGGCAGTTTCGCCGACTTCTTTGCTGTGACACGCGCACACTTCAGTTTCTTGAGACATCTCCCCTACTTAAAAAAGAAAAGAAGAAAACTCACTCAAAACAAAGTGTCACAAATTTATCAGAAAAATATCGTTTTCAAGCACTTCTTAGAGAAGAAGAAATTATACAACGAATTGGAAGAGAGAGATTTCTCGTGATAATTCACCCTATTACTCCAGGATTATAATTTTCCGTCAAATACATCACAGCTTCCTCATAACCTTTCAATCCCTTTCCTACTATAGATTTCACAGAAGCTTCCGCTGTATATGAATGATGACGATATTCTTCTCGTGAATAAATGTCACTGATATGAACTTCAACGACTGGAGTCTCAATGGAACGAATCGCATCTGCCAAAGCGATAGAAGTGTGACTATAAGCACCTGGATTGAAGACAACGCCGTCATAATTATCCCAAGCCTCATGTAATTTATCAATCAAAACACCTTCATGATTAGATTGAAAATAATCTAACTGATGTCCTGGAAACTTATTTTTCATTTTTTCAACAAAATCAACAAGCGACTCTGTTCCATATATTTGCGGTTCTCTCCTACCTATCAAATTAAGATTAGGACCATTTAAAATTAAAATCTTCATCTTATAATTTTTTCTTGCAAACATAAAAAAAAATATAATATCTTTGCTCTGACTTTCAATAGGGGTGCCTTTTTTACGAAAGTAAATTGAAATACAGGCTGAGATCACACCCTCTGAACCGGATACGGATAATGCCGAGACCGGGAAATGAGACACATCAAAAACTTCCTCCTATTGATTTAAAATTATTATTAACTTTTAAATCAATGCGTTATGTTCAAAACATTAAAAACATTAATCTTGATTGCAGTCATGATGCCACTGCAATTACTCGCACAATTCAATCTTAATGGGAACGTCTTCGACAAGGAAAACCACGAAGCTTTAATCGGCGCGCACATATCTTTAAAAGAATTGAATCTTATGACTATAAGCGATGAGTTTGGCAACTTTAACTTTAAGAACATCGAGAAAGGAACTTACACATTAGAAGCTTCTTATGTAGGATTTAAGATTTATGAAACTTCAGTTAATATCAACAAAGACAACAACTTAAAAATAGCACTGATAATGGATTCCATGATGGAAGATGATGTCATTGTCACGGCATCGCGAGTTGGAGAGAAGACACCTCTCACCTACTCAGAAGTCACTTCTAATGAATTGAAAAAGAGCAATCAAGGAACAGATTTACCATTTCTTTTACAAAACACTCCTTCTGTCATCGTCAGTTCAGATGCTGGCGCTGGCGTCGGTTATACGAGCATGAGAGTTCGTGGCAGCGACCTTACAAGAATCAACGTCACTTTAAACGGTGTTCCTATCAACGACGCAGAATCGAGTTTAGTTTATTTTGTTGACCTTCCTGACTTAGCATCCTCAGTAGATAACATACAGATACAGAGAGGCGTAGGAAATTCAAGTAATGGCGCAGCAGCATTCGGTGCATCAATAAACATCAAAACCGACGAACAAACAACAGAGCCTTTCGCACGATTGAGCAGTTCAATAGGTTCTTTTAACACTTTAAAAAACACCATTAATTTCTCCACTGGTAGAGATAAAAACGGATTTAACTTCAACGGAAGAATAAGCAAAATAAATTCTGAAGGCTACATCGACAGAGCTTATTCAGATTTGTTCTCATACCAACTTTCAGCTTCATGGTCTGATGAAAACGATTTCCTTAAATTCATGATTATGAATGGAAAAGAACAGACTTACCAAGCATGGAACGGAACTCCGAAAGACAGTCTCGCCACAAATCCTACTTTCAATCCTGCGGGAATAATGTACGACAAAGACGGAAATTTCGTCGGTTATTACGAAAACGAAATAGACAAATATAACCAGACTTACTACCAATTACATTACGCCCATAGCTTCAATCAAAATTTAATTTTGACAGCATCAGCTTTTTTAACAACAGGAAAAGGCTATTACGAGAATTATAAAAACGACAAGAAACTCTCCAGTTACGGACTTCCTTCATTTACTATCGGCGATACTATTATTAGCAGAGTTAACTTAGTTCATCAGAAATGGTTAGACAATAAATTCTACGGTATCAACATAAACTTAAATCAAAAAGTTGGAAGATTTGACATCAATTACGGTGGCAGCTGGAACAAATACGACGGCAATCATTACGGAATCATCAACTGGGCAGAATATGCAGTTCCTTTGAATTACATATG
>JAGBVS010000099.1 GCA_017630195.1 Bacteroidales bacterium | reverse complement strand
GTCGTCTTATTTCGTATTCGTCAGGGGTCAGAACAGGACGTACAAGATTGATCCTTGTCGTGCCGTGTGTAAACTGCTGACGTGTAAACTGTTTGCCGTCCCGTTCAAATACTTCGGGTTTTGTGATAGCCTTAAGCATTAATTTTCCCCTTCTTTCTTATCCTTGTCCGCCCATAGTGCCTTAAGCTTTTCACGCAAAATGGAGTTTTCAAGTTCAAGTTCTTTGATTCTGATGTCACGTTGTGCCGCCGCTTCCTTTTGCCGCTGTTTATATCGACGGAAACGCTCGGCCGCCTTTTCCTTTTCGACGATCTTCTTACATTCGTCACAATACTGGATTCTGATATGTGAATACCAGTCAGCAGTATCTTCATATGAAATCGGTTTATAACACCTCTCACATCTTTTGATTGTCGGGATCATACCCACTCCCCCTCCTTCCTTTACGTTGCTAACAGTAACACTTTTCCGTATAGATGTCGTAAGCAACGAGAACTTCTAAAAAATTGAAACCGTTGCCAGTTTCAAGATATTTTTCTTATCCCACTCCGTAGGGAAGTATTCAAAGTATCTCGCTCGGAATCGAGGAGTTCCAGCAGCTTTTCCGACGCAGTGTCTTCACCATTTAGCAAAAAATGATATTCTCTGCCTGTCTCCGGTATGTTGACAATCACTGTTCTGTGCAGCTTATCCGGTGAACATGCTATTATGTCGGCGATCATGTCGCTGATAACATCGATTCCGTCCTTGCAACGGATCAATCCATCAATTTTTTTCGATAATTCACTGTAAGATTCATCTGAACTTTCCTCTTGTTCAGGTTCTTTTTCCAGTGGAGTTTTTCTCAATCCCCGTCCCAATAACACGGCCAGATAAAGGGTAGTGGCCACACAGAGTAATGACATCATGGCAAGGCAGCCGCCTTCCATTCATTGATGATTATTTCAGAAGCCTCTCTGACTTTATCGTATTTCGGTCGTGGTGTGCCTTTGAGTGCATAACACACGTCATTCATGTTGCATTTGATGCCGAATTCTTCACGGCTGTTTATTGCATCCATGAGATTCACCTGAGATTTCCCAAGTTTCAGAAGTTCGATTTTATATTCCATATCCTAAATACCACCTCACAAATACGTTGTAAGTAATAATTTTCTATTACACTTGTAACAAATATCACTCCGCTCTATTGCATTATTGCAACAATAATGATATAATCATAATGCGTTTATTGATTAATAATCATCGTTGCTATGTTTATATTATATATTGCATTTGAAACATTGTCAATTGCAAAATCAAAATTTGTGTGTTCATAGCAACAGTTTTATTAATAATAATTAAATAGGATTTGTAAATAGGTGAGTGTTTTATGAATGTTACACAAAGAATTTTTGCAATTGCAACAGAAAAGCGAATAACGTTGACTGAATTAGCCGAAAGAATCGGCATATCATACGGCACTATTGCATCATGGAAAAGAAGAGGAACGCAGCCACCAGCCGACAAGATCAACGCTATTGCTCAGGCTCTTGACGTTCCTGTAAGTTGTCTTCTCGACAATAGCGACAATATCGAAATGCAACAAACATGCAATGCAGATGATTCTAATGCAATAATCGTTACAGATAAAAATGAACGTCTTCTCATTCAGAATTATCGTGCTTTGCATTATGCAAGACAAATTCAGGTCTTATCCTCGCTCATTACCGAGGTTGAAAACAAAAACATCAAATAAATTTTTATGGAGGGATTATCATGAGTTTAAAAGAAGACAAGGCATACGAAG
>JAGBVS010000098.1 GCA_017630195.1 Bacteroidales bacterium | reverse complement strand
CTCATAAATAGGTAGAAACTCCACTATTTGAGCGAATACGAATTTGCCGAGATGCATAACTTTGAGGTTTTGACTGCAAAGTTACCATCAACAATTTCAAATCAAAAAAACAAAGAACGCTTGTAATTAATTTATATTTAATAATTTAACTACTACTTGGCGAATTTTATCGCATCAGTAGTAATTATGCATTATGAATTAATCTCAGCATTCTTTTGTTGCTGCTTCTAACTTCTTCATGATAGAGAAGATGAATGTCGCTGATAACAAGCATAAGACGACGAGAACGCCCCATACCATCCATAATGGCATTCCTGTGCCCCAAATCTTGGCGATGACGCTGGTTAAATAGTTGCCGATTGCTGTTACGCAGAACCAGCAGCCCATCATCATGCCTTTGTATTTTGGAGGTGCTACTTTTGTTACGAATGAAATACCAATTGGACTTAACAACAACTCAGCGAAGGTCAATACTAAATATGTGCTGATGAGCCAGTTCGGTGATACTAATGTGTTGCTTACTCCGCCAGCTGCTTTCAACTCTGCTGGACTCATGAGATGTAATGACGCCATTGCCATGACGGTGAAACCTAAAGCTGCTACAACCATACCCATACCGATTTTCTTTGGTGATGAAGGCTCTTTATCTCTCTTAGCCAATGCTCCGAAAACTGCCATTGATACTGGTGTCAAGGCGACTACGAAGAATGGGTTGAATTGTTGGAATTCTTGAGGTAAGATATTGATAGTTGCTGGCATTCCGAGATATAATGCTGCTGCACCGCCCCATAATAATAAGGTGATGAGGCCGCTGAGGATTCTGTTCTTTATTGTTTCTGCTTGGAATGTTGAGAATAAGGTGTAAACTGAAATAGCGATTAATGTCAATGCCCAGATATTGAAGCCGATTCTTGAGAATCCTGAAGCTGTGTTTGCTGTGTAGTCGCGGGCGAAGAATGTGAGACACAAGCCGCTTTGTTGGAACGACATCCAGAAGAAGATGACGACAGCAAATACCATGAACAAGGCTGTCATGCGAGTGCGTGTTTGTTCTGGAGTGAGTTCAACGACTTTAACTGTAGTGTTGCCCATTTCCTTAGCTTGTTTTGTGTTGACATCAGCGTGTTTGAACCAGTTGCGGCAGCAGAGATAAATAGCCATTGAGAGTACCAATGAAATACATGCTACGCCGAAACCGTAGTTGTATGCTGTTGATAATGAGTCGATGTAATTTTGTGCGAAGACGGCTAAGTCGCCAGTGTTGCCTTGTTGTACAGCAAGAGCCTCGAAAGATTGTAAAGCGTCGGCTGAGATTGTTCCATCTAAATATTGATGAGCGAGTGATGGAATTTGTGGGACGTATGAGAAGCCATCTTTGCCGAGGAAAAGGTCGGTGACTTTAGTCGCTGTCATAGGAGCGAACATAGAACCGATGTTGATAGCCATGTAGAAAAGACTGAATCCGTTGTCGCGGAATGGGCTGTATTTTGCCTCGTCGTATAAGTTGCCTACCATGACTTGGAGGTTGCCTTTGAAGAGACCTGTTCCTATCGCGATGAGAGCGAGTGCTGAGAACATGGTGACTTTTGCGGTAGAACCCATCATTGGGACTGCGAGGAGTAAATAACCGAGGAACATGACCACGATACCAGCTCTTACCATCTTGCCGTAGCCGAAGCGGTCGGCGAGGATACCGCCGATGAGAGGCATGAAGTAAACGAAACCGAGGAATGCGCCATAAATCTGACCTGATTGAGCCTCGTTGAAACCGAATTTAGCTTGCAAGAAAAGTACGAAGATAGCAAGCATGGTGTAATAGCCAAAACGTTCTCCAGTGTTGGCTAATGCGAGGGCGTAAAGCCCTTTTGGATGACCTTTAAACATAGTTTTTTCTTTTTCTTATATTTTTTGCAAAAATAAGAAAAAAGACCTTGTTTTGAAACTCAGAATCTCAAAATCTCAGAAGATATAGACTCAAAGACTCAGAGACGCAAAGACACAGAGTTTTGGATTTTAGGAAGTGACGGAGTTTTTTTTAAGAAAAAAATCTTTCGTATAGTTTCGTGTTCTTTCGTGGATAGTTGCCTTTGCGACTTTGTGTCTCTGCGACTCTGCGACTTTGCGTCTTAAAAAAGACGCGTCAATGTTTCTTTATAAATTAGGAATCATTGACACGTCTCTACTTGTAGTCTTGTAGTCTTGTGGTCTTGTAGTCTTGTAGTCTTGTGGCCTTCCTATCTCCACTCAATAACAACGTCTCTCATCTCAATGGTGCAGTCGCCGATTCTGAACGACATTGCAGGCATCTTTGAATTTTTGTTAGGCAACATCTTGCCAAATTTCCATGATGCTTTCACAGGAACGTCGGTGAATGTGCTTATGCCAAATACCGGATAATAGTCACTGAACTCGTTGCCTTCTTCGTTGTAAGCGACGAAATCCTTGATGCTCATCTTTTCGTTGACATCGTGGTTGATGAATTTTATTGTTATCTCAACATATTGAGAAGCTCTGTTGCCAATGAGCGACACCAATTCAACACTGATTTTGTCGGGATTGGTGTTTGTTATTTTAATTTTTTTCTGAGAGTTAATGATTTCACTCTTGTCCTTGTTCTCGTCCTTGCCTTTGTTCTCGCTTACGTTATTTTTCTTTTTTGATATTACTTGTTCTGGCTGAGAACTCCAGCCTTCATTGACTTTCTTACTTTGATTTAAAGGGTCATTAATTTGAGCGAAACATTGATTTGCAAATAAACTAACAACGAATAATGATAATAATAAGAAGCACTTTTTCATGATACTATAACTTTATGATTTATTATCCGCAAAGGTAATTTTTTTTCAATTTAATAACAAGAAAAAATAATAATAAAAAATCGGAATTTTTCTGAAGTTCTGAGATTCTGAATTTCTTTCTTTGGGCGTTCCGGCTCCGCTTCCAGCTCCGCCGTCGGGCTTTCCGCTATATCTTTTTCCGCTTCGCTCCAAAAGGATGCCGCTCCAATCCCTAACGCAGTGGAATAAACCCTCTATTCCCTCTGAACCTCTAATCCCTGAACTCCTGAAATCCAGAAAAAAAGAAGCGCCACTTTTAACAGCAGCGCCTCCACTTATAGTCTCGTGGTCTTGTGGTCTTGTAGTCTTATAAAAACTCCCAGAAATTATCTTTACTTATGACTTTAAATTCTACGTTTGAATAGTTGTTCTCGAATGACAATGGTAATTTAGTTTTTTTCTTAGGATTTAATTTGAATTCGTATGCGAACAATTGTCCGTCTTTTTCTTCAATTAAGTCAATTTCTTGTTGTTGTTTGGTTCTCCAGAAAAACAATTGTGAATAGTCATTGCAATATGCATTACGTTTTATACGTTCGCTTATCATAAAGTTTTCCCACAGAGCACCAGCATCTTGCCTTATTTCTATAGGTGCAAAATTTGATATTAAAGCATTGCGTATTCCATTGTCGTAAAAATAAATCTTCTTTCCTTTTTTGATTTCATTGCGCATATTTTTGTTATACGAAGAAAGACGAAAAACAACAAAACATTTTTCCAATAAGTTGATATATGACTCAACAGTCTCCTTGTCAATGCCTAACAAATTTGATAATTCGTTATACGAAACTTCGCTTCCTATTTGGAAAGCCAATGCCCTGACAAGCTTATGTAATATTTCAGGTTTTTTTATGCCTTGATAACTAAGCAAGTCTTTGTAAAGATAATTGTTTGCAAGAGATGTCAGCAACCGTTTATTGTCGGATGGATTTGTGACAATTTCAGGATACATGCCATAAATCATCCTTTGTTCTAACAAGCGTGTCTCTTCTCTTTGACTTGTATGGTTTGCTAATTCGGAAAGCGATAATGGGAATAATTTGTATTCAAAAGTTCTTCCAGTGGCAGGCTCATTTATTTTTGAAGAAAGTTCTAATGATGAAGAACCAGTAACCAAAATTTGAGTGTCAAGTTTAAGGTCGGCAATGATTTTTAATGTTAAACCAATATTATTAACTCTTTGAGCTTCATCTATTATTACAACTTTATGATTGCCAATAAGGTTTTTTAGTTCTGTGGAAGTCTTGTTTTCCAAGTCAGCTCTGTCGTCATAATCATCGCAATTCAATTTTAAAACTTTATCGTAATTGTTGATAATGGAATCAAATAAGGTGGTTTTTCCAACTTGACGTGCTCCTAATACGATGATTATCTTTCCTTTATTAAAATCATCTTTGATATTATTTTCTATTTGTCGT
>JAGBVS010000097.1 GCA_017630195.1 Bacteroidales bacterium | reverse complement strand
TTGAGTTTCATTGCATATACGAGTGAGACCACTTCCTCTTTTCTCCATATAATCAAGTTGAGCCATTACATTTGCGAGTATAGGATTTCGTCTTTCCGAAGAAACGTCTGCAATATCAAGGTCCTGAATAAGCATTCCATTATACATTCCGCCAGGAGATGTAACAGTCAGGCGGTCGTCATAAATGTCAAGATGCACTTCACCACCCATCACGGTATAGTCGCGATGTATAAAATGATTGACCATTGCTTCGAGAACCGCACGTTCTGCATACTCAGGTTTGTTTTTACGCCCATTGGGTAATTTTTCCCAACCTTTTTTAGTATTTGATTTTACAAAGTTCATCGCCTCACGAAGCAACATTAGTACATTGCCCGTAAACTCTGCATCGTTGATAGCATCGCCTTTTGCTTTTCCATCCCATCGAGTGCAATACAAACGAGACTGCCACAAAGGACAATCATCTGCGAACAAAGCTCCTGCATTAGTGAGATTTCCAGAATTGGTGACAAGTCCAAATGATAGAAGATATTTCTTGTTCCATTCTTGACTTGTACGACTCAAGAATGTGTTGGCTAAAATAGTAAAAGAATAATTTTCTGCTTTATAGTCTGTATGAATGGAATCATAGGTTTTATTTGAGCCTTTCAACACTAGGCGTACCATCTGTTCTGCTGTTGCAGGTAAACTTTCATCACCTATACGAATGAAAGCCACACGCTGTCCATCACCAACATAATAATAAGGAGTGTAACTGCCCGCATTTACTTTGAGCTGCAATATTTCAAGACCGTTAATATTTTGTGGAATCATTTCAACCTCAGGAAGCGGATCCATATAATCACGGATTTTACTGCTGATGGATTCACAAACGTGTTGTACGTCATCCAGTCCCTTAACGATACCATCATTATCTATACCAAAGAAAAGGGAACCGCCTAATCCATTGGCAAAAGCACAAACACTCTTTAACCAACTTTTAGGTTTCTTCTCCTCAAGCATCAACTTGAAATCGTATGCCGTACATTCGCTTATCAATTTTTCTAATTCCATATATGATATAGTCAATTGTTATATTCCTTCCAAGCCCAACCATTATTTGCAAAAATACTAAAGAATAATCAAAATAACACTACTGCCCAAAAGATTTTTTGACAAGCTATTTGAATTTAGCAACGAATAATAATTATTATTTTTTTCGTTTATCTACTGCGAAGAAGAGTAGTGGATTTTCAGGGCAATTAAAAATGTGTTTCGGCATTGCCCAATGAGGCATTGACTGCCCTTATACTGCCCCAATGGGATAGTCTGTTATATGTTTGTGGTTATTAGAGAGTAATGGGGGTGTGAGTATTTTTCCACGAAGATGAATATTAAGAAATGAATAATGGTTTATAAACTTATAAACTGTTGAAAATCAAAGAGAGCGTATGAGTGAAATTTACTTGTACGCTCTTTTTTTTTTGTTTGTTTGAGAAAATTTTATAATTTTGAGCTGTATTACATTAAAAATTTAGTTATGAAACGTTTAATAATCACTCTATTTATATGCTTGTTCTTTACATCAGGTATTGTCAATGCTCAGGAAACTCAATCAGGATGGGCTAACGAGTGGAGGTATGCATTTTCAAAAGAAGGAATGAAAGAATGGAAACCAGAGTTTACATTAAAGAGATCTGGTGGTTTTTTCACAGATAGAAGGATGGTTACTGGTGGTGTAAGGGTAGATGAAAAACGTTCTTTTGCCTTGTATCTCGGACAAGGAGATCAATGGATAGATCATGCGCCAGCTAGTGTATATTCAATAAGAACAGGTGTTTCTTTTCGCAGATATTGGCATCTTGGAGCACGAAAGACTTTTGCATTTTACAGCGATTTGAGTGCTGGCATTGGTTGGGTGTATAAAATTAATGGTGGATACCATGAAACACCTGATGGAGATATCTATATGATTTCAGAAGAGGTCGGTGATATGTTGTTTGAAGTATTGTGGCAGCCAGGAATCCGTGTCAGATTTTATAAAAACATTCATATGTTCTTCGGACCGACCTTAGCAACAGATTGTATTGGAGTGCATTGGGGAATTGGATTCTAAATCATTTATTCTGAGATTTTGAAATTCTGAGTTTCTTAAAAAAGTCCCACAATCTTCTCAAGCCATTCTTTATCTATATTGTCAAAGGTGGCGAGTTTCTCGCTGTCGATATCCAAAACCGCAACGACTTGATTTTCTTTAAATATCGGTACCACAATCTCACTCTGTGATGCGCTGCTGCAAGCTATGTGTCCCGGAAATTCATGAACGTCTTTAACGACAACCGTTTGTGTTTCTTTCCACGATGTGCCGCATACTCCTTTGCCATAAGCTATTCTCGTACAAGCGATAGGACCTTGAAACGGACCTAAAACTAGCTCGTTGTCAATAACACGATAAAAACCAGTCCACCAGAAATTGAAAGTTTCGTGTATGAGTGCAGCAACATTCGCCATATTGGCGATTTCGTCTTTTTCTTTATCTAATAATGCTCTGATTTGTTCGTAAAGAAGCTGATATTTTTCTGTTTTTGACATAATTTTGATGTGAAAAATGATGAGCAAAAATAATAAATTATCAATATAAAATTAACATTTACCATTAGACTTTGGTCTTTTGTCGATATATTTTCCCGTTAACTTGCTATATAACCACACGAAAGTTAAAAATAGTTAAAATCCTTGACAAACGCTTTTTTTCGTTATACTTTTGCAAACGAAACTTAAACAAAAACCAAATTTTTATGGAAACAAAAAGAATACTTTTTTTTGTTGTGTGTTTAATATTAGGATTAAACATCAACGCGCAAGACAATTATCTTCGAGTATCGGATTTGTCACAGATTCAAAATGGTAGCAGTGTTATTCTTGCTGCTCGTCACGATTCTTTATCAGCAACGGCTTATTATGCAATGTCAAATGTGGCGTCAGGGAAACCACAAGGTATTGCATTTAATGCAATGTCACAGGGAGGTGATATTGTCGTACCGCCAGAATTTATTGAAAATGAATCGGATTTCTGTTGGACTATTGGTGTCGTAAATGGTAATTATACATTTACAAATACTAATGGTGACATGATTGGCTACGGTAGTAGCGGTACTGATTTTGTAAAAAATGGAGCAAATTCAACATGGTCGATAAACGCTGCTGTTTCTGGGGCAGGAACATCTGTGCCTAATCATAATGCTTTTGTCATCACTAATGCAGGTGTTACCAACAGAAGTATCGCTTTTAGAAAATATAGCAGCGGGGATGTGTATGAAAAATTTGCTCCTTATTCTAATTCCTCTTCAAATATGGGTGGTACTACATACTTTTTCTACATTGATATTTTTGTAAAATCTTCAGAAGTACAGCCCGTCGTTTCATTGCCACAATTTTCTCCAGAAGGTGGAGATTATACATCCGCACAAAATGTTACAATATCATGTGATACGCAAGATGCAACAATTTATTATACAATTGATGGCTCTGCTCCAACTGTTGAAAGTAATGTATATTATGCTCCAATAGAAGTTACTTCAACTACAACAATTAAAGCAATTGCTGTGAAAGATAATATGATAGATAGCGGCGTGGCAACTGCTACATATAATATCATTGAATCTGTAGTTGTTACTTTTTTTGAAAACGGAAATTTACTTGAAACGAAAATTATCGCTAAAGGTGATGAAATTGGAGAATTGCCTAATGCAACATCTCCTGATGGATTTTCATTTAGCGGATGGACGGAAAATGAAATAGAAAATTCTGTCGTTCAATATCCTTCTATGATAACAGAATCATTTGTTGTAAATGAAGACAGAAGCTTTTATGCTGTGTTTTCGGTTGATGATAATAATTGTGTAGAAGCAGAAGTGTCGTCTTTAAAATCAACAGATGTTGTCGTATTGTCCATTTCTAAAGAAGGTAAATATTATGCGATGTCTCAAATAAAAGGAAGTAATGGACAACCAACGGTAAGTGAAATATCAGTTGTTGATGGAAAAGTCATCAATACGATTCCAGATGATATTAAATGGAATATTGCATACAATAATGGTGAAATGATAATATATCCGAACGGTAATGATGAAAATTGGTTGTATTGTAATTCGGGAAGTAATAATAATTCGGTGAGAATCGGGACAAATGATGACAATAATGTTTTTGAATTAAAGACGGTAGAAATAAATGAAGAGGTATATCCAGATTATTTATATAACAAATCAACAGAGAGATTTGTAGGAGTATATTATGATGATGAAAATGCCATCGACTGGAGAGCTTATAAACTTACAGCAAGCGGAGCGTTTCCAGCAAATATTAAGAATCAAACGTATCATTTCTTTAAATGTGAAGGTGTGAGTGTTTATTGTACTAATATTGATATTCCTTCGGAACAGACAATTACAGCTAATACAATATGGAATAATGTTAGTGTTATGAATAAAGTGATTATTGATAATAATGCAACGCTAACAGTAAACGGAATATTGGCTTGTACCAATGCCGACAATCTAATTGTCAAAGATGGAGCTCAACTTGTTCATAACAGCAAAGGAGTATTGGCGACTTTGGAAAAAGAAATAGAAGGATACGGAACAACAAATGGTGCTTGGTACACAATAAGTTCTCCAATTGTTGGTAATATAAATGTATCTGAGATTGAAGGTTTGATGCCGACTGCAATTAGTTGTGATTTATATCGTTATGATGAACCATCAAGCATTTGGCAAAATATAAAAGATACAAATAATGAATTTAGTACATTGGATTCAGGAAGAGGTTACCTTTATGCTAATGAATATGATTGTACATTGTCGTTTGCTGGTCCTCTTAATAGTGAAGATGTTAATTGTTATCTAAGTAAAACTGATAATATTTTTTTGACAGGCTTTAATCTTATTGGAAATCCTTTTTCACACAATATTTACATAGGTGATGGTGCGGCGATTGATAATGCAAATTTGGCAGAAGGTTATTATACATTATCTAATAGCGGTGCCTGGGGAGCTAAGATTTCAGAGGAAACCCCAATAGCACCATGTCAAAGCATACTTGTTAAAACAACAGAAGCAGGTGAGCTTAAAATAAAGAAAACAAATTCAGTTTCTTCGAGAAAATCTATCGGTTCTGAAGTGCTTGTTATCAATGTGTCTAACAATAATTATGAAGATGTTGCATACATATCATTTGATGAAAAAGTCGGACTCGAGAAAATAAACCATCAGAATAAAAATATCCCAATGATTTATGTCCCTGTTGATGATAAGAACTATGCAATAGCGAAATTGGATGCGACAGTTAAGGATATACCAATTTCTTTTGTAACTAAAACAATGGGAGAATATACCATAAGTATATCTTCAAAATCAAAACAATATGATAATATATATCTTGTTGATAAGCTTACTGGAAATATTACAAATATGCTGTTGAATGATTATACTTTCATCGCAACATCTAATGATAATGCCGAACGTTTTGAACTGAAGTTATACGATTATAACTCTCTTGATGAGATAAACAATAATGATAATTTTGTCTATGTGCATAATAACGAGCTGATAATAAACAAACTTTCAGAAAAATCGATGGTTCAGATATTTGATATGGTGGGAAGAGAAGTATTAAGAATAGACAATTGTGCAAATGAAAAAGTATGTGTGCCAACAGACAACTTTAAAACAGGAATATATATTGTTCGTAAGCTTGATAATAAGCAAATTCAAATTCAAAAAATAATGGTTCATAAATGATGGTTTGAGTTGATAGTAATGAGTCCATGATTTTTTCATGGCTCATTACTGAAACTCTATGATAAAAACGTAAAATATGAAAAAATATATAATTATAATATTATTAACAATAACAACAATAATGAATTTAAATGCACAATCTGATCGCTTTTTTGAACGTCATGATGAAGATCGTAGAGAAAGTAATGATGAATGGTGTAAATTCGTATTGTTGCCACAAGAGCATGGAGTAAATTATAATTATCCAGCCGATGATGTGCCGGTTACAACTGGAGCGTTCTTGTTGATGGAAATGGGGCTATTGTATGTGATGATTAAAAAAAACAGAAATACAGATTCATAGCATGTGTGAATTCATGATGATTTAATTTAAGGTTCTTTGACATATTAAATAGATAGAAAAAATAATAGATGCAAAGTTACATTGTTTCTTATAAACAAATATCATATTTTTGCGTTTGTAAAAATAAACGTTATGAATGATAATATAAAAGAGATATATTTGGCCGGAGGTTGTTTTTGGGGAACAGAGCATTATTTCAAAAAGATTGAAGGCGTGGTGTTTACAGAAGTAGGTTATGCTAATAGTATAATTGAAAAACCGTCATATGAGGATGTATGTTCAGGAAAGACAATGGCTGCAGAAGCTGTTTATATAAAATATGATTCTTCGGTTATAGGCTTAGATATGTTGTTGAATATGTATTTTGTATCTATTGATCCTACAAGTATAAATAAACAAGGTCATGATGTGGGATTGCAATACCGAACAGGGATTTATTATACCGATAAAGATGACTTATATATTATAAATGAAGTGATTCTGAAACAACAGGAAAGATATGAAGAAGAGATTGTGGTTGAGGTTATGCCTTTGGAGAATTTCTATGTTGCCGAAGATTATCATCAAGATTATTTAGATAAGAATCCTAATGGTTATTGCCACCTGCCTTTAGAGTTGTTCGAATATGCATCGAAAATGTCTTTTAAGAAAAATATTTAATATAGGTTGTAGCTTCATAATTTTGGTTTTTATTATTTAAATAATGTTTTCAATAGTATGAACAACGGTTTTAAATTGGATTTATATTCTTCTGATTTATCTTCTGAAAATAATAATGTTTCATATATTGACACTGTTATTAAAGCAGGATTTCCAAGTCCGGCGCAGGATTATATATCTGGAACAATTGATTTAAATAGGGAACTGATTCGTCATAGAGAGACGACTTTTTTAGCGAGAGTTTCAGGTAATTCGTTGCAAGAAGCTGGTATATGTGATGGAGATATAGTCATAATTGATAAATCTTTAGAAGCTAAAAACGGGGATTTTGTCGTGGCTTTTATTGATGGAGAATTTACATTGAAGGAGTTTAGATTTGATGAGGCAGAGAATTGCGCATGGTTAATACCGCATAATAAAGCTTATGAACCTATTAAGGTTACTCAGGAAAATGATTTTCTTATTTGGGGAGTACTTACATATACCATAAAGCAATTGCATAAATAATGAAATTATTTGGTTTAGCTGATTGTAATAATTTTTATTGTTCTTGCGAAAGAGTTTTTCATCCAGATTTGCGAGGTAAACCCGTTGTGGTGTTGAGTAATAATGATGGATGTGTGGTTGCTCGTAGTGAGGAGTCGAAACGACTTGGTATAAAAATGGGCGTACCTTTTTATCAGGTAAAAGATTTGCTTGAAAAAAACGGAGTTGCTGTGTTCTCTTCAAATTACAATCTTTATGGAGATATGAGCCGAAGAGTAATGTCAATGCTTTCGTCTTTCTTTCCTCAGATATATGTATATTCTATTGATGAAGCATTCCTTGATTTGTCAGAATTTGATGATGTTGAATATATTGCAGAATTATCACGAAAAGCTGTGAAATCCATTAATAAAGGAGTTGGTATCCCTGTTTCTTTAGGTGTTGCACCCACTAAGACTTTGGCGAAAATGGCTTCGGTTTATGCAAAGAAACACAAAGGTTATGAAGGTGTATGTTTTATTGACACTGATGAAAAACGTGAAAAAGCATTAAAACTCTTCCCTATAAAGGATGTGTGGGGTATCGGTAGAAAACATTCTAAGAAATTGGAGTATCACGGTGTTGAAACAGCTTGGGACTTTGTTCAAAAATCGGAAGGCTGGGTGAGAAGAGAGATGTCTATAACAGGATTGCGTACTTGGAAAGAATTGTGTGGTGAGAGTTGTATAGAAATGGATGACGAAACATATAAGAAGTCGATTTGTACAAGTCGTAGCTTTGCTGGTCATGGGTTAAATAAGATTGAAGACGTTGAAGAAGCTGTAGCTAATTTTGCTTCGAGATGTTCTAAAAAACTTCGAGAACAACATACTGTATGTAACACGATAGTGGTTTTCGCTTATACTAATCGTTTTCGAGATGATGGTCAGCAAACATATATCAATGAGATAGTGAGTTTTGATGTTCCTACTAATGACGTGCAAGAAATTGTTTCAAAGTCTGTTAATGCTTTAAGAAAAGCGTGGAAATCAGGTTGCTATTATAAGAAGGCCGGAGTTATAGCTTGTGATATTTGTGAAGACAATGCAATACAAGGCAACTTGTTTGATACCGTGAATAGGGATAAACAAGCTGCGCTTTCAAAAATAGTTGATGAAATCAATATGCGTAATGGACTTGATACAGTTCGTGTTGCTGTACAAGGTTACAACAATAACTGGCATATAAAGAATGAGTATATCTCAAAACAATATACGACTAATATCAAGGATATTATAATAGTGAAAGCCTGATAGCTATTGAATATTAGCTATCAGTACTTTAACTTTCGTAATTTGTTTAATCTTCTACAATGTTAAGTTGTTTCAACAGTGCTTCAGGTTCAGGGTCGTGACCTCTAAAGTTACGATAAAGAATAGCAGGGTCAATGCTGTCGCCTTTGGTGAGTAACTCTCGGAATGAATCTGCGGTTTCTTTGTTAAAGATACCTTTTTCTTTGAAAAGTGAGAAACCGTCGGCTGCTAAAACTTCTGCCCATTTGTAAGAATAATATCCAGCACAATATCCGCCTGCAAAAATATGAGAGAATGCTGTAGAGATGATGCATTCTGGAATAGAAGGCAGTACGTTAGTAGCAGATAATGTGTTCTTCTCAAAAGTCAATGGGGATTCATCGAATATTTCTGTCAGACTATGCCATGCCATATCTAATATGCCGAATTGTAATTGACGTATATGGTAATATGCAGACAGATAATTTTTTGATTCTACTATTTTTTCAATTAACTCGTTAGGTATAGTTTCACCGGTCTGATAATGTTTGGCAAAAGTGTTTAGATATTCAGGTTCATAGCACCAGTTTTCCATTATTTGGGAAGGAAGCTCGACGAAATCGTGGTCAACACTTGTTCCTGTCATGGATTCATATTTTCCTTTTGTCATGATGCCGTGTAGGGCATGTCCGAATTCATGTAGTAATGTGGTGAATTCGTCGTGGGTGATGAGAGATGGGGTGTCGGCGGTCGGTTTGGTGAAGTTGGTGACGATGCTGATGAACGGACGTTCTTCAATATCATTATATATCCTCTGACCTTTAAACTCTGTCATCCATGCACCACCACGTTTGCTTTCACGAGGGAAGAAATCAGCATAAAACAAAGATAGATGTGATCCGTCTTTATCCTTGATGTCATATACTTTAACATCTTTGTGGTAAACAGGAATATCATTTAATTCGCAGAATGTAAGTCCGTATAGTTTGTTAGCTAAATCAAAGATGGCTTTGATACAATTTTCAAGTTGAAAGTAAGGCTTCAGTTGCTCGTCGCTTAAATCATATCTTTCTATGCGAAGTTTCTCTGCGTAAAAACTGAAGTCCCATGGCATAAGGTTTTCTTCTTCAAAACCATTATCTTTGGCAAAGGCGTTAAGTTCGGCAACTTCTTGTTTCGCTTTAGGCAAAGCAGGTACTAATAAATTGTTTAAAAACTCGTTTACAGCATCGGGGTTTTTAACCATTCGTCTTTCTGTTTGATATTCTGCGAAATTGGTGTATCCCAAAAGTTTAGCAGTGAGAATGCGTAACTCGGCAATACGTTTTATTATTTGGCTGTTGTCTAATTCTCCATCGAATGCTCGGGTGTTATATGCACGATACATCTTTTCGCGAAGGTCGCGTTTGTTGCTAAACTTCATGAAAGGTATATAACTTGGAGCTGTTAAATCGAAGTGCCATCCTTTTAACTCCTTGTGCTTAGCAGCGTCAGCGGCTTGTTCTTTGACATAATCAGGCAAGCCTGTTAGATCGGATTCATCTGTAATGTTCAATGAAAAAGCATTGGTTGCTGCTAATACATTCTTGCTAAATTGTAATGATAGTAGAGATAGCTCCTCTATATATTTGCTATATATTTCTTTCTTTTCTGGTGATAGGTTTGCTCCATTACGGGCAAAACCGTCGTATGTCTTTTCGAGTAGTCTTGTTTCTTCAGCATTTAAGTTCAATAGGTTCTTTTGGTCATAAATTTTTTTGATGCGTTGAAACAGACTCTCGTTTAGACTGACATACATGGAAAATTCTGTAGTAAGAGGCGTGATCTGCTCAGCGATATTCTGCATTTCTTCGTTAGTGTTTGCTTCTAACAAATTATAAAAGATATGACTGACTCTGTTTAAAGTAGAACCTGCATATTCTAATGCTTCAATTGTGTTCTCAAAAGTAGGGTCATCAGTATTGTTGATGATTGCATCTACTTCAGATTTAGCTTCTTCAATGGCTTGTTTGAAGGCTGGTATATAGTGTTGGTTTTCAATCTTGTCAAATTGAGGCGCACCGTAGGCTAATGTCGATGCTGTTAAAAGTGGGTTGTTCATTATATATGGAAATTTAAGTTAGTATAATAAGTAGCAAAGTTATGAAAATAAAATGATTAAGACGAGTTTAGCTCATCAATTCTTTACGTGTTTCCTTGTCAAACTTTTCAATGGAATAACGTAACATTGTTCTCGGCATAATGTTTTTGTGTTCTTTGACAAAATTGTATAATCTGCCAGTGTCACGTTTGCCAGCTTCTCGTAACATCCAGCCTATCGCTTTGTGCATAAGATCATGTTTATGATACATCATTTTAATCGATAGTTTGTATGTGTCGTCTAAGTCATTGTTTCTGATGAATGCTAATGTAGAAACTATGGCAATTCTATTGTCCCAAAGTAAGTCGCTTTCTGCCAATTTATAAAGTATATCTCTGTCTTTATTAATAAGATATTTTCCAATTATCTGTGGCGCAGTCAAATCAACCAAGTCCCAGTTGTTGATGTATTTTGTTTGGGATAGATAGAAATCAAATGTCTCTTTTGTCACTTCTTTTTTGGAATTGTTGACAAGAATTAGCAAGGCGCACATCCGCATCTCGTGCCACGGACTATGCATCAGTTCTTCAATGATTTCAAAATCGGTGTCTTTGAACTCATTCGCGACAGTCCTAATGTTTGGTACAGTTACTCCAAGAAATTTGTCGCCTTCTCCATATTGACCTTTCCCTGTCTTGAAGAAACGTGGCAAAATGATTTTCTTTTCTTCGTCAGAACGAGCTGCTAATGCATCATATATTCTATTTGTCATGTTTGTCATGTTGGGATAATTACATCAAAAGTAGTAAGATGAGCTGTCCGCTAATGATACGTAAGAACATAGTCAGAGGATATACAGTAGAGTATGCAACTGCAGGACTATCATTATTGGCTGATTGGCTTGAGTAAGCTAATGCCGCAGGGTTGGTTGTACTTCCAGATATGAGTCCCATCAGGGTGAAGTAGTTGAGCTTGAATATTGTTCTTCCGATAATTCCAATGATAAGGATTGGAATTGTTGTAATCAGTGCGCCATAGGCAACATAATATAGACCGTCTCCGTCAATGATTGTGCTTAAAAAACTATCGCCTGCATCAATGCCGACACATGCCAAGAATAATGCAATGCCTATTTCGCGCAGCATAAGGTTGGCGCTTACTGTTGTGTAAGTTACGAGTTTAAGCTTGTGACCAAAACGTCCGATGAGAATGGCTACGATGAGAGGACCTCCAGCTAATCCTAATCTGATTGGGGTAGGCATGCCAGGAAATTTCAATGGAATGGAACCAACTAAAATGCCAAGAAAAATTCCAACGAAAATAGTTACAATATTAGGATGGTCCAATCTTTTTAATTCATTGCCTAATATATTGGCAACGTGTTCAACGTCGTCTTTTTTTCCTACTGTAGTGACTTTATCGCCAATTTGTAATTCTAAGTTAGGATCTGCAAAAAGGTCAACGCCAGAACGATTGACACGTGTTATAGTTATGTGGTATAGGTTTGAAAGATGTAAGTCTTTTAGACGTTTGCCGTTTATCTCAGATTTTGTGATAAGAATGCGGCGTGATATCATAGGAGATGTTTCGTCATGCCATTCATAATCACTTTTTCTACCGATAAATTTTGTAACGTCACTTATCTCATCATCTTTGCAAACAATCATTAAATGGTCACCGGAATGTAATATTGTGTTAGCTTCAGGTTTGCTAATGTTGCCTTGATGACAGATTCGTGAGCAAATGAAATGATGGTTGGTAAGTTTTGTTATGTCTTTCAAAGCTTTTCCGATAATTGCATCATTACACACTTCTAATTTCAATAGTGACAGTGACTCTTTGCTTTTATCGTGATTTTTCAAAGCTTCTTCTTCTTTTGAAATGTTGATACGGCATATATATCTGATGGCTATAATCGATAAAATGGCACCGGCTATACCTAATGGATATGCACATGCATAACCTAAAGAGATAGGGTCTCCTGTGTAATTAAGTTGGTTTAATGCTTCGTTGGCAGCACCAAGTCCAGGAGTGTTGCTGACTGCACCGTACAAAATACCGACTATCATAGGTAATTCTATTGAGTCTCCAACAAAGTATAAAATAAGAGCGATTGCTATATTAAGTGTTACTAATCCTATAGCTAATAGGTTGAGTGTCAGTCCTCCTTGCTTGAATGAGGAGAAAAACGAAGGCCCTACTTGAAGCCCTATACAGAAGACAAACAATATCAAACCGAATTCGCGGATGAAATGTAAAGTGTTTGGCTCTACTTGTAATCCAAGATGTCCGGCAAAAAGACCTACGAAGAGTACCCATGTGACTC
Source organism: Bacteroidales bacterium (assembly GCA_017630195.1). Classification (GTDB taxonomy): domain Bacteria; phylum Bacteroidota; class Bacteroidia; order Bacteroidales; family F082; genus Limimorpha. Next base: position 22,534 of record JAGBVS010000097.1, on the reverse strand, counting down.
CCAATGTGATGCCTTTGACTTTGATTTTACCAAGTAATACACCTACTGAGATAATAATGGCGTATAATAATACGGTGTTAGCTGTGCTTAAATAATCTGTACATAAAGACTCAAACCAATTCATAATATAATGCGTTTTTAAAATACAAAAATACTACTTAATTGACTCGTTTAACTTTTAAATAACATATTAATTATTTTATTGTTTTCTTTGTCTAAAATTGTTCTTTTAATCAAGAGATTAAGGCGTTTCAAATGTTGATTGTTGTATGATAAACGGTAAATGTTCGTTGTTCCATGTTTTACGCCAACTGTCAATCAGTGCCGAAATTTTGATGGATTCTAAATCATCGTCAGAATGTTTCATAAACCATAATGCAGATCCTATTGAAAACGATGATAATGGAGCGAAGCCTCTATAATAAATATATGAAGGCTCGTATGGATGACAGTAATCTATTACTTTGTCTTTATTACGCCATTCATATAAAATGTCGAGGAGTGTAGGGTGCCATTCCAATGTCTTTCTGTCGATAAAAGATTCGATAGGCATATCTTCAACAATGTTGTATATCAAACCGACGGGCATTTGTAAAGAGTCGGAGATTTTTCTCGCTAAGTGGCATGATGATTCGTAATAATCGATATTGTCTTCTTTTATTGATTGCCATGTTGTTGGCCAATACAAATAGTAATTGTTGATTATTTCTTTTTCTGTGAAATCCATATTTTCTAAATCAGCAACAACTTTTGAAACGTCAGGTGTTTCCATATAATAGATGCGAATGTCGTCATTATGATTTTTTACAAAGTCTGTTGGCTGTTGGTTTGCGTATGTTGGCTTATAATTTCCAGAGCAAAGAATCACTTCTCCAATGAGAATATTCTTGAATGTTAACGATTTGTCTTTGCTTGTTATCGTTAGTTTGTGCTTTTTGCCATCGACTTTTGTCGTATCGAAGCAGACTTCCCATTTGCCGTTATAGTCGGCTTTGGTTCTGATAGACTTTTTGTTGAAACGCACTACAATATCTTCGTTTGCATTAGCTGTACCTTTAACAATAAAAGGCATATCGCGTTGTATTACCATATTGTCGCTGTAAAGTTCTGATACAGCCAATCCTCCGAAGTCGCCGGTGATTGCAGAATATACGCGTTTTGCGATTAGTTTTGCTCCTTCTGGATTTGGGTGAAGTGCATCGGGCATGAGGTCTGGACGGTGATATAATAGCTCTTGTAAGTCTATGATTTTCACTTCTGCTATGTTCTCGGCAATATTTTCAATGGTTTCTTGTATCTCCCAATACCAGTCGCGAGTGCCTTTAAGAAAACGATGATGCCAATGGAAAATAGGTGTCATTCTGCAGATGAAAATATCGACATTGGGATTAACATCTTCGATGGCTTCAATTAGAGCGACGTAGTCGGATATGAATTCTTTTTTGTAATATTTCCAGCTGCGAGGGTCAGTGTCGTTGAGACCTAAATGTATTATGGCGATGTCGGGAGTAAACTCGAGGGCTTTCTGAAATTCCTCTTGTTCATTATAAGGACGATGGCCTTTGCGTAATAAAGTGGCTCCCGATTTTCCGAAGTTGCCTACTTCATAATCGTCTCCTAACATTATTGCTAATTGGGAAGGATATGATGTAACTTCCGGATTCTCATGTCCATAACCGTATGTTACACTGTTGCCGATACAAGCTACTTTAATCTTTTTCTGAGCTGAAGCACTGAATGCTGACAATAATATCGCCAATAAGAATAAAGTGTATTTTTTCATATTATGATTTTTATGATAATAATAAAAATTGTTATTTAATGTATTTCTCTGACAGATATATTCCTAAAAATACAAATGCTATAGAAATAAGAACGGACGCTAAAGTATAAACGATTGCAGATAATCTTTGACCGCTTTGTATCATCTGAAATGCCTGTGCTGAGAATGTTGAAAATGTGGTGAACCCTCCGCAGAATCCTACTGCCATAAGAAGATATAAAGTGTTTGACGATGCAGGAATAAGCAAACCGATGATAAACGAACCTATAATGTTGACTAACAAAATCGCTAACTCACCGCAAATGGCTAAGTGGGTGAAAAGACAAGTGATTAAGTAACGAGCGATGCTGCCTAATGCGCCTCCAGCTCCGACTAATAATATGTTTTTTATCATAACTTTACAATTGACGCAAAAATAGCAATTGTTTTTATGAAAACGGATAATATTATTGAAAGTTTTTTGTAGATTTGTGTTATGAAAAAAATAAAAATAACTGTGATGCGGATGACTCGTTACGACGACCTCATGGCATTGTATGAAAACCCTATTGAGCATGCTTGCGACTTGCATCTCGGTCAGACTTTTATAGTCGAAAATGTTCAAAAACCTGAAGGACTGTGCGATAGCGCATGGGAGACACTTTTGCCTTTTGTTAAAGAATTGTCGGAAGGTGGAGGTAACTTCTTCGACGGATGGATGAAGAATCCTTATTCGGCTATGCTTTCTTGCAACGATGGATTCCGTCCAGTGAGTTTTTATGTCGAAGTGATAGATTGATCAATTGACAATTAATTATGAATTGTGCATTATGAATTATGAATTAAATATAAGGAAAGCTACCAAATCCGATGCGCCTCTCATAGCCTCAGTCGTCGCTATGGCGATAGGGGAGGAAACAGCAATATTTTACGGCGGCGACAATTATATGAAAGTATTTGAGGAAATCGCTCTTTTGGAAGACACGCAATATAGTTATCGCAACGTTTTTGTAGCTGAAATCGATGGCAATGCCGTTGGTGCAGTGGTAGCATACGACGGCGCTAAGTTACATTATCTAAGAAAAGCTACTCTTGAAGTTATTTTAAAACATACAGAAAAAGAGATGCAAATCGCTGATGAGACCGACGCCTCTGAATTTTATCTCGACAGTCTTGCCGTATTGCCAGAATATCGCAGTCGTGGAATCGGTGCGCAACTGATTCTCGCTGTGAAAGAAATAGCTCTCAATGAATATGGAAAAAACCTGGGACTATTGGTCGATTTTGAAAACCCTGACGCAGAACGTCTCTATAAATCAGTTGGATTCGAAAGAATGAATGTCAAAGATTTCCTTGGACACAAAATGTGGCACCTTGTGATAAGACAAATGGCTAATGACTAATGGCAAAAGTTTAATGAAAAAATCTTTATTCCTTAGTCCTAATAATAAATAAACTCGGATTCTTCGGGTTCGCAATGATTTCTTCTTCAGGTTTTAGATTGTTGAAAATCAATTGGAATGATTCTCTGTACCAATCGGTGTATGGCGTGAAAATATCTTTGGCTTTTTCACTGAGATATGTGTTCCAATATGTTATGAAATCATTGTAAAAGGGCATGTCCGATGGAATCTGTTCTGCCCATTTCAAATAATCTGTGCTTATGAGATTTTGATATGTCTCGGCAATTGCGTTGAATTCGTCAATATTTGAAACATGTCCTTCTTCAATTTTGATTTTTATTGTTGCAATTTGTGCGTCAATATATTGTGTGGCTTCTGCTAAAATTTCTTTCTCATTTGTGTTATATGTCTTGCCCGAGATATAATATTTCGTGATGACGAATGACATGGCGAAGAGAAGAGTCAGAATTGTAGAAATGACGATGCTTGTCTTTGTGATTTTCTTTTTCTTGATGTAATTTCTTATTTCATTTACGGAAGAGAAGCGTTTCTCTCTATCTTGCTGAGCGCATTTGTCGGCGATTTTCTGATATGACTTCGGGAAGTTATTTTTTAATATGATTCCTAAAGAATAGATGTCGGCGCGGCAATCTATTATGTTGTTTGGAATCAATTGTTCCGGCGCAGCGTATTTTCTAGTGCCGGCGGCTTGTTTAAGGATGATGTAATCGTCGGTGTCGGAAAGACCGAAATCGATGATTTTTACGTTGTTGCCGTTGTTTGTGATAAGAATGTTACTTGGCTTTAAATCACGATGAATGATTTGTTTAGAGTGAAAATACTCCATCGCATCAAGCAATTCGAGGAAAATCTTATCATAAACATTTTTTGCTTTGCGACTATGCGACCCTATGACTCTGCGACCTTCAATAAACTCTTTCAGTGTCAGACCCTCGATATATTCCATCACGATGCAATTTCCGAGATTAGGAATATTTTGGAAGTCGATAGTCTTGACGATATTAGGATGGTCTAATGAGTGTGATATTTCAAATTCTTTTTTGAGTAAGTCTTGATAGAATCTCTCATTTTTGAATTCAGGTTTAAGGCTTTTCAAGATGACTTTCTTTCCAAGATATGTTGCAGTATGGAGACAGCTGTATCCTTTGGTTTCAATTTCTTTTATGTCGTAGAAAGAAGACTGTGTTTCTGAATGATGATTTTGAAACACAAAACCCGAACTTGAAATATCGTTGCTGTTCATCGTAATTTTTTTTACAAAGATAGGAAATAAGTCGATTAAAAGTCTACATGTTGCTAAAGTCGGAACTAAATAGAACCAATTAGAACCAAATATTATGTGAAAAACTGCTTATTTTTGCAAAAACGAAAGGCAGTGTATGAAAAGTAATAATAATATTATCAGATTGAGGCAATTGGTGGAGAACTCTATTCCTCGTAAGATTAAGACACCTTCTGACTTTACATATCTTTCTGGTATTGTGTATGAGAGATGCAGAGAGACTATTTCGGAAAGTACGTTGAAACGAATTTGGGGGTATATAGATGGCTACGATACTGTTCGTTTTCATACATTGTCGATTTTGGCGAGATTTGTCGGATACAATGATTGGGATGATTTTGTGAATTGTAACAACGGAGATCCTAATGAGCAGTCGGAGGAGATTCTGCAGAAATGTATTCATAGTAAGAATTTAAAAGTAGGGGAGAAGGTTTATTTTACCTGGAATCCAGATAGAGAATGTATAGCGGAATATTTTGGTGATAATAAATATAAAATTTTAGATTGCAGAAATACCAAGTTACAGCATAACAGCACTTTTTTATGTTCTTTCTTTATAGAAGGACAATCTCTATATCTTGATGAGCTGACTGTTGATGGACAGACGTTTGCGATGTTTGTCGCTGGAAAAAACGGCGGCTTGAAGATAGTGGAGAAGACAGAGAAAGAGACTTTATAAAGACTACAAGACAACAAGTTGAGGTTTAAATAGAAAACGCATTAATATAATGAAAAATATTGATGCGTTTTTTTGTCAATAAATGTCAAGTTTTGATGTAGTTCAATTATATATAATAGAACTTAAAACAAGATAATGAAGTATGGAAAAATATCGCAATTTTATAAACGATTATCGTGATACTTTTAACAATGCGCCGCTTGTAAGCATAAACGATAATATGGCGAAAAGTGTCTTCGATAAATATTCTGCAAATGGTTTCATAATCGTAAGTCCATGTGAGAGTTGTGAAGATGACGAATTGAATATTGAAAGAATCCGTGAGATGATTTCTTTGCTTAAGTTATTGAAATATGCATATATGCCTGTCTATGGTCTTATGGAAAATAGTAAGGGTGCGTATATGTACGAAAAGAGTTTTGTCATATTTAATTGCATACATCATTTTAACAAAAATGATGAAGTCGGTGATTTGCATAAATTGTTTGAATTCGGTGTTGAACTGGCGGAGAAGTACAATCAGACTACTTTCATGTTTCAAGAACCTGATGGAAAACCTAAAATTTTCAAGAAAGATGGAACCTTGGAGTCAGAATGTGATGGCGTGGAATTCAATGATTTTACAAAAAAATATTGGAACGACTTGCATCATAACACTATGAAATGTAAAGATGATGAATATGCATTCATGGGTTGTTACGTCAATCCTCGACCTCAAAGCCTGAGTGAAAGGATGTCAAGAGACGCTCATGGCGAGGTTTTTATTTGACACTGACTATTGACACAGACAGATGATATTGGATTAAAAAACAATAATTTAGAATTATGGATAGTGATGAAATCTTAAACGAAACTATCATCAATGGAAGCAGGGTGTTTGTTGAGGACGGTGAGGTAAAAACCATATTGAGTGAATCTATTCTGAAAAGTGGATATATGAGTGTGGAAGAATCCAGAAGAATAACATTAGCGGCGATAGAAAAAATATATGCACTGAAATGAAAAAATATAAGGATAAAGTCAAAAGATGTGATAAATGTCTGTTGACTGTTGTCCTTAAAAAATAAATGACCATGAAAACAGAAACTGAAGAAAAAGTCAATGAAGTGTCGAAATATATTCGCGACAACTTCCATCATGAAAAAAAATGTTATTTCTCATCACACATAGATGTGATTACCAAGTCGAATGGCGACAAATACAATTCGCTTTATTGTTTCAATTCTCCTGATGAAGACGATGAATCAATGTATGGAGTGGCCTTGTTGTGGCGCGAAGATAAAGAAGATGGTTTTATGGATGGCGTTGATGGTTTTATGTTCTTCGAAACTGGAATGGAATATATTTATAAGGAAGTGGCGGAGGAATATGAGTTGAACTCAACATTGTTCCTGTCTTTCAACGAAATGTCTGTCGTTGAACTGATGCCGTTAATCCGTACTTTCCTCTTGAAAAAGATTAAGGTTGAAGACAATGCCATCGAACTGCATAATGAATTCCACGATATACAGAGAGAGTATAAATGAGAATTCATAATTCATAATGCATAATTCATAATTATAGACTAATGGCAAAAGGCAAAAGTATGGATGAAGTCTGTTGTCTGTAGACTATTAAAAGAACTAAAAAGAACTTTTGAAAAAATCTTTTAAAACTTTTATTTTGCAAAAAATAAATTGTGAATTATGGAAAAGATAAATGGTTTTGAATATGTAGATTTAGGATTGCCATCAGGATTAAAATGGGCAAACTGTAATCTTGGAGCAAAGTCTCCAGAAAAATATGGCAATTATTATTCTTGGGGTGAAATCGATAAGAAATCTTCTTATAAGGATGATAATAGTGTTACGCAAGGTGTTCCTGCTGAATCAATCGGTAATATCTCAGCGAATCCCCAATACGATGCTGCTCGTGTTGCTATGGGTGCTACATGGCGTATTCCAACGAGAGCTGAATTTGAAGAATTGATAAATAATTGTAAGTGGGAATGGACTGAACTTGAGGGTCATACTGGTAATAAAGTAACTGGTCCTAATGGCAATAGTATTTTCTTTCCAGCAGCTTTTGCTCGTAGTGGAACTACAAAGAAAAACTCTTGGATGGGAGTACGAGGTAACTACTGGAGCTCTGAGGCGTTAGGTGTTAAAGATGCATATATACTTGATACTATGAAGTTGGGTGGTTCTATTAGAATGGCTGAACGTTTTTATGGCGTAACAATACGCCCAGTTTCTGAATAAAATAAATTTTAAAAATATAAAGGCAAGCACAATGATGTTTGCCTTTTTTTGATTTAAATGAATAAAACAACTCGCTGGAAGTAGTTGGGCAAAAAAATAAAAATACAATTAAAATTTTATAGTTATGGAAAAAAATCCCGTTTTAGATTTTAAATATGATTATGTAGATAATGTGCGTGGTGAAGAATTGGTGATGGTAGGTAAAAATGATACAACAAGTCCCGCAGTTCTTTGTAAGTATGGTTTTGTGGACTGCTACGGTAATGAGGTAGTTCCATGTATGTATGATAAAGCTGGTGAATTTAGAGATGGAATAGCTCCTGTTTACATAAATGGCAAAGGTTGGGGAATCATTAGCAAGGATGAAGTACTGGTTGCGCCTAAATATTTGTTCCCTCATCCTCAAATGGGAAGCGCTATTTGGGGACAACACCAAGATGGTTTTGTTGTGTTTAAAAATAGCGATGGCAAATATGCTTGTCTCAGCAAGGAGGATAAGTGGGTCGCACCTTTTGAATATGATGGTATAACTTTGTATGGCTTTTCTCATGAAGGTTTGATTTGTGTAAAAAAAAGTGACTTGTCTGGCTTGTTGGATAAAGATGGAAAAGAGATACTTCCTTGTAAATATAAATCCATTTCCAAGTTTGAGAATGGTGTGGCATCTGTCGAAATAGACGGAAATAAATGCTGGATAAATAAAGAAGGCAATGAAGTGTCGCAGCCTGAAGTAACTGAAACCAAATCTGTTTTCGAAGAATATGAAGTCGTTGAGCGAGACGGCAAATACGGAATCGTCGACAAAGATGGTAATGCAATAACACCTTTCAAATATGACACAATAGCTGTTCAAAATGTTTACAGCCCAAATATCATCCAATTCTTTAATGGTTATGTTGTAGTGACAATCAATAATTTGAGAGGATTGGTCAATGAAAAAGGCGAAGAAGTTGTTCCTTGTAAACATGAAGTTATACAGAATATAAGTAATGGTATGTTTGTATCTGTATCATATTCTGCTGGAAAAAAATTCGGACTTTATGATACAAAAGGTAATGAGATTTTACCTGTGATATATAGTTTTATTCACATATTTGAGAACGGACTTGTATTTGTGGAAAAATCTTCCAAGTGCGCCCTTATTGGCGTTCCGTCAGAAACAGCAAAAGAACCAGAAAAGAAATCTAAGGTCAAGAAGGTTAAGGCGCCTTTAAAGTATTCAGAAATCGGAACTTTCAGCGAAGGTCTTGTAAGTGTGAAGGGTAAGTACTATGGATTTATCGACAAAGATGGCAATGAGGTGCTTACCACTGATTATGTTTATGGTGGTAAAGGTGGTTTTGATGCCGCTGATATGTTTGTTGATGGAAAGGCCATTGTTAGAAAAGGCAGTTATGGTTTTATCGACAAGGATGGTAATGTGGTAATACCTTGTAACTATAGAGAAGCTCATCGTTTTAGTGATGGCGTGGCTAGGGTTTGTTCTGTCAAAGAAAAAATGTACGGCTTCATCAACAAAGAAGGCAATGAGGTTGTTTCGTTGAAATATATTGCTGCTCGCGATTTCAGCGAAGGTCTCGCAGCTGTAAAAATTGATGGCAAATGGGGATTCATAGATGCTTCCGACAAGGAAGTGCTTCCGTTCAAATATGACGATGCAATGTCTTTCAGCGAAGGTCTGGCTGCCGTAAAAATTGATGGCAAATGGGGATTCGTCGACAAGAACGGAAACGAAGTCATTCCTTGCAGATATGATGAAGTGTCGTCTTTCAGTGAGGGCAGGGCTTCTGTTATGTCAAATAACAAATACGGATTCATCGACAAAGAAGGAAACGAAGCAGTTCCATGCAAATATGATGGCCTAGGAAGTTATAGCGAAGGTTTCGCATCGGTGTTCTCTAAATTCAGATATGGTTATATAGATATGGCCGGCAACGAAGTTATTCCTTGTAAATATTTTAGCGCCGCAGAATTCAAGGACGGTTTGGCAAAAGTCTCTATTGACGGAAAATATGGATTGATAAACAAGAATGACGAACTCGTGGTTCCTTTTAGTTACGATGACATCACAATAGGTGATGAATACATAGTTGTAAGAGAAGGCAAGAAATGCGGTATCACTCCTAAAAACAATTGATGTTGAAATATCAGAGATGAATGATTTTATTAATTGAAGTAAGAAATGATGTCTTTCGGGGCATCATTTTTTTATGGCAAAAGATTAAAGACAAAAGGTAAAAAAAATGGGTGAAGTCTGTTGTCTGTTGCCCGTTGTCTGTAGACTATTAAAAGAACCAAAAAGAACTTTTGAAAACTAAATCGCTTTTGTGAAGTTTGCAGTCTTAAACAAAATGTACAATCGTTAAAAACTAAACATTATGGCACAATTCAAAGTAAGTGGTAATATGAAGGTCAAGACTCTTAAAGAGAATTTCTTTGAGTCATACGGCGCAGTATTAAGAGTATATTATAAAAATCATTTTGCTGACGATGAAGCTACCTTGGCAACAATTAGAGAAGGTGATGCTAAAGGTGGCGAATTTGAATGCGGTGACCAAGACTTGGTGGGCGTTTTCGAAAACTTCATGGAAGAACTCTATGGTATCAAGGTGCAGATTGCATCTCCAGATAATAAGAAGCTTGCTAAAAATGATATGAAATTGTGCGACCTCGTCAATATGGCTCCTGTCAAGGAAAGAGGTAAAAGAGCAAAGGTAACTTATCGTTTCAACGGTGGAGAATATACCCAAAAGAATCGTTTCTGCCAGGCAGTTGTGAGATATTATGCTGACCAGCATCCAGAAGCAAAACTCGAGGACCTCCAGAGCGTTTTCGGTGAAGTTCAAAAATACCCTATGGTTGCATCACGCGAGCAGGCATTGTCAATTCATGATAGCGACGGCAAAGCAGGCGGCAACTACTTCCTTGGCGAAGGCGACGACATCGACGTAAGAGGCGGCAAAGCATTCGCATGGAAATATTTTTCAAAGACTTTCTTCGATCCATTTATGGCAAAAGTAAAAGAACTTGGTTATGAGTTTGAAGTCGTTGGTGAAGTAGAGGAAAATGAAGGAACTGTAGTGGCGGAAATTCAAGAGAATGTTCTGAATGTTGTTAAAGAAGATGGCAAGTATGGTTTTGCTGATGAAACAGGTAAAGTTGTAATTCCATGCATATATGACAAAGCTGATGATTTCAGTAATGGTATGGCAAAAGTGAAAAAGGGCTGGAAATATGGATTTATCGACCAAACAGGAAATGAAATCATACCATTCAAATATGACTGTATAGGCAATCCTAAAGACTGGAAAATTTTCTATGAGGGTTTGGCAAGAATCGTTGTTGATGGTAAGTACGGGTTTATGGATAAAACTGGTAAAGAAGTCATCCCTTGTCAATATGATTATGCTTGTAACTTTGAAAAAGGCATGGCAGAGGTGCTGACAGATGATGGCGCTTGGATTTATATTGACAAAGATGGTAATTTTGTAAAGGAACAAGATAAAAAAGAAGAAACGATTAATTTCTTCGATTGCTTCTTCAATAATGACGGAGAAAGAATATATGCAATGTATGATTATGATGATCAAGAAGATGAATATCAGAAACAGGTAACAGTTGAGCTGGGTAAATGGAAAGAAGAAGAGGAAATAGAAACTATAAAACAGTTCTTCTATGGAAAATGTGAAAGAAAAATTAAAATAAATGTCGATGAGTTAAGTCTTACACAGACTGAAATTTATCGCTTTATGGAAAAATATGTTGTAGCATACGAAGTCCAAGAGTTATATGATATAACTTTCAAAGGCATTCCTGCAATGATTTTCTTCTGGTTGGCAAATGCTGTTTACAAAACACAGCTTGATAGTTGGTGTGAAGATAAAGCTCTAATAGATTTCGATGGATTTGAAATTTATGTTGATATCGACCTTGATTAATCGTATTATAAAATAATGGGAGGAAGCCGAAAATCCTTAATAGAGTAGGCTTTATTTTTAAAAAATTATAGTTATGGCATACGGATTTAGATTAACAGCAAAGAAAGACATTACAGTAAAAGGTACAGGTAAAGTCCTCATAGCAAAAGGTATGAGTTTTGAACATGTAGAAAAATCTTGTTCTGCACCTCAACCTAATAATGTTTTGGCAACTATCGAACAGAGATTTGGTGGAGAATGTTATCTCCCATCAGTGTCGGGAAGTTTTGATATAACAAAATTATGATTTTGATTTAATTCTGTATTAAATCCCAAAACCTCAGAATATTCTGAGGTTTTTAAGTTTTTTCTGATAAATAAAATTGCAAAATTATCTAACAATGTAATAAAAACAGATTATGGGTTCATATAAAAATGCAATTACAATAAAAGAGGTTTTAAATAATATCGCTGTAAATAAGTATTTGATTCCTGCTATTCAACGTAAATATGTATGGACAACAGAACAGATTGAAGCTCTTTTTGATAGTATAATGAGAGGCTATCCTATAAATTCTTTTATGTTCTGGAAAGTCGCAGATGATGAAATTAAAGAAAACCTGATGTTTTATGAGTTCCTTAGAACATACGATGAGTTGAATGGAAAAAATAACAAACATATAGATACTAAAGCATTAGGTGAATTTGAGGCTATAATAGATGGTCAACAACGACTTACAAGTATATATCTTGGATTGTGTGGCAGTTATTCATGTAAAGTGCCTCGAAAGAATATTACTGAAGAGAAACATCTGTATTTAGATATTTCAAAAGAGTTGCTTGAAGAAGATGAGCGTAATATGCTTTATAATTTTGCGTTTCTGTCAAAAAGTGATTTGAAGAAAGAAAAGGAAAAAAATCCAGAGTCTCTATGGTTTAAGGTAAATGATATCCTTTTTTATAAGGAAGAAGAAGATGTTTCAGATTATTTCGAAGAACATAATTTGACGAAAGACAATTTTGCAAATTATAGATTTGCGAGTAAAACTTTAAAAAAATTATATAGGATAGTATTCAAAGATGCTATCATAAATTATTATGAGGAAGATTCGCAAAAAGAAGAAGAGGTATTGGATATTTTTGTGAGAACCAATAGTGGCGGAACAAAATTAAGTTTCTCCGACTTATTGATGTCTAAAACGACTTCGCAATGGGAAAACAAGGATAAGGATGCAAGAAAAGCTATGGAGGAACTGGAGAAGAAAGTGTATGATTGTGGATTTAAAATAAACACTGACTTTATTCTAAAGACATGTTTATTCTTGTTTAATGACAATATCAAGTTCCAGATAAAGAATTTTAAAGTCGATATGATTAAAAAGTTTGAGGATAACTGGGATAGAATAGATGATTCTATTGTCGCAGCATTCAACTTGCTTAAATCGTGGGGATTCAACGAATCGAACTTGACATCAAAAAACGCTGTCATTCCTATTGCTTATTACATATATACAAAAGAAATTGAAACCGAGATAACAAAACCTACTTACAATAAAGACGAGAAAGAACAGATTCGCAAGTGGCTTTGCCTGTCTTTGCTTAAAAAAGTATTCGGCGGTCAGTCTGATACAATTTTGACAAAAATCAAAAGTGTCATGAATGAGACTGAAGAGAAGGGTTTTCCATTGGAAGACATTAAAGAAGCGTTCAAAGGTAATCCTACTAAAAATTTATATCTTACATCAGATTATATAGATAGTTTGTTGCATACTGATATTGACGATCCTTATTGCTATTCAATATTGTCGTTGCTGTATGCTCACCTCGATTATAATAATAAGCGTTTCCATAAAGATCATCTTCATCCGAAAAGTTATTTCACAGGTCTTAGAAGAAAAGATGACATGGATGAAGAGACTTACAAATTCTATAAAGATAAAGCGAATTACAACTCTGTGGTTAATTTGCAGCTACTAAATGGATATGTCAATGAGTCTAAAAACGCCACTTCATTGAAGGAATGGGTTGAGAAAAATAAGATAGATAAGAAATTTCAGCTTATTCCTGAAAATGTAAGCTTGGATATAAAGGATTTCAAGATTTTTATTAAAGAAAGGGAATCCTTGCTTAAAAAAAGATTGTTGGAAGTTGTTGGATATGTGGATGATAATGTTGAAGAAAATTAGAATATAAATGAAGGAGAATATGGAAAATTTAATAGAAACTCAACGTAAGTTGTGCCGTGAGATTGCACAAGAGGTGTTTTCTTTGTATGGAGATGACGATACAAAAACATATGGTGAAGCTCTTTGCAAGTACAAAGAACGTAAGCAAGCAGAACTTGATAAGAAGTCAGAAATGGATGGTTCGCCAAGAGTTTGCCTGCAGAAAATAAATTCGACATTCATACTTGGATGGCAGAAACAAATAGGTAAGTATTCAGATGAGAATGCGATAAATCGCAAATACGAGGAATACATTCAGGCATTCTTCGATAAATATTTTGAATCAATGTTTTTGGATTAGACTAAAGACTCGAAGATCTGCAAAAAGTTTTTACGTAGTAAAAAGTTTCCTATGGTTGCATTCTGCGAGCAGGTGTTGGCAATTCTAGACAGCGACGGCAATGCTGGCGGCAACTTCTTCCAGGGATTGTTGTTTTAAAACACCACCGCGCATCCTCCGCCGGCTGCCATTTTAATAAATAAGGTGTCGTGGGATGATACTGTCTTCTTTTCTATTTTATATGAGGTAGGATTCGTCTCCCAATGAGCGTCGTCGCCATCGGAATAAATCGTCGCTTCGTAAGATTTGCCTTTTTCTAGGAACGTAAGAGGAATCTCGATTTCACGCGCCGAGCCGTTCGTAGCCGCTCCTAAAAAGAAATCCTCTCCGGCTCGGCGCACAATCGCTACATATTCTCCAGGCTCGCCCTGAAGCGCCTCCGACCAGTCACAGTCGGGATTGAAGTCGCGGAAAAACTGAAACGCAGGATGTCCCTCGTAATGCTCAATCATGTCCGATGCCATCTGAAGCGGAGAATACAGTATTACCCAATTCGCCAACTGTTTCGCGAGTGTGGTGTTGACGCGGCTGTTGCCTTTGTCGTTGCTGTTCCATTTCTTACGCAGAGGCGAGTTACGAGTGTTGTCGAATAAGATGTCGAAAGTGCCGGGAGTGTAGTCCATAGGTCCGGCGAGCAGTCGTGTGAAAGGCAGCATGACATGATGTTCTGGCGGGTTGCCCTCGCTCCAGGCGTTCCATTCCATGCCGCGTGCGCCCTCGCGTGTCATCATGTTAGGGTAGGTGCGGCGTATCCCTGTCGGCTTGATAGGCTCATGTACGTCGAGCGTGATATGATGTCTCGCTGCTGTCTCCACGACTTTTCTGTAATGACGAACGTTGTGTTGTCCGTGGTGATTATGTCTGTCGGGTAGGCCTCCAGCGTAACCTGTCTTGACGCAGTTGATGCCTTTCTCTTTGGTCCAGCGATAAGCTTCTTCTAATTGATTTTCATAGTTGATGATGTTACCGCCAGTCTCATGGTGTCCGATGACTTCAATGTCTTTTTCTTTCGCATAACGCATAATCTCATCAATGTCGAAGTCGGCGTATGCTTTGGTGAAGTCGAAGTTCTGACGTCCGCCCCAGCTGTCCCATCCTTCGTTCCATCCTTCGAAAAGAACGGCGTCGATATTATTGTCGGCGGCGAAGTCGATATAACGTTTGGCGTTTTCTGTTGTAGCGCCGTGTCGGTCGCCCATGACCCAGCTCTCCACGCCGAGATGCATTCCCCACCACACTCCGACATATTTCATCGGCCTTATCCACGAAAGGTCGCCTTCCAAAACGCAAGGCTCGTTGAGGTTTAAGATGAGATTTGAATTTATCAGACCGACGGCTTTGTCAGAAATCTGTATTGTACGCCAAGGACTTATAAAATTATCTTTTTCAAAGATGGCTTTTGTCTTTCCGTCGGGATAAGGAGCTAATTGAACTTTAAACTGCCGACTTTTGCCTTTAGCCTTTAGCCTTTCATCTTTAGACTGATGAAGTCTCAACGTCATCTCCGGAAAATCCGTCAATGCCGCCTCGTGGATACTGGCGTAAATTGACACTGACTCTGACTCTGACACTGACTCAGAACTTATAGACTCATTGACTGATAGACTTGTAGTCTTGTAGTCTTGTAGTCTTGTAGTCTTAAAAGTAAACGGTGTATTAGCATCTTCGACTTCATTCAAAGGTAGCGTGCGATATAATAATTCGTAAGTCTCGAAACTCGCTGGAATAGACCAAGAAACGCCGTTTTCTTTTATGTTGAAAGTCGTTAGTTCATCGGTTAGAATTATTTTGTCTGTGTCTTTGATGCGGTATTCGTAGCGGAAACCGAGGCCGTCGTTGAAGAGTCGGAAGCGTATTACAAGGTAGGTGCTGTCGATGTTTGCGAGGTGAATCGCCATCTCGTTATAATGGTTTCTGATGGTTTTGTTTTCGCCCCAAATCTGGTTCCAAGTCTCGTCTTTAGAAGAAAATTCTGTCTTTATTATCTCGAAGGAATTGCTGAGATTCAAGCCGTCTTTGGCCTCGAAGCCTAATTGAGAATCATCGATGAAAATGCTGTCGTTGACTTTAATATTGTATGACATAAAGCCTTCATTGTCAATGTTGAAAGCAAGACGAATATTCTTGTCTGGAGAAGATACTTCGGTCTTGTGAGATGTGCAACTAAAGAAAAATAATGTTAATAATAACAATTGAAGAATTCTATTCATAACATAAAAGTGATTTAAAAAATGAATATCCTGTTGAGACTTTATCCTTTAGAAATATCTGTAACAAAAATAAGACTTTTTAAGATTTGCCAAACGATTTTTATGATATTTAGTTGTCTCCATAGCTCATGAACTATGAATTCCTAAACTCCTGAATTCCTTAAATTACTATCTTTGCAAACAAAATTTATCTCATGATTCGTAAAGCAAAAGAAAATGATATTCCTCGGATTTTGGAGTTGTTGTCGCAAGTCAATGATGTTCATGCCGAAGGTCGTCCTGATTTTTTCAAAAAAGGTCAAAGAAAATATGAAGAGGCTGAGCTGAAAAATATTCTCAACGACGATGTCACTCCGGTTTTTGTATGTGAAGAAGACGGCGATGTCAAAGGTTATGCTTTTTGTGTCATTCAGGATTTGAGCAAATGCAGCAATCTTCATCCTGATAAGAGTCTGTATATCGACGACATCTGCGTCGATGAGAAATATCGTCGCCATGGAGTGGGGAAGAAGTTATATGACTATGTGATTCAGTATGCTAAGGATAAAAATTGTTTCAATGTGACTTTGAATGTGTGGGATAAGAATCCTGAAGCGAGGATGTTTTATGAGAAAATGGGAATGAAGGTTCAGAAGGTTTGCATGGAAGTCGTTTTGTAGTCAAAAAAAAACTCAAAAAAACATTGGTTTAGAAAAAAATAAATATTACATTTGTTGCTCGAAAGAGATTAGTGCAGATTGAAGAATTATTATTGTAATTAATCAAATTGATGTTGATTTTTAATCAATTATCAATGAAATAAAATTTTTTGATTATGACTACCATTAAAGTATGCGTTGGCAGTTCATGCCATTTGAAAGGTTCATACGATGTTATAGAAACCTTTAAAGAGATTTTGAAAAAATACGATGTAGAAGATGTTGTTGATCTTCAAGCAAGTTTCTGCCTTGGATTCTGTGACAAAGGCGTATCTGTTAAGGCAGAAGGTTTTGATGAACCGACAGTTCAAAAGCTCGGAGAGGATTGTCTCTTTATTCATAACGTTAACAAAGACAATGCAGAAGAACTTTTTGCAAAAGAAATTTATCCATTGTTGAACATATAATTCGTTACATATTTCGTCAAAATTATAAATCATGGCGGATTATTTAGAGTTTAAAGACGCTAAATGTAAAGATTGTTACAAGTGTCTGAGAGAATGCCCTGTTAAGGCTATTGAGGTAAAAGGCCATCAGGCGAGGATTATTGAAAGTCGTTGCATTTTGTGCGGTCATTGTACTTTGATTTGCCCTCAAAATGCGAAGATTGTCCATAGTTCTTTGCATGAAGTGAAGATGATTCTCAATAGTGGAGCGAAAGTTATCGCAAGTGTCGCTCCGTCTTTTATCTCGAGCTTCGGACTGAAGGATTTTAACGTGTTTAAAATCGCTTTGGGGAAGTTGGGTTTCTTCGACGCAGAAGAGACAGCCTACGGTGCAGAACTCGTGACAGAACAATACAAAGCATTGTTAGAGTCTGGAAATTTCAAGAATTTTATTACTTCGGCTTGCCCTGCAGTATGCCGTCTCATCCAGGCGTATTATCCTAAAGCGCTGCAATATTTAGCTCCCGTCGATTCTCCGATGATAGCTCATGCCAAGATGATAAGGAAAGAGTTTCCAGATGCCAAGGTCGTTTTCATAGGTCCTTGTATAGCGAAGAAACGCGAGGCTTATGAAAGCGGAATAATCGACGGCGTCCTTACTTTCGAAGATGTTCAAGAATTATTGCAAGAAAAAAATATAGTCCTCGAAGATATTACCAATATCGTTTTTGAAGATAAAAATGCTACAGCTTGTCTGTCAAAAGCTTATCCTATAAGTCACGGCATTATCAGGTCGTTGCCATATCGCCCCAAAGGCTACGATTATATGGCTGTGGATGGCCCCGACCGCTGCGTTGACGCTCTTCAAAATATGGACAGTTTGGAAAATGTCTTCCTGGAAATGAATATTTGTAAAGACGGATGCGTTAATGGACCGTGTAGTATTCCTACTAAAGGAGGTAGCATTAAGGCAACGTCAGATGTCATTAAATATGTCACTAATGAGGTCAAGACTTTTGCTCCTCATCAGTATCACGAACATGGCATCGATCTTAATAAATTATATCCTCGTATTAGAAATAACAGCATGCCACCGCCGGAACGCGAGATAAGAAGTATCTTGGCGAAAATAGGCAAGCATTCTGCGGAAGATGAACTCAACTGCTCGGCTTGCGGCTATAATACCTGCCGCGACAAGGCTTGGGCTGTATATAACGGATATTCCGATGTCGAGATTTGTCTTCCTTATATGCGCGAACGCGCTGAGTCGCTCTCGTATGAGATTATCCAAAACAGCCCCAATGGCATCATACTCCTCGATTCGGATTTCTATGTTATTGATACTAACAGAAAAGGACGTGAATTGCTTGGCATAACCGCAGCTAACATCAAAGGCCGTCATGCTAAAGATTTCTTGAATCTCGTCGATTTTATGATCGCTTATAACGAGAAACGTCATGTTACTGTGGAAAAGATGTTCATACCTACAACAGGTAAATATATCGATTTGTCAATCACTTATCTTCAAGATCAAAATGTCCTCTTTGCTATTATGAAAGATGTTTCCGATGGCGTTAATTATGACTTGGAAATCAATAAGGTGAAGATGGAGACATTGAAGACTACCGATGAGGTTATAAAAAAACAGATGCGCGTGGCTCAGGAAATAGCATCGCTTCTTGGCGAAACGACAGCCGAGACGAAAATTGCGCTCTTGAAATTGAAAAAAACACTTTCAGAAGAAAATGATAAAAAATAAGAAGTAATGGAACTATGCTTGGAATATGGTTGCGCTTCGGTGAATAAATTCGGCGAAGAACTGTGCGGCGACAATGTCGTCAGCATGGTCGATGGCGACTATACTACACTTGTGCTCGCCGATGGTCTTGGTAGCGGAGTGAAAGCTAACATACTTTCAACTCTCACTTCCAAGATTTTATGTACCATGGCAGCCAACGGCATAGATATTGACGAATGCGTTGAGACTCTCGTTCAAACGTTACCTATTTGTCAGGTGAGAGGCGTGGCATATTCCACATTCTCATTGATACACGTCAATAATGAAGGCAAAGGCTTCTTATACGAATTTGATAATCCTCAGGCTATTTGTTATCATAATGGAAAATGTATCGACCTCGAAAGGGTTAAACTGACTGTTTATGACAAGCCTGTTTATAAATCAGAACTTGATTTAGAAGAAAATGATGTCATCATGGTGATGTCTGACGGAACAATACATGCCGGAATAGGTCAGATATTGAATTTCGGCTGGGGACGTCAGCAAATCATGGAACATCTTGATAGAAATATAAAACCTAATATGTCGGCAAGAGCGCTGGCCTGTCTCCTGACTTCAGCATGCAACGACCTTTATCTTGACAAACCCGGCGACGACACTACCGTGGCAGCTATCAAACTGCGTCGTCGCGTCAATGTCAATATCATGGTCGGACCACCTGTCGATAAAGAAAAAGATAACTTCTATGTCGGTCAGTTTATGGAAGACGGTTGTAAAAAAGTCGTTTGCGGCGGAACAAGCTCGCAAATCGTGGCGCGTTATCTTAACAAACCTCTTCGCACCAGCTTCGATTTTCCCGACAAAGACGTGCCGCCTATAGGTTTTATAGAAGGCATCGACCTCACAACAGAAGGAGTGCTCACGTTGAGACGTCTCTTAGAGTTGTCGGAGAAGTATATTTCTATCAATGACTTGACGCCAAAGACATTTACAAAACAAGATGGAGCTTCACTCTTGGCTAACCTGCTTTTCGAGGAAGCTACACACATTAAATTCTTCGTGGGACAAAGCGTTAACGTAGCTCATCAAGGGCTGCCTATCGACATTACCATGAAAATGAAACTTGTGGAGAAATTGGCATCAAATATTCGTGAAATGGGGAAAAATGTAATATTAAATTATGATTAATTTTAAGATATGAGTACAAACAAAAGAGTTTTTGACACAAACGTTCAGATCGTAAAGTACAACGTTTTGAAAGAAGTTATCCGCCGTGCATACGAAGGCGGTTTGGAAGAAGCCTATTACGAAATTCCTAAGACAATATGTCCAGGTCCTAAACCACAAATCCGTTGCTGTGTATATAAGGAAAGAACTATCATCCAAGATAGAATAAAATTGGCGATGGGTGGCGACAGAAACAATCCTAATCCTGTAGAAGTCATCGATATCGCTTGCGACGAATGTCCAGCAGAAGGCGTAATGGTAACACCAGCATGTCGTGGTTGTATCGTTCACGCTTGTCAAGACGTTTGCCCTAAAGGCGCTATCTCAATAGTAAATCAACATGCAGTTGTCGATAAAGAAAAATGTATCGAATGTGGCAAATGTGCAAAAGCTTGTCCTTACACAGCTATCATTATGCAACATCGTCCATGTATGGTAAGCTGTAAGGTGAAGGCAATCTCTATCGATGAAAACAAGAAAGCTAAAATCGATAATGACAAGTGTATCTCATGCGGTGCTTGTGTATATAAATGTCCTTTCGGCGCTATCACAGACAAATCGTATGTTCTCGACATCATCGATATGTTGAAAGGCTCAGAAAACAATACAAAGTATAAAGTTTATGCAGTCATAGCTCCAGCTATCGTAAGTCAATGCCGTTTCGGAAGACCAACACAAGTTGTTACAGCAATCCAAAAACTTGGTTTCCATCAAGTAGTTGAAGCAGCTCTCGGTGCTGACATCACACTCTATAACGAAGCATTGGAATGGAAAGAAAAAGGTTTGATGACAACATCATGCTGCCCATCATACGTAGCATTCATCGAAAAGAACTTCCCAGAGTTAGTACAACATATCTCACACTCAGTGTCACCGATGATTATGACAGCTCAGTTGATCAAGCATTCAGACCCAACAGCTAAATGTGTTTTCATTGGACCATGTGCTTCAAAGAAAGCTGAGTTTAAATTGGAAAAGACAGGCGGCGCTATCGACTGCGTAATGTCATTTGAAGAATTGCAAGCATTCTTGGATGCTCGCGGCATCGATACAGTAGAATGTGAAGACACTGTTTTAGACAACGGTTCATTCTATGGAAGAATATTCGCTAAGTCAGGCGGTATCGTCCAAGGTCTCCTCGACGTTGCTAAAGATCTTAACGTTGAAGGTCTTAAACCAATAGTTATGAGCGGCATTGATGAATGTAGAGCTAACTTGATGAAACTGAAATTCGGTAAGGCAACAGAAAACTTCTTCGAAGGTATGGCTTGCGAAGGCGGATGCCTCAACGGACCACTCTGTATCACTCACAGTCCTCGTAACATCGTTGACGTAGATAAATTTGGTAACGAAGCAAAAGAAAAGACCATATACAATTCTGTTAAACTTTATGAAATGACAAAAGAATGACAGACCCACAAACTGAACCTATAAAGATTATCAAGACAGTCTTGAGCCGATTGCCGTTGTATTATAACTTTTTGCTTGAAAAAAGGAAAGAGAATTATAAGTATATCTCTTCTACTGTCATAGCAAAAAGCTTGAAACTGAATAATATTCAGGTGAGGAAAGACCTTGCGTGTGTAAGTAGTCAATCTGGTAAACCAAGAATGGGCTTCGAGATAGAGGTTTTGATAAATGATATAGAGGAGGTTTTGGGATTCAATAATTTAGATGAAGTAGTTTTGGTGGGTGCGGGACGTTTGGGCCGCACCTTGCTGAGCTACCAAGGCTTCATTGATTATAAACTTAATATTGTAGCCGGATTCGATACCTCTTTCGAACTTGTTGGTATGCAGGTTAATAATAAACCAATACTCCATATCGACAAGCTCGTGTCGATAGTCGAACGTCTTAATATAAAAATAGGTATCATAACAGTGCCTAAAGAGTCAGCTCAAGAGGTCTGTGATATTATGGTTAAATCAGGAATCAAAGTTATATGGAATTTTGCGCCCGTACATCTTGAGGTTCCCGATGGTATCATAATAAAACACGAAAATTTAGCGGTTTCATTAGCGTTGC
Organism: Bacteroidales bacterium; assembly: GCA_017630195.1. Lineage (GTDB taxonomy): Bacteria > Bacteroidota > Bacteroidia > Bacteroidales > F082 > Limimorpha. Next base: position 381 of record JAGBVS010000097.1, on the reverse strand, counting down.
TGACACAGAAACTTTATGATAAAGAAAATAAAATTATTGAAAATCAATGAGTTTATATATCTGTTTAAAAATATTAAATTGTACAAAAAAAATCGATATTAAAATATCTAATTTAGAAAAATATAGTATATTTGCACAACTTTAAATAAGTATATAAACGCATAAAATAAAAGGGAAATACAAATCGTCGTTAAAGGCGATTAAGAAAATAAATAAAATCACAGAACAGAAATAAAAATACAAAGAAATGGCAACAAAACAAACACGTACAGAATCCGACCTCATTGGAGCACTCGAGATTCCAATGGAATGCAAGTATGGAGTTCAAACATTCAGAGCTATTGATAACTTCCCAATCACAGGTATTGGTATCAATCGTTA
>JAGBVS010000096.1 GCA_017630195.1 Bacteroidales bacterium | reverse complement strand
GCAAACCATCCACCGGACAACACACTGTCAGAACCACTTTCACAGCAAAGATAAACACCAAAAACCCACAAAATCAAAATCAGTTTCAAATGCCCAATATTGCGCCATTTTGCGCTATAATGCACAGATGTTACAAGACAACACACAAACCCCATCACGCCACCCACCAACTTCCTATCAAGTTCCTGTCAAGTTCCTATCAAGTTCCTGTCAAGTTCGAAGTAGGGAAGTCCACAGCCATCACTGTCGTGCCTACAGCACTTAGATATTAGTCTGGTCATATTCGCAGGCATTCCGAGCTTCGCTCTCCATACCTGCCTGGGAACTGTCGTCCCTAACGGGACTTTATTAAAAAATTCTTTAATTAAATTTTAAACCACTCGAATTAGATGGGTTTAGAAAACAATTTCAAAGTGGATTTTTTTCTTAGTAGTAATCCCTGCTGCCTCGGAGAAATAGCTTTTTTAGTTAGGAGTTAGGAATGAATGTAGAGACGTATCAATTACACCATAAAAAATAAACAATATGTAATTGCTGCGTCTCAAAGCACCGAATCTCATGAGACGCAGCAATGTGTGTTTATATGCAGGAAACATTGATACGTCTCTACCGGTTTGTCCTCATTTTCCGTTAACTTGCCAAATAACCGCATAAAAGTTAAAAATAGTTAAAATTGTAAAAGCGAAGATTTTTCTTTATACTTTTGTCTCTTGAGAACACCAAAATTTATATATGGAAAATAATGATTCACAATCTTTAGGTTTTAACATAATAAAATCAGACGATATAGCTCCGCTCTATAATGATATTTGTAACATTATCGATAATGAACGGAACAAAATCGCCACATTAGTCAACGCAAAAATATGTTTGACAAACTGGCATATCGGTAAAAGAATCAACGATGAAATATTATTCAACCGCAGAGCTGATTACGGACAGCAAATAGTTAGAAAATTATCTCAAAAACTAACTGAACGTTATGGCAAAGGGTGGAGCGAGAAGAAGTTACGACATTGTCTCCGCAGTGCGGAGACTTTTTCAGAAGACGAGATAATATCGGCAACACAGAAACAATTGTCGTGGACACATCTGAAAACTCTGATGTATATCAAAGAGCCAATAGAACGACAGTTTTATATGCTGATGTGTTGCAATGAACATTGGGACACAAGAACATTAGACGAAAAGATTGAGAAACAGCTTTATCTCAGGACTGTCATCAGTCAAAATTCTGAAGAACTTATAAAATCAGAAATAGAAAAGGTTGAATCCAGCAATCAATTACAACCAGACTTTGTTTTCAGAAGTAGTTACTTTTTGGATATGTTGGGATTGCCAGATGTTTTTTCTGAAAAAGAATTGGAGTCAGCAATTATCAATCAGATAGAGGAATTTATCAGAGAACTAGGAAGTGACTTTTCATTCATCTGTCGTCAAAAAAGGATTACAATAGATTCCATTGATTACTACATTGATTTGCTGTTTTTTAACAGAGAACTGAAACGTCTTGTTGCCATTGATTTGAAGTTGGGGAAATTTAAGCCCGAATACGAAGGTCAAATGTTGTTATATCTCAGATACCTTAACAAAAACGAGAGAAAAGAATGGGAGGAATCTCCAATTGGATTAATCCTATGTTCAGAAGGAAATACGGAACATATTGAGTATCTAATGTTAAGTGACAACAATCATATTAAAGTGGCACAATATTACACAAAACTGCCAGATAAAAAACTATTAGCAAATAAATTAAAGAAAGCTATTGCAGTTGCAAGAGAATGTTGTCACAATAAAGAGAAATAGTAATACCACTTCCTCGGAGAAATAGCGTTAAGAAATTATGAGACACAGAGTCGCAGAGACCCAGAGACGCAAAGAAACTTTAAGACTCTGCGTCTTTGTGACTTTGCGCCTTAACCCATGTTAAAGCATTTTAAGAAAAGATGTTAACAAATCCTCTTAATTTGTAAAATATTGATAATGTTAATGATTATTAACTAAAAATATTTGGAAACCAATATTTAAGATATTAGTTTTGCAGTATGAAACCTATAAATAGAATTCTAAACCATTTTAAACTGGCGTAAAAAGAGAACTTAAAAATTAAAGTTATGAAAGCAAAATTAACTAAGAAGGCAGTCACCTTATTTGAAAATATTAAGAAAATCGATGAAGAGGGTAGAGAATATTGGTCATCAAGAGATTTGTGGAAAATATTAGAATATACAGAACATCGACATTTCTTGCCTGTAATAGAAAAAGCTAAAATGTCATGTGAAAATAGCGGTCATTTGGTGTCAGACCATTTCGAGGATATCCTCGAAATGGTCCCTATCGGCTCTAATACAGAACGTCAGATGAAATCCGTTAAATTATCACGTTATGCTTGTTACCTTACTGTACAAAATGCAGATCCTGGCAAAACTATAGTGGCTCAGGCTCAGACGTATTTCGCAATTCAAACCAGAATCGCGGAAGTCAAACAG
>JAGBVS010000001.1 GCA_017630195.1 Bacteroidales bacterium | reverse complement strand
GTAGATTAGAATTTTAATTACTACTTTAAAACATTAACCAATAAGATTAGTTCTATGATAGAATTTAAAAATTTACCGGAAAAAGTAAACGAAGAATTCTTAAAGGAACATTTAATTCTTTGCGGCAAGATATGTTTTACAGAATTTAATTCACACATATATGCACTGGATGGTAATGTAGGTGGAGAACCTAACTGTTATTATGAGCCTTAGGACTTTATTATTGCTAATCCGATTTTAGGTTCTAAGATTGTTAAGATTAGACACAAAGATGGCGGCGAAGATGTTAGTGGTCTTGAAGGTATTTTAGTTGGTTTAACTTCTATTGATAAGGAACTGCCGGGAGAACGCGGTGGTTTGTTTAATTTAATTTATCAGACGGCTGGATTACTTGCTGATAATATTGTGAGTTTGAATTGCGCACAGATTAACAGCCGTTTACAATCTGTCCTTATTGCGGATGACGAGGCTTTAGCGAATACCGGCGAAAAAACGATGAAAGACCTTTATAATGGAAAACCCTATAAGATACTCACGCAGGATATTTTAAACAAAATCACAGTTAATCCAATTGCGGCTTCTGGTTCAAACACAACAATTATGAGCCTTATTGAAGCACAACATAATATCTGGGGCAACTTTTACAATCAGCTTGGATTGAGCTATAACGACAACAGAAAAAGAGAGCGTATTAATAGTGCTGAGTCTGAGTTAATGGAAGGTTCTTTAAATCTTAACCTACAAGTTATAATTGAGAATCTTAAGGCCGATATTGAAAAAGTTAATGAGTTATTTGGCACGAGCATTGAGGTTGACATCAATGAACAAGCATTACCAAGAAATAGAGAAGCCGGTAATGACCTTGTAGATGGCATAGAAGATAGAGCCGATGATAAGATTGTTGATGCAACATCAGATAGCGAAAGCCCTAACAAAACACTTGAAGACGTTGAAAGGAATGATGCTGAATGAAAGATATAGCAGGATATGAAGGTTTATATGCGATAACTAGTTGTGGTAAAGTATGGAGTTATCAGTCTAAAAAGTTTTTAAAACCACAAAAATTGAAAAATGGTTATCTACAGGTGGGTCTCTATAAAGACACCAAAAGAAAAAGATTTTTTATCCATCGCTTGGTTGCGGAGGCTTACATACCTAACCCTCAGAATTTAAAAACTGTTGACCACATTGACGGCAATAAAGAGCACAACTACATCAAGAACCTACAGTGGATGACACAAGGTGATAATGTTCGTAAAACTAACAACATTAAAGTGCGCTGTGTTGAAACTGGTGAAGTCTTTGATTCTATGAAAATCGCGGCAGAAAAAATGAATCTTAATGATAGCGGCATTTCTTTTGTTTGCAATGGAAGATGTAAAACTCATGGTGGATATCACTGGGAGGTGGTATAATATGCGTTATAACAAAAACTATATTAAATTAAGAGATTACGCAATCAAAGCAATTGAAAACGAATGGGCATTTTTAAATCCTTTTGAGAATTTCTCTGTATTTGAAGCCACAGGATTTGAAATTGATGATGATGACCTATTTCAGATTTTCATGGATATGTTCGGTGAGCTAAAAATCGGTAAGCCATTGCCGCCAAAAGATTTTAAAGTTATTTACAATATGTAGGTTGTAAAGTTAGAAACTGAACAGTACAGATGGGAGTATATTTATGCTTGGTTTACTTCTAAAATTCAGGAATATCTTGCCGCAAATTACACACCTTGGAAAGATAGAGTCGATGCCTTTTTAACGGATTATAATCCATTAAATAACTATGATATGACTGAACTTGCCGGCGGAACATCATTAACTGCTCGTGTAAGAAGTTCTAGCGGAACTCATAAGACTACAAGTAAAGTTGCACCGTTTGATAGCGAAAGCTTTAAGAATGAATCTGAGGTTGTTAACGAACAGAAAACACTTAGCGGAACAGATTTCGACCCTGAGTCAGCAATTAGCGGTTTTGATGATGCAACAAAGTCATTAACCTTTGATGATTTAACCACACCACAAGGTAATAGCACATCTGTAAGTAAACTTACAAGAAGTGGTAATATCGGCGTTACTACTAGTCAGCAAATGCTTGAAGCTGAATTAGAAGTTAGAAAGCATGATTTAGTAAAAGAATTTTTAAACGAAGTAGCTAAAGTTTGCCTTTTAAGCGAATGGCACTAAAATTTTTGATTCTTTGCCGCGAAAATCTACTTTATTAGTGAAGACAAAATCTTTACTTTTTATTTAATTCTATGTTATAATTAGTATAGAATGAAAATGTTTGAATACTTTATTTAGAATTCTACCTTAGATATGAGAGGAGTTTGTCAGACCTCTCGACCTCCTTTAATAGAAAGCGGCTATCACCACCTCCGGTAGCCGCGATATATGGGTGATTTAGTTCAATAGGAAGAGCGCTATGGCCAGTTAGAACGCATAGAAATCACGTTCGAGTCGTGAATCACCCCTTGCCGCGAAAGCGGTTAATAATAGAAGAAAATAGATAAAAATCGCGGCGGTAAGATGAATACAATACCACTAATCTTGATTCGTATTTCTTGTTGC
>JAGBVS010000095.1 GCA_017630195.1 Bacteroidales bacterium | reverse complement strand
CAAGGATAAATTTATTATTTTTGCAAAAAAAATAATTTAGTATATGGCTATAAGAATAGTTGGTGTAGATTTGCCTCAAAATAAGAGAGGCGAGATTGCGTTGACCTATGTATATGGTATCGGACGCAGCAGTTCAGCAAAGATTTTGGATAAGGCTGGTGTTGACAGAGACTTGAAGGTTAAGGACTGGACAGATGATCAGGCAGCTAAGATTCGTGAAATTATTGGTGCTGAATACAAAGTAGAAGGTGATCTTCGTTCAGAAGTGCAATTGAACATCAAGCGATTGATGGATATTGGTTGCTATCGCGGTGTACGTCATCGTATTGGTTTGCCAGTTCGTGGACAAAGCACTAAGAATAACGCTCGTACTCGTAAGGGTAGAAAGAAAACAGTTGCAAATAAGAAAAAAGCTACTAAATAATAATTGTTGATATGGCAAAAAAAACAGTCGCAGCGAAGAAAAGAAATGTGAAGGTTGATGCTAATGGACAGTTGCACGTTCATTCTTCATTCAACAACATCATTGTTTCTTTGGCAAACAGTGAAGGTCAGATTATCTCTTGGTCTTCAGCAGGTAAGATGGGTTTTAGAGGTTCTAAGAAGAACACTCCTTATGCAGCACAGATGGCTGCACAAGATTGCGCTAAGGTAGCGTTTGATCTTGGCTTGAGAAAGGTGAAGGCATACGTTAAGGGTCCAGGTAACGGTCGTGAATCTGCTATCAGAACTATTCATGGTGCAGGTATTGAAGTTACTGAAATCATCGACGTAACTCCGCTTCCACACAATGGTTGTCGTCCTCCTAAGAGAAGAAGAGTATAATAGATAACCCTATTTTTATGAAACTTGATTTTGTTAATAATGGATTGCACTTCCTTTCTGTAATCGCGGCTGCAACAAATTAAGTTCATTAGTAACAATTAAATTAGAAAAGAAATGGCTAGATATACTGGACCAAAATCAAGAATTGCCCGTAAATTCGGTGAAGCTATCTTTGGAGCTGATAAAGTATTGTCAAAGAAGAACTATCCTCCAGGACAGCATGGTAACAACAGAAGAAGAAAGACTTCTGAATATGGTGTCATGTTGGCTGAAAAGCAAAAAGCTAAGTATACATACGGCGTATTGGAAAAACAATTCCGTAACTTGTTTGAAAAGGCTGCAAGTGCTCCTGGTATTACCGGTGAAGTTTTGTTGCAAAGCCTCGAAGCTCGTCTTGACAACGTAGTGTTCCGTTTGGGTATTGCTCCTACACGTGCAGCTGCTCGTCAGTTGGTTAATCACAAGCATATTACAGTAGATGGTAAGGTAGTAGGTATTCCTTCATATTCTGTAAAGGCTGGTCAGATTGTAGGTGTTCGTGAAAGATCTAAGTCTTTGGAAGTGATTGCTAATTCACTTGCAGGATTTAATCATAGCAAATATCCTTGGTTGGAATGGGATGAAACTGTAAAGGCTGGTAAGTTCTTGCACACTCCAGACAGAGCAGACATTCCTGAAAACATAAAAGAACATTTGATCGTTGAATTGTACTCTAAATAATAATTAATTTCATGGCGATATTAGCATTTCAAAAACCTGATAAAGTATTAATGTTGGAAGCGGATTCACAATTTGGAAAATTTG
>JAGBVS010000013.1 GCA_017630195.1 Bacteroidales bacterium | reverse complement strand
CCTTACATCTTCATGGAACGTAATGGTATCCATATTATAGACTTGTATAAAACACAAGCCAAAATTGACGAAGCAGCTAACGCAGTACGTCAATTAGCAAGATCAGGTAAAAAAATCCTCTTCGTTGCAACAAAAAAACAAGCTAAAGACATCGTTGCTGAACTCGTAAAGAAGGTTAACATGCCTTACGTAACAGAACGTTGGCCAGGTGGTATGCTCACCAACTTCTCTACAATCCGTAAAGCAGTTCGCAAAATGGTTAGCATCGACAAAATGATGGCAAGCAGCGCATTCAACAACCTTTCAAAACGCGAAAGATTACAAATCGAACGCGAACGCGAAAAATTAAACAAGAACTTAGGTAGTATCGCTGACCTCAACCGCCTTCCAAGCGCAGTATTCGTTGTTGACGTTATTAAAGAACATATCGCTATAGCAGAAGCTAGAAAACTTAACATCCCTACTTTCGCTATCGTTGATACAAACTCAAACCCTAACCTCATCGACTTCCCAATCCCAGCTAACGATGACGCTTCAAAATCAATCGAACTCATCATCAGCAAAATGATTGAAGCTATCGAAGAAGGTTTGACAGAACGCAAAAACTCACGCGATAAAGAAGACATCATTGAAGACGAAATGATGGACGACGAAAACGTAATGGAAAACAAGGGCGACGAAGAAGAAAAAGAAGAAAGACGTCCAAGAAGACCACGTAAAGCCGTTAACAAAAAATAAATAAACCTTTAACACAATTTATTATGAACATTACAGCTGCTCAAGTTAACGAACTTAGACAAATGACAGGCGCAGGTATGATGGATTGCAAAAAAGCTCTCGTTGAATGCAATGGCGACCAACAAGCTGCTATCGACTACCTCCGTAAAAAAGGTCAAAAAATCGCTATGAAAAGAGCTGACCGCGAAGCTACTGAAGGTTGCGTAATCTCTAAAGCAACTGAAGACCACAAATTCGCTGCTGTCATTATGTTAAACTGCGAAACAGACTTCGTTGGTGCTAACGCTGAATTCGTTGGTACAACAAAACAACTCCTCGACTTCGCAATCGAAAACAGAATCAAAGATATCGAAGCTCTCAACGCCGCTACAATCAACGGCCAAACAATTGAAGCTATCGTTACTGACCTCACAGCTAAAACAGGTGAAAAAGTTCAAGTTGGTAAATATTTCGCTATCGAAGGTGAATTCGTAACAAACTACAATCACCAAGGTAACAGACTCGCTACTATCGTTGGTTTCAACAAAGCTTTCAACGGCATCGAAGAAATCGCTCACGAAGTAGCTCTCCAAATCGCTGCTATGGACCCAGTCGCTATCGATGAAAACGACGTCCCTCAAGCAACAAAAGATAACGAATACAATGTCGCTATCGAAAAAACTAAACAAGAACAAATTCAAAAAGCTGTTGAAGCTGCATTGAGAAAAGCAGGTATCAACCCAGCTCACGTTGACTCTGATGACCACATCAACTCTAACATGGCTAAAGGTTGGATCACTGAAGAAGACGCTGCTAAAGCTCGCGAAATTAAAGAACAAGTCGCAGCAGAAAAAGCTGGCAACCTCAATACAACAATGCTCGAAAACATTGCTAAAGGCCGCCTCGCTAAATTCTTCAAAGAAAACTGCTTGCTCGACCAAGTATCTCTCATCGCTGACCCTAAAACAGTCCGCGAATATATCCAAGCCGGTGATAAAGAAGCTACAGTTACAGCTTTCAACCGCGTAAAATTAGGATAAACTTATCCCTAATAATATAAAAGAGACGATATGAATCGTCTCTTTTTTTTTATCTAATCTTTATATATACTCTCTAAAATATGAAAAACATGGAACAATTATTTAAAAGCATATTAGATCAAGACAAAGCTCCTATCGTGGTATGTGATATGAACTCTATAATTGTTTATATGAACCCCTCTGCCATTACACGATATAAGAAAGACTTGACTGGCAAAAGCCTAAGAAATTGCCATCCGGCATCCGCTAACGAACAAATTGACAAAGTGCTCGAATGGTTCGGCAAAAATCATCATAACAATATAGTTTACACTTTTCGCAATGACGATGAAAACAAAGATGTTTACATGGTCGCACTGCGCGATAATGCAGGCAATCTTATAGGTTATTACGAAAAACATGAGTACAGAGATAGAGAAACAGCAAGGCTTTACGACATATAAAATTTATAACATTGACGACATAGACGTTTGTTATATTTACTAATCAAAATGTTAGACATTTTTATGCATAAAAATGCATAGATTATTTTATATGATTTTTTCAATAATTATAATATATTTGCAAACGAAATTATTAGTAAATACAAAGTAATGCAACAAATATCTTTATGAAAAAAATATTTACTGTAGCTATTTTGCTACTTATTATTATTTCTTGCAACGAAAAAAAACATCCCAATGTCTTCTCCAACAAATTCGAAAAGACAAGACATTTTCTTACTTGTAAAGCTGATAGTGCATTATATACTCTATTGAATATAAAAGATTCTATCAATACTTATTATAACGACCCTTATCTCATAAACGAATACCACATCCTATTGGCAGAAGCTCAATTCAAAAACCAAATAAAACAAGCCAACCATTATGAAGTTGAACAAGCAACAAAATTTTACGACAGCTTGTTTAACATCTATAAAAAAGATAAAAACCTTTCATTCCAAACTGCAAGAGCGCACTACTACAAAGCAGTAGGAGAATCGGAAAAAGACAATATCGTTGAAAGCTGTGAAGATTATCTTACTTCTCTTAAAATAATGAAAAACTGCTTCAAAGCAAAAGACCTCAACTACGAAAAAAACAGATTCATAGCTCTTATTTACACCCGCTTGGGAACACTTTACTCTAACGAATATTACTTCGACATCGCATTGGACTACTACCACAATTCATACTTCTACTTTAAATATATCGGCGACACCACTTCTTACCTCTATTCTTCAGCAAGAATCGGTAAATCATACCAGTCAATTAATGAAATGGAAAACGCTAAGTTCTGGTACAAAAACACAATCTCTGAAGCTTCTGAAAAAAACTATGTCTATTCCGATTACGCTAAAAGAGGTCTCGCCCAAATTTATTTTGACGATGGCAAAATCGATACTTCAATCAACATCGTAAAAAACCTTATCGATGTCTCTGACGAAAATGACAAATACGCTTACGAACATACAATGGCTGGAATGTACCTCGAACTCAACCAATTTGATTCTGCTTTACATTATGCCAAACAATCTTTCCTACACGGCAATAAATCAACAAAACTTATTTCCGCCAAAATGATTTATGAAATTTATAAATCAATGGCTGAATCCAGCTTCGACGAATCTAACTTTATGGATAACAAAATACAGCCAAAAGGAAGAGACAACACCGACATCAAAATCCAAATAGCATCTCTATACGATGAATACAACTCTGATACAAATAAAGTAAAAAGATACGTAACAGCTATATTCTCAATTGCGATAGCTTTAGTTATAATAACAATTGCATTCATAAGAATCATAAGCAAAACAAAGAAAAATCACCAGAAGACTTTAGACAAGAAAAATGAAATAATTAAAGACAACGAATGGAAACTGTCTTTAATTGAAGGCAAAATCAAAAGCTCCAACGAAGTACTACGTCAAAAAGAAGAGATCATTAAAAATCAAAAATCAGAAATAGACAATATAAAAAGTAAAATAGAAAATCTTAACAAAGCTGATTTAGAAGCTTATTATAATTCTGATATTTGCGTTGAGATATTCAAAAGAATAAAAGAATTAGACACCCACAACCTGAAATCATCGGAATTAGAAGCTCTTAACGGCAACGAACTCGTACTCCTACTCCACTCCGCCGACACTAATCTCAATAATTATATCAGCAGGCTTTCAACCAAATATCCTGACTTGAAAAAAGACGACTTCTACTGCATCTGTCTCATACTTCTCAACATAGACAAGTCGTTATTGCAATATTTCCTAAATAAAAATCAGAGCAGTGTCTGGAGAAGATTGGATAAAATTTGCAAGATTATGAATATAGAAATGAACGAAAGTATTATCATCTCATTGATTAAAGAAATATGATTTTTATTCTAATGCGAAATCAATTGAAATCAAATAATAATTAAATCTGAATCTGTATGAAAAAGTTATTTTTAACATTATTGCTCATTGGTGCGATTTTCACTAATATCGATGCACAAAACAACATTAAGAAAAATGAAAATTCCTTTATCAAAGACAGAATAAGTTTTAACATTGGCGGAGGATATAACTCAAGACCAAGTTATTATGAATATGATAGAATCGTAATGTCTTTTGAAGGTTTGTACGGTTTTAATAATTGGTTAGAAGCAGGTGCATATTTTTCATATCTGACAGAATCTTTTGTCAACACATATTATTGCGAACCAGGGAGAGTAAACGTATTAGATTATGGATTAAAAGGCAGAGCACACATACTTCCACTTATCATAAAACCATCATTCTATATGGTTGATATTTATGGCAATTTAGAAGTTGGCGGTCACTCTGTTTTTTACCGCAACAGAATGGGAATGAATATTGATAATAACACACAGTTTTGTGTCAATGCCGGCGGTGGCATAGGATTCAATTTCAACAAATTTTTCGGCATCTTCTACGAATGTAATTATAGCAATATCAACAAATTAAATCATAGATATGGATTTATGTTTAGATTTTAATCAATTCATAAT
>JAGBVS010000094.1 GCA_017630195.1 Bacteroidales bacterium | reverse complement strand
TAATGATAACAACTCTCCGGAATATGCAGCACCTAATTCGAAAGTTTGACGTAACAGAGCAGGTTTGCTGATTGGAGTATCCATCAAAATATCCTTGTTTATAGTTGCTTCTATTATGGCAGACTGAATATAATGATTGAAGCGTTCTTCGTCATCTATTAACGCTGCAGCACCTGGGTATCCTCCGAAATAGATGTATTGATCCAAAGTGAAACCGAAGCAATCTTTCATTTCTATATAGCTCCAATGACTCATGCGTATCTCTTCAAAACGACCTGCTAATGACTCAGATAAACCTTTTTCTAACAAAACGCGACTGCAGCCTAATAACAATACTTTGATGTTATAATCATGGAAAGTATCGTTATCCCATTCTTTTTTTACGACTTCGCTCCAATTTGCAATCTTTTGAATCTCGTCTATTACTAATATGACGTCATTCCAACCTTTGTTTTCTTTTAGACTTCTGACAGCGGACCAACAGTCGGATATCCATGCACTATTGGTTGCTGGAACATTATCAGCTGAATAAAACTGATATGGAATATCAATATCTTTCAACACCTGTTTTACAACTGTTGATTTTCCCACTTGACGAGGTCCCATTACCACTTGAATAAACTTTCTTTCTTCTAAAAGTCTATTCATAATTGTTTTATATTCAGTTCTTTTGTACATATTGTTGCATTTTACTCGGTGTATTGAGTATTTTTACTCAGTGCAAATATAAAGAAAAGATTTAAGGTAAAAGACGGAAAAACAAAAGATTTTTAGTTCTGTAAAAAATCCCTCGCAAAGACGCAAAGCAACGCAAAGAAATAATGAAAAAATCTCTGCGACACTCTGCGCCTCTGCGAGAGAAAATAACTCCTAATAAAAAAAGAGACGCTTCATTGTGTGTTTATATTTATGAAACAATGAAACGTCTCTACTTGTAGTCTCGTTGTCCGTTGTTGGCCGAAGGCACAAAAAAAAGACGCCATCTTCCAATGACGTCTCCGTTAATTTTATATGAGACGTGTCAATGTGTGTTTGTTTTCATAGGAAACATCGACGCGTCTCTACATTGATTTTCAACTTACCAAGCAACTGCATCTCTATGCAATGGCATCGTCATGCAGCGTGCGCCGCCGCCACCGCGTGAGAGCTCGTTGCCTTTGAACGCAACAACGCAGTTCTTGTAATCGTCAACGCTGACTTTGCCTGATGCTACGTCAGCAGCTGTCAAGACTTCAAAACCGTGTTTGTGGAGGTTTTCTATTGTGTTGTAATTTCTTTCGTAACCTAAGATTTTGCCTGGAGCGAAGGTGAAGAAGTTTGAACCGCTATGCCATTGTTCGCGGAGCATATTGTATTCGTCGTCGCCGCCACAGAAGATTGGCTCTAAGTCCATGCCGAGTTTTCTCAATGCTACGATGAGGTTTTCTTCTTCATAAACCTTGACTTCACCGTTTTCGAATATTTCGTAATGAACTGTCTTATATTGTTGATTGAGGATGACAGGCTTGAATGCCATACATTTGTTAACATCCAACAATGTGAATACCATGTCTAAGTGGATGAACGACTCTGGCTCTAATGGTAATTGTTGTGCGATAAGGTGTCTGTGTCCGCCTTTAGTCTTGAGATGTTCGACCATTGCCTTGATGCCTTCTTCGCTTGTTCTTGCGCCGCATCCGCTCAAGATGATGTCGTGGCGTGCCATCAAGACGTCGCCGCCTTCAACTCTTCCGATTCCGTTTGGAGCGTATTGCTCGACGGGATTAACTGTTTTTACGTCGAAGATAGGGGAGTTGTTGTAGATAGCTTGAAGGAGAATGCTCTCTCTGTCGCGTACTGTAGTCGCCATCTTGCTGATCATGATGTTGTCGTACATGGTGAATGACGCATCTCTCATGAAGAAGAAGTTAGGCGCAGGTGGCAATATATATCTTTCTTTGAAGCTATCGTTTTCGAGACCTTCAATGAATGCTTTTGCTAATTCTGTGTTTGATAATTTATTTAACTCGTCATTCAAGAATTCTACGTTTTCTCTTTTGCAAATTTTTTCAACGAGCTCGTATTTTAATTCTTGGTTTTTGAGTATGTCTTCAAGAAGTTCTTTTACAGTAAGAACATCAGTTACTCTTCTTAAAGTGCCTTCAAAATCTCTATAGTCGTTATAAGCTTCGCGTTGGTTTAACATGTCGCTGAACAGAAACTTATGAGCGTTTTCCGGTGTCATGTGTTCTATTTCCAAACCCGGAGCGTGCAATAATACGCAATTCAACTTACCAATTTCTGATTCAACGCAAGGTTTTATACATCGGGAATAATCCATAAAAATATAATTCGTGATACAATAGAAAAGAGCCTTTTATGCCTTTTCGTTAACGTGTGCAAAGGTACGTTTTTTTAGGCAAAGAAACAATTCATTCTTAAAAAAAATTATTCGTCATATAAGTCGATGAATTCATAGCCGTTACCCATTGTGTCTAAGAATTTTATCAAATCGTCTTTGCTTATTACACATGTGGCTGTATTATCGTTAGGGTGGAAGCTCAGTTTTTCGGCTTTAAGGAGATTTTTGTCGATATAAAGATACACGTGTTTTTCTTCATCGTTTATGATTCCAAAAGGAGAAACGCTGCCTGGTTTCAACCCAAGATATTTATCCATTCTTGCTTCAGAGGCGAAACTCAGCTTGCCTTGTTTTAGTCTTTGTTCAAGGTCGTGGATGGCGAGTTGCTTCATACAATGGAAAATGACGAGGTAATGTCTGTTTCCTTTATGATTTCTGAAAAATAAGTTCTTGCAATGTGTAGAGTCGAATTCTTTCCAATAGTTGAGAGCCTCTTCAATTGTAGGAATAGGAGGGTGGAAGTGAATGTCGAATGGTATCTCTAACTCGTTTAATTTATCTACTACTTTCTGTTGTCTTTCTGTGAGTTGCATTTTTTTTAGTCAATAAGTCGATAAGTCAATAAGTCGATAAGTCGATAAGTCGATAAGTCGATAAGTCAATAAGTCAATAAGTCGATAAGTCGATAAGTCAATAAGCGCTTTAAAACTCATAGACTCATAGACTTATAGACTTATAGACTCATAGACTGTCATTATTTATTAAATATGTCTTTTATAGATCCTAATGAAGCGAGCATATTTGATGCTTCGTATGGCATATAGATGGTCTTGTTGTCTTTGCCGCTGACCATTTGTTCTAATGTCTGGATATATTTTGTTGCCAAGAGATATGACGCAGGGTCGGTCTTGGTGTTCTTGATTGCTTCTGCTATCATGGCAATTGCTTGTGACTCAGCTTCTGCTTGTAAAATCTTAGCCTTTGCTTCGCCTTCTGCCTTGAGGAGTACTGCTGCTTTTTCAGCTTCAGCGTTGTTGATTTGTGATGTCTTTTCTCCTTCTGACTTCAAAATCGCTGATGTCTTTTCACCTTCAGCCTTCAAGATTTCAGCACGTCTGTTACGTTCGGCCTGCATTTGTTTTTCCATGGCGATACGTACTGACTCAGGAGGTGTGATGTCTTGTAACTCAACGCGGTTCACCTTGACGCCCCATTTGTTTGTAGCGTCATCTAACACAGCGCGAAGCTTAGCATTGATGGTGTCGCGTGATGTCAAAGTCTCGTCTAACTCCAACTCGCCGATGACGTTACGTAATGTTGTCTGTGTGAGCTTTTCGATAGCGACAGGAAGGTTTTCGATTTCATAAACGGATTTGATTGGGTCAACGATTTGGAAATATAAAAGTGCGTTGATTTCTGTGGTTACGTTGTC
>JAGBVS010000093.1 GCA_017630195.1 Bacteroidales bacterium | reverse complement strand
TAAACAAGACGTACTTCGTTATGTGTTGACAGCTAACGCTCCTGAGACAAAAGATAACAACTTCACTTGGAAAGATTATCAAGACAGAAATAACAACGAATTACTCGCTATCTTCGGTAACTTCGTAAACCGTACTTTGGTTCTTACTCATAAATATTTCGAAGGTAAGGTTCCAGCTATGATTAATCTCAACGAAAAAGACGAAGCTGCTATTGAAGAAATGAATCAATATCCTGATAAGATTGCTAACCTTCTCGATAACTATAAATTCCGTGAAGGCTTGTCAGAATTGATGAACTTAGCTCGTCTTGGTAATCGTTATCTCACAGAAAACGAACCTTGGAAACAATTCAAGACAGATCCTGAAAGAGTTAAGACCGTTCTCGCTGTTTCATTGCAAATCGTTGCTAAACTCGCTATCTTGTCAGAACCATTCTTGCCATTCTCAGCTAAGAAATTACAATCAATGATTGGCTTGGAAGTAAGCGGTTGGAATCAAGCTAAAGAAACAATCTTATTGAACGAAAACGCTACTATAGGCGAAGTTGAATTGTTATTCACAAAAGTCGAAGACGAGACAGTGGCTGCTCAAGTCAATAAATTGGAAGAGACAAAGAAACAAAACGAACTCAACGCATGGGCTCCAAATCCAATCAAACCTAACACCAATATCGATGAATTTGGCAAGATGGACATCAGAGTCGGTACTGTTTTAGAATGCGTTAAAGTTCCAAAAGCAGACAAGTTATTACAATTCTTGATTGACGACGGTATGAACAAACGTACCATCGTTTCAGGAATCGCTAAATATTATCCAAATCCTGAAGAATTAGTCGGCAAGCAAGTATGCTTCATCGCTAACTTCGAGCCTCGCAAGTTGAAAGGCATCGTCAGCGAAGGCATGATTTTATCAGCTGAAGACAAAGACGGACGTTTGGTTGTCATGTCACCAAGTCAGCCTGTCGCTCCAGGAAGTTCTGTTGGATAATTGACTAAAGGCTAATGACGAAAGTCTAAAGGTAAAAAACTTTAGCCGTTAGACTTTTGTCTTTCGTCTATCTAAGAGAAGGATAGAATGCATCTTCAATGTGTTCTATCCTTTTTTCGTTGTTCTTGTCGATGACGATTGCTATGATGTCGAATCGAACGTCGTTGTCATATTGAAAACGATTGACGTATGAGTTAGCAGCCCAGATGAGATGTCGCTGTTTATAAACATCTACTGTTATTTCTGGATCGACGAGACATGAACTATGGCGTGTTTTAACTTCAACAAAAACGATAGTGTCGTTGTCTTTGGCAATAATGTCAACTTCCTTATGACCGCAAAGCCAGTTGGTTTCTAAAATCTGATAATTTTTTGCAAGGAGATACTCGAGCGCAATCTGTTCGCCCAAAGCACCTAAATCATTATGTGATGCCATGTTTCTAAATTTATTGGTTTTTGTATTGCAAAGATAAAGAAAAGTTTTTACTTGCAGTTCATTGCTCACGACATGTAGCGAAAATAATCTTATCTTTGCAATGCTGAGAATAATCTAAATTTTTTAAATATGAAAAAACTCCTTTTATCATTTATCGTATTGATGTCGTTCTCTTTACAATTAAGAGCCGACGAAGGAATGTGGATTCCGATGTTGTTGCAAAGCAACGAAAAAGACATGCAAGAGATGGGTATGAATATCACCGTTGATGATATTTATTCTATCAATCATAGCAGTATGAAAGACGCTGTCGTTTTGTTTGGCGGCGGATGTACTGGCGAAATCGTCAGCGATCAAGGCCTTCTCCTTACAAATCACCACTGCGGTTTCGACTGGATTCAACATCATAGTACAGTGGAACACGATTATCTCACAGATGGTTTTTGGGCAATGAGCTTCGAAGAAGAACTTCCATGTCCAGGTCTCACTGCTGTCATGTTGAAAAGCATGGAAGATGTTACAGAACGCGTTTTGGAAGGCGTGACAAAAGAAACATCTAATGAAGAAAGAACAAAAATAGTTAATGAAAATATTAAGAAAATAAAAGAAGAGGCAGAAGCTAACACTGATTATCAAGTCGTTATTAAGCCTTTCTATCATGGCAATCAATATTTCATGATTTATAATGAGGTGTTTAAGGATGTTCGTATGGTTGGAACACCTCCATCAAATATTGGCAAGTTCGGCGGCGACACCGACAACTGGGTTTGGCCTCGTCACACCGGCGACTTCTCTATCTTCCGTATTTATGTCTCTCCAGAAGGCAAAGCCGTTGAATATAGTGAAGATAACGTCCCTTACAAACCTAACTATCATTTCCCAATCTCATTGAAAGGCGCAGAAAAAGATGATTTCACTTTCGTGTTCGGCTATCCTGCACGTACTAACGAATATCTTCCTGCTGTAGCTGTAAATCAAGAAGCTAACGTGATTTATCCTGTCAGCGTTGACCTTCGTGGCAAAATATTGAATATTTATAACAAACATCAAGAAAAAGACCCAAAAGTTAGAATTCAATACGCTTCAAAACATGCTCACCTCGGCAATGGATGGAAAAAATGGATGGGTGTTGTTGAAGGTATCAATAACTTCAAAGGTATTCAAAAGAAAAAGAACTTCGATGAGAAATTTACTGAATGGGCTTACAAGAGCCGTCAAAGAGGCGCTTACCTTAACTTAATATCTGATTTTGAAAAGTTATATGCAGAATATGAGCCTTATCGTCTCGCAACAACTTATCTCTCAGAAACAGCACTTAACATTGAGATTTTAACATTCGCCGCTGAGTTTAACAAACTCGCTAAAGTGACAAAAGAAACATCCCAAGAAGAAATAGATCAAATGATAGCTGCTGCTAAAGAAGCAACAAAGGTCTTCTTCAAAGATTATTATCAACCTATTGATGAAGAAGTTGCAGTCGCTATGTTATCAGAATATATTGCAAATCAACCAGCTGATTTCCGTCCGGAATTGCTTAACACAATAGTAAATAAATATAATGACGTTCAAGCTTACGTTGATGAATTATTTGCAAAGACTATGTTCACTTCTGAAGAAGATGTTAATAAATTTTTAGATGAGTTCAAGGCTTCAAAGGCTAAGAAACTTGCAAAAGACCCAGCTCTTATGGCATACAACGACGTAATGGATTTCTATCTTAACAATATCAGAACAAAGACAACTGACTTAAACAACCAAATCTCTGATTTACAAAGAGTGTTTATGCGTGGTCAGATGGAATATCATGCAGAGCGAAATCCTGAAAAGATGATGTATCCTGACGCTAACTTCACATTGCGTGTCACTTACGGCAAGATTGGCGGCTTCAGTCCAAGAGACGCTGTCACCTACAAACACTTCACAACATTAGACGGTATCATGCAAAAGGAAAATCCTGATATTTATGATTATGTCGTCACAGACCGTCTCCGTGAGCTTTATGAAAACAAAGACTACGGTCGTTATGCAGATAAAGACGGTAGTATGCACGTCGCTTTCATCGCTGGCAACCACACAACTGGCGGTAATTCAGGAAGTCCGATATTGAATGCCGACGGTCATCTCCTCGGTCTTAACTTCGACCGTACTTGGGAAGGCACAATGAGCGATTTGATTTACGACCCTTCAATTTGTAAAAATATCTCTGTCGATATTCGTTACGTCTTGTTCATCGTTGACAAATATGCCGGCGCAACAAGATTAGTTGATGAAATGACGATAGTGGAATAACAGCGATAAAATAAAAAGAGACGCTTTAAGCGTCTCTTTTTATTTTATCGCAGCTATACCTGGGAGCTCTTTACCTTCAATAGCTTCCAGCAATGCGCCGCCGCCTGTTGAAACGTATGAAACGTCGTTCGACATGTCAAATTTATTGATGCAAGCAACAGAGTCGCCACCGCCTATCAAGGAGAATGCTCCGTTCTTGGTAGCTTCAACGATAGCTTCTGCTATAGCGCGTGAGCCGTGTGAGAAGTTGTCAAATTCAAACACACCGCATGGTCCGTTCCATAATATTGTCTTTGAATTTTTGATTACATCACCGAATAATTCTCTTGTCTTAGGACCGATGTCCATGCCTTCGTATGCTTCAGGAATATCCATAGGGTCAACGACTAATGTGTTGGCGTCATTGCTAAAATTGTCGGCAACGACAGCATCAACAGCTAAAACTAAATTAACGTT
The DNA here is from genome assembly GCA_017630195.1 of Bacteroidales bacterium. GTDB lineage: Bacteria > Bacteroidota > Bacteroidia > Bacteroidales > F082 > Limimorpha. The sequence goes on along the minus strand of JAGBVS010000093.1, from coordinate 22,112 downwards.
GTTGTCTTTTGCTTTTTGTAATAAAGAAAGTGCCAAATCCAATTTGTCGTTTTCGCATATCGACTTACCGATATTGCCTCCGAGAGCCTTTTTGAATGTGTAAGTCATGCCGCCGCAGAGGATGAGGTTATCTACTTTTGTTAAAAGATTTTCAATAATATCGATTTTTGTTGATACTTTTGAACCGCCCATGATAGCTGTGAAAGGACGTTGAATGTCTTTCATCACTTTATCTATAGCGTTGATTTCCTTGCCCATGAGGAAACCACACATCTTATGGTCAGCGTCGAAATAGTCGGCGATGAGCGCTGTTGAAGCATGAGCGCGGTGTGCTGTTCCGAAAGCGTCATTTACATAATAATCGGCGTATGAGGCCAAAGTCTTGGTAAATTCTTTTTGGCTTTCTTTGAGAGCTTTCTTTGCTTCGTCGTATCCTTCTTCGCCTTTTTCTATGCCGCGAACTTTACCTTCTTCTTCAGCGTAGAAACGGAGATTCTCTAACAAGAGGACATCGCCTGCTTTCATGGCAGCGACTTTTTCAGCAGCTTTCATGCAGTCGTCAGCGAAAATGACTTCTTTGCCGATAACTTGGCTGAGATAATTGACGATATGTTTCAATGAATATTTTTCGTCTGGATTTTTCTTTGGACGACCGAGATGTGACATTAAAATAACCATTCCGCCATCGTTGATGACTTTGTTGATTGTTGGCATCGCTGCACGGATGCGAGTGTCGTCGGTGATATTGAAATTTTCGTCTAACGGTACGTTGAAGTCAACGCGGACTATAACGCGTTTGCCTTCGAAATTAACTTGTTCTATGTTTTTCATGTGATAATATATTTTATTTGTTTTCTGATAATTCTGAGTTCCTGAGATTCTGAATCTCTATCAATTTTTTATATTTATGTCTCGTCGCTTTGGCTCCTATGCGGCACATCGTGAATCCTTCTTTTCCGTCCAAGAATCCTAACCTTATTATATAATGTTGAATGAAGTAATATATTGGAGAAATGACGCTGAGCAAAAATGCATTTTTCTTTCCTTTGTCGAAATAATGTTGCGCTCTCATCTCTGCAAATTTAAACAATTGTTTTTCAAAGTCTTCTGGTTTTGAATAAGAATAATGAAGGAGGTCGCCTTTAAGATGATGTTCTTTCACTTTCTTATTAAACTTGATGACTTCGTGAATCAAGCCTTCCCATTTACCCACATTACGATTCCATATCCTTATTTTCTTATCAGGATAGAATCCGGAGTGATGAATCCATTTTCCGCAGTAATTGTTCAATCTGTTAAAAGAGAAAACAATGTTATCGTCATCGTCATTGTTTTTTATTTTCAAGATGGATTTTTTCAATTCTTCAGAAACGACTTCATCGGCATCGATAGAGAGAATCCAGTCGTGAGTGGCGAGTTTGTTGGCTAAATTTTTTTGTTCAGAATATCCTAACCATTTTTGTTCTATGAACTTAACATGAAACTCCTCGCATATTGATTTTGTTGAATCAGTCGAGAGAGAATCAACGACGACGATTTCGTCGGCTATTTCTCTTAAAGATTCTAAGCAAGGACGAATTTTGTCTTCTTCGTTTAGTGTTATTATGGTTGCAGATATTTTTTTCATTATATTAACGGAAAAGTTTTTCTACTTTTTGAATTGTCTTAGGAAGGACGAGAACAACAACTCTGTCTTCGGCTTGTATTTGGAAATTGCCAACAGCGATGAAGCTGTCTTCGCCTCTTATGATGCCGCCGATCACTGCGCCGTCAGGCATATCGAGTTTGTTGATAGGTTTGTTGGTGACAGCGGCGCCGTCGCGAACCACAAACTCCACGATGTCGGCGTCGATGCCGCTGAGACATTTGAGAGAAGAGACGTTACCTCCGAGAGTGTAACGTACCATGTAGCTTGCTGCTATGAGTTTTTTATTGATGATGGTGTCGATGCCTATGTTTTGAGATATGTCGATATAGTCGATGTTTTCCACCATTGCAATAGTTCTTTTCACGCCGTAGTTTTTGGCTTGGAGACATGTTAGAATATTAGTCTCGGTGTTGTCGGTGACGGCGATGAAAGCGTCCATATCTTTGATGCCTTCGTCTTCTAAAAGATCGACGTCTCTTGCGTCGGCGTTTATTACCAAAGTGTTGGACAATACGTTTGTTAGTTCATAGCAACGTTCTTTATCCAACTCGAAGATTTTGATATTAAGGTCGTCTTCGAGGCGTTTTGCCGTTAGTTTGCCGACGCGACTTCCTCCGACAATCATCACATTGTTAATGTTTAATTTTGTCTTTCCGCTGAGCTGCATGAGCTCTTTTATGGCATGAGGTTTTGTTATTACATAAACGAGGTCGCCTTCTTGGAAAACGTCGTGAGCCTTAGGAATGAAGGTGTTTTGTCTTCTGTGAATAGCAAGAGCTCTGAAGTCGATGTGTTTATAATTTTCTATGACTTCTTCTAAGGTCTTGTTGATAGCAATGGCATTAGGTTCCAACTTAATCATAAGAAGTTCCAATTTGCCACCTGCGAAGTCGTGGGCTTCTGTTGCTACGTTCTGTTTCAATAAGTTGATAATTTCCTGAGCTGCAATATCTTCAGGAGATACAATTCCGTCGATGCCGAGGTCTTGATATATACGCCAATTTTCTTTACTGAGACTTTCCATAGTGTTGACACGCACTATGACTTTTTGTGCACCGAGTTTCTTTGCGAGAATGCCAGTCAAGAGGTTGATGTGTTCATCGTGAAGTACAGCAATAACCAAGTCGGCTTTTTTTACATTGGCTTGTTGTAAAATTCTTATTGAGGTAGAGTCTCCAACTATTGTCATCAAGTCAGATTGCTCTTCAATCATTTTAAGAAGTTCCTCATGTGGGTCAACGATGGTGATGTTATGATCGCCGTGTTCCAAGGCTTGTGCTAAATGCATGCCAACTTCACCGTCTCCTGCTATTATAATATTCATAATTTATATTTACCAATGGTAATAAATGGTTACACAATTTTAAAATCGTCCCAGTCTTTATGTACAATGAAATGATTTCTGAAGCTTGACATAGATTCCATATCTATTTCTGCTTCGAGTATATTTTCCTTATCGCCTGCAATCTCAGCAACGGTTCTGCCTTTGGCATTAACGATTTTTGTTCCGCCTATATACGGAACGTTGTTGTGGTCTGTTCCAACACGATTCACGCCGATGAAATAAGCCTGGTTTTCGATGGCGCGTGCAGAAAGCAATGTGTTCCAGATATATGCTTTAGGTTGAGGCCAGTTGGCAATAAGTATCGCCAAGTCGTATTCAAATTCACCTTCTTTATAAGTGTTGCGGAGCCACACAGGGAAACGAAGGTCGTAACATACGAAAGGACGAATTTTCCATCCTTTGTAGTTTATTGTTACAAGGTCTTGACCGCAGCGTAGCTGCTCTTTTTCCCCGCCCATAAAAGTATGACGTTTATTGTATGTATGATATGAGCCGTCAGGATTCATCCAAACGAGAGTGTTGTGGTATGGCTGTTGGCTGAATGAAGTGATGAAACTGCCGCATATCACGCAGTTTCTCTCTTTGGCTTTTTGACGGAGCCATGTCATGGTCGGACCGTTTTCGTCTTCGGCGAAGAGTTCCGGTTCTGCTGGGAAGCCTGTTGTGAAAGTCTCAGGTAAGATAATAATATCTCTGTCATCTTGAATTTTTGCAAAAAGCTCATCAAGATGCCTGAAGTTTTCTGAAGGATTTCGTGCGATGATGTCGGTCTGCACGCAAGCTATTTTCAATACATCTGCCATAATTCCTAATCCTCGACTTATATTTATTTATTCATCGCAAAAGCGTATGCTCCGATGCATACCGCTGATGATGTTCCGAGTTTTGTTGCGGTGACACCGATTTTCTTTGACGGGTCGTACCATACTTCTTTGTCAGAGAAAGGCACTTTTATCATCTTGCCAGATGTTGCAGTGAAAGCGTTTCTGCCTTCTTCATCATCTAAGTTATAAGCAGAGATTTCCATTCTTGGTATTTTGTTTCCGTCCAATCCTGGATATGCTGTGTTGAGATGTTCAACGACTTTAGGCATGAAAATTTTAGCTGCTCCGGAGAGGCCGCCGCCGAGAACCACGATGCCGTCGATGACAGTAGCGATGTTGGCGATGATGTCGGCCAATACTGTAGCGAATTCGTCCCAAGCTTTGAGAGCAGCTTCTTTGTTACCTTCTTTGTTGCCCAATGCTATTTCGCAGATGTCGAAAGGTTGAGGTGCTGCCTCGAACTCAATTCCAGCCTCACGAGCATAGACGCGACGTACGCCTCTGATGCTGATAGAATCTTCTGCACTTGTCTGAGGATAGAGTATATTTCTCATGCACCATACTTCTGCGCCTGCTGAGTTGTCGCCTTGCAACAGACGGCCGTCGAGGACCACGCCGCCACCGAAACCTGTGCCAAGAGTAAGACCTACGAGGTTCTTGTATCTCTTAGGATTGCCAGCCTTTTCGAGAAGAGCGTTGACATCTTGAAGCACGCCGCCCAAAGCCTCGCCGTAAGCGAACAAGTCGCCGTCGTTGTTGATATATACCGGCACTTTGAATTCGTTTTCCAACATGTCTTTAAGAGCGACGCCGCCTCTGAAGAGAGGTAAATTGGCGAGGTCGCAGATGATGCCGTTAGGATAATCGGCTGGACCAGGGAAGCAGAAACTGATAGCTGCCGGCTTGCTGCCGCATAACTCTTCTGTGCGACGGAAACCTTCAATAATCTTTTGTAGTTGCTCTTCCAAAGTGTCTGATGCTGTCTTGATAGTGAAAGCATCTATTATCTCTTTATAGTTTTGTACTGCCGAAAATTTGAATCCTGTGCCGCCGGCATCAAGGACGAAGATAATACTTTTTGAATCCATATATTTTAATTTTTAATTTTTTCTTTTTTATGTAAAAACTTCTCAACCCAGACAACCCACATCACGAATATGAAGAAATAGAACAATGTTTTGAAGATATAGTCGTGGAAGAAGTCGAATTTGTCAGGGAAAGGTATCATGCATAATGTAATGCCGACAACTCTTACTACGTTAATCCATTCGATGATGACAAGACCTGCCGGAATGTACCATAATTTATGCTTCCAAGGACCAGGGAAAATCAGCATGAGAAATATCCAGTGAAGCCATTGTTTCAGGCTTGTACATTCAGGAGCAACGTTAATCAAAGAATAAGTGTTGTTGCAGTTTATCACGCCTATGGTGTGTTTATGGGTTATGATGTCAATATTAAATATGTTTTCCAAAACCCAGCAGCTTTGATCGAATAACAAGGCCGATGCAGAATCGAACAATTTGTTAATCAACTCACCGATAGGAAAATAATTTAGAGCCTGCCATCCTAAAAACAAGAAATGGAAGCTGAAAATAAGTACTACAAACAATCCAACGTCTATTGTTGAAGTGTATCTCTTGTCTTTATAAAGTTCTTTTAATTTTTTAATGTAATTCATAATCTATATAAATTCCTAACTCTTAACTCCTAATTAATCATCAGATATTTCTTTCAATGTTGCCTGGTATGTTGTAAACATAAGTGCTCTTGAAATATAGCCGAGGTATTTTTTCCCTTCAACGATGGCTATGTTATAGTTGCCCGAGCGTTCAAATTTCCTTACGATTTCCTCGACGCTGTCTTCTGTAGTGATGAGATAATCAGGGAAAAGCATGATGTCTTCTATTGTTGTGTCGTATTGTTCCGGGTCGAAGATGATTTTTCTTATCGAGTCGAAAAGAACATGTCCTTTGAAGTTGCCGTTTTCATCAACGACAGGATAGATGTTTCTTCTTGATGATGAAATTATAGGAAGTAAATCTCTCAATGTCTGGTCTGAACGTACGGTGGCAAAATTGGTCTCTATAAGTTTGTTGAGGTTCATCATATTAAGTATGCTGATGTCTTTGTTATGAGAGACGCGTACGCCTTTATCACTGACCGATTTGGTGTAGATAGAGTCTTTGAAGAATGTTCTGTTGATGGCATACGACATTGCCGATACAATCATCATAGGCACCATGAGCGAATATCCGTTTGTTATTTCAGCGATAAGGAATATTCCGGTGAGTGGAGCATGCAGCATTCCTGCGATTACACCTCCCATTCCGACTAAGGCGAAATTGGTGATGTTGAGGCTACCCAATCCGAGTGTGTTGACGAAAGTGGCGAAGAACATACCGGAGAATGCGCCTAAGAACAAGGCAGGTGCAAAGGTACCGCCAACACCGCCAGCGGCAAAAGTGAGCGAGGTGGCGATGGCTTTAAAAAGAATGATAACCAACATCAATATCAATATTATCCATTGATTGTTCTGGAAACTTGAAAAAATGTTGTTCTCAAATAAAATGGATGTGTCGCCATTGAGAGCAGCGTTGATGGCTTCGTAGCCTTCTCCATACAATGCTGGGAAAATGAAAATCAAAATACCTAAGCCGCTGACTCCTAACGCAAATCTCATCCATGGAGATTTTATCTTCTTGGCTTTCTTTCCAACTTTGAAATAAACATACATGAAATATGCTGACACCAAACCTACAAATAATCCTAAACCAACGTAAAACAATGAGTTCGCAGGCATGAAGGCTGTGCTTGTGGTGATGGTATATTCGAAGGCTCTTCCCAAAAAATAATATGAAGTGAGAATCGCTACGAATGATGATACCATTATCGGTATCAACGATGCCATCGAGATGTCAATCATAAATACTTCAATGGCGAAAATTATACCGGTGATAGGCGCTTGGAAGATAGAGGCGAGCGCTGCGGCACATCCCATTCCGATGAGCACCACGATGTTCTTCTGGTTGAGACGAAGCAATTGACCAATGTTGGAGCCTATCGCCGAACCCGTGGATACCGACGGACCTTCAAGACCGACAGAACCTCCAAAACCAACTGTCAACGCACTCGTGATAATAGATGCAAATGTGTTGTAAGGCTTCACTGCTCCCTTATTCTTCTGTATGGCATACAAAATACCAGGAATGCCGTGACCAACTTCTCTCTTCAATATGAAACGACAAAAGATTATTGTTAACAAAATTCCTATCGCAGGAAAAATGAAAAACAATAAATCGTAATGATCTTCGTGTGTGGCGATATTATAGAAATAGTCTCTGATATAATGGGCTAACTTCTTGATAATAATAGCAGATAAACCTGCAAGAAAACCAGTAGGCACACTCAATAACAACATGAACTGTTTCTCAGACATGTGCTTGAAACGCCATTTGTTAATCTTTTGCGCCAACCAAAATATACGTGCTTTTATTTTTGTCTTCACAATACTTATTTTTCAGTCTCCAAATATAAAAAAATGAATTTATATTTATGGTATTTTTTGCTAAATAATTTTTATCTTTGCAAAAAACTATTTGTATAGATGCGTATTGTTAGTTATAATGTTAATGGAATAAGAGCTGCCATCTCAAAAGGGCTGCTTCAATGGCTTGAGGCTAACTCTCCCGACGTGATTTGCCTTCAGGAAATTAAAGCTACTCAAGACCAAATTCCTCTTATGGAAATTGAAATGCTCGGCTACAATCACTATTGGTTCCCTGCTAAGAAAAAAGGTTATAGCGGCGTAGCAATACTCTCCAAAATAAAACCTGACAATGTGGTCTATGGAATGAATAACGAGGATTATGACAATGAAGGCAGATTCCTTCGCGCCGACTTCGGCGACTTGTCTGTCGTAAGCGTATATCATCCTTCCGGAACAAGTGGCGACGAACGCCAAGATTTTAAAATGAAATGGCTCGACTTCTTCCTCGATTATATTAATGAATTAAGAAAGTCTCGCCCTCAGCTCGTTATATCCGGCGATTATAATATCTGTCATGAAGCTATAGATATTCACGACCCTATACGTAACGCAAAGTCATCAGGATTCCTCCCTGAAGAAAGAGACTGGTTCTCTAAATTCTTAAATAACGGATATACTGACAGCTTTAGATTCTTGAACAAAGAGCCTCATAACTATAGCTGGTGGAGCTATCGAGCTAACGCAAAACAAAATAATAAAGGCTGGCGTATCGACTATCATATCATTACAGAAAATCTTAATGATTGTATAGAAAGTGTATCTATAATGCCGGAAGTTAATTTCTCAGACCATTGTCCTATTGTCGTTGATTTAAAAAAATAAAAAACAAAAAGTAAAATACATTATGGGTGATTTTATCAGATATAATTATGTTGAAATTTTAGTTGCAATGCTGATTATTGCAGCTGTAGCCGTTACATACTTAATCCTTAAATCTAAAAGAGCAAAATACATAATTGCTTATTCATGGAATTTGATGCTTTATAAATTCGGCTTTAAAAAAACAATTTCTCAAAAGTATATTACAAGAATTCATGTGAAAGAGTGCTACGAACATTTGGAGGAATTGGTTAACCATCATAAAATCATTATCGATAAAAATACTGTGGAATCACCAGTGCTGTTGAGAAAAACTGTTGCTAATAAATTGTATAGAATTGCAGACAACCTCGCTGATAATGAATATATTAAAATTTACAGAGCGTATAGCTCAAGATTAGCTCTTACCGAAAAATGGAATGAGGAGTTTAATAAAATGCAGAGTGAAAACTCGAATATCGGAAAAGCTCAAATGTTGTCTATATTGAATAAAAAATATACAAATCCTGATAAGAGCATGGGCGGCCATGATACTGGCGCTGCTTTGGATGTGGCTTTGTGCGACAAAAATGGCAATGACTTGGACTTCGGTTCAAAATATCGTGAAAAAGCTTCAAAACATTCAAATGAGGAACAAAAGAAAAATCGTTTGCACCTCGTGAAAATAATGAAGGCACAAGGATTTGTTAATAATCCAACACAATGGTGGCATTTCTCTTATGGTGACAAGACTTGGGCCTTATATAAAGGAAAGAGATACGGCGCTATCTATGATTCCGCAGAAAAACAATTTGAAAACATGGGTTATGTCAGAATCGTCAAGACTGATATTTCTTCAGCTAATATAAAATAAATCTCGACTTAATGGAAATTGCAGCTTTAGTATCAGGCGGTGTGGATAGCTCCGTGATGGTTCCTATCTTGAAAGAACAGGGCTTTAATCCTCATATTTTTTATATTAAAATAGGCCTCGAAGGTAAAGATGACCTCATGGATTGTCCTTCAGAAGAGGATATTGAGATAACAACTTATATCGCTAAAAAATACGGCTGCCCTTTCGATATTGTCGATTTGCAAAAAGAATATTATGACCGTGTCGCAAGTTACACAATGGATTCTGTGCGCAAAGGCCTGACTCCAAATCCTGATGTGATGTGTAACAGAATGATTAAGTTCGGCGCTTTTGAAGAAAAGATGGGCTATCAGTTCGATAGAATAGCGACAGGTCATTACGCACGCCAATGGTATGATGAAAACGGCATATCTTGGCTCGGAACAGCAGTCGATACTTTTAAAGACCAAACTGACTTCCTCGCCAGAATAACTTATCATCAGCTTTCAAAGGCGATGTTCCCAATAGGCGACATCCCGAAATCTGAAGTGAGACGTCTCGCTGAGTTTCATAAGCTCCCAAGCGCTCAACGCCACGACTCTCAAGGCATCTGCTTCCTCGGAAAGATAAATTATAATGATTATATCAGAGAGTATGTAGGCGAAAAAGAAGGCGATATTATTGAATTTGAAACAGGAAAGAAATTAGGTAAACATAAAGGCTTCTGGTTTCATACCATCGGACAAAGAAAAGGCCTCGGTTTGGGCGGTGGCCCTTGGTTCGTGGTGAAAAAAGATACAGAAAGAAATCATATCTTCGTGTCTAAAGGCTACGACCCGGCAGCTCAATATGTTAACAACATCGACTTGCTCGATGTCATGACAATGAATCCTGCTATACAATTCAACGACGGACAAAGAGTGAGATATAAAATAAGACATCAGCCTGGTTTCAATTTCGGCATTTTGAAATTGAGCGAATCGGACGATAAACTTTCTATCATCTCAGAAGAAGCTATCTCTGGCGTAGCCGCCGGACAATTCGGTATAATATATCACGAAACAGAACCTGTCGTTTTAGGAAGCGGAGTTATTGAATAATCGATAATTACGGCTTGACGTTCTTTTTAGGAAACATCTTCCTTAATCTTAACAGTAACTTTCCGGTGTGACTGCCTGCCACAACCAAGGTGACTGATACTATAACAAGTATCAATCCTATCATTATGCGTGGCGTTATGACTTCTCCAAAAATGACGACACCGAAGAATACCGCCGTCACCGGCTCTAAAACACCAAGTATTGCAGTAGGAGTGGAGCCGATACATTGTATGGCTTCCGTTGTACATATCAATGAAATTATTGTTGGAAATATCGTTAACGCTATTAAGTTTAACCAAAGATACCATTGTTCTGGCGAAGGTGTGTAAAGCTTTCCGCTTATCAGTGCTTTTGCGGCAAAAATAAACCAGCCTATTGTCAATACATACATCGTAAGCTTGATGGTAGCCATTTTCTTAATCCTAGATTTGTTTACCATAACGATGTAAATGGAATATGATAGAGCTGAAGCAATTACGAAAAGAACGCCTTTCATGCTTACGACCGCTCCTTCACCGCTATTGCACAACAACACTATCCCGAACAAGGCGACAGCAATGCAGGCCATAGTTTTTTTAGATATTTTCTCTTTAAAGAAAATGAACATGATGAGTGCGACCATTATCGGATAGACAAATAAAATAGTCGAAGCGATGCCGGCATCCATGTGGTTGTAACTCGAGAATAATGTTATCGACGACATTGCGAATAATATACCTAATATAATTAAAGGCAAGGTGTCGGCTTTCTCTATCGAGAAGTCGCGGCGACGCATTTTGAGCATCACTGCCAAAAGCGGAATGGCAAATAAATAACGGAAAAACAAGACAGAATATAAATCCATGCCGCCCTCATAAAGAGGCAAGGCGAACAAAGGATTCATTCCGTATGTGGCAGCCGAGATGGCAGCTAAAACATATCCCTTTACTTTTGTGTTCATATCAAAAAAAACAGATTGCAAAAATAGATTTTTAAATCGAAAAAATTGATACAAGTATCGTTTTTTTTTATAAGAATCTGTTGTTAATTCTTCAAAAAATATATTATCTTTGTCAAGTTAAAAATTATAAAAATGAAACTAAAAACATCATATCTCGGTTTAGAAATCAAATCTCCTATCATTGTCAGCAGTTCAACTTTGACAGGCAGCGTAGAAAGCATTAAACATTGTGCAGAAGCAGGAGCAGGAGCCGTAATCCTCAAATCAATCTTTGAAGAACAGATTCTGTCAGAAATCAGAAGGGAAGAAAGATATACCGATAACGAAATTTATGATTTATATCCAGAAGCACAAGAATATCTCAACACATTCATGCGTGGAACGGAAATCGAGATATATGAAAAACTCGTTCGTGAATCAAAGAAAAATGTTGACATCCCTATCATAGCAAGTGTCAACTGTTCGACAGACGGCGAATGGACAAGCATCGCAAGAGAACTTCAAGACGCAGGAGCCGATGCCATCGAACTTAATATCGCAATATCTGCTTTCGACAGAGACCTCGACCCAAGAAAAATAGAAGAAGAATATGTTAAAATTCTTAAAGATGTTGAGAAAAACATCAATATCCCAGTATCTGTAAAACTCGGTGATCACTTCACTAATATCAGCCGTATGGCTTTCAGCCTCACAAAAGCTGGAGCTAAAGGATTGGTACTCTTCAACAGATTCTACAATCCAGACATCAATATCGAAAAAATGAAAGCTGTCCCTGGCAACTCTATCTCAGCTCCAGAGGAAAATCATAACACCTTGCGTTGGATTTCTCTCCTCTCATCACAAGGATTGCCATGTGAACTTTCTGCTTCGAGAGGTGTTTATACAGGTGAAGACGTGGTGAAACAAATTCTTGCCGGAGCAAAAACTGTACAGGTTTGCAGTACTTTATATCGCAACGGCATAGATTATATCAAACAAATGAATGCCGACGTGGAAGCTTGGATGGATAGACACAACTTCAGCAATGTTGAAAGCTTCAGAGGTATTGTAAATAAAAAAGAAGATATAAATGTAGTAGAACGTCTTCAGTATTTAAGAAGAAATTACGATATACATTAATAATATTATTGTTTAACTTAAAAAAATTAGAAAGATGAAAAAATATGTTTGTGATGTCTGCGGTTATGTATATGACCCAGCAGTAGGTGACTCAGATAACGGAATAGAACCAGGTACACCATTTGAAAACTTGCCAGAAAGCTGGGTTTGCCCACTTTGCGCAGTTGGAACAGAAAACTTCTCAGTAGAAGAATGATATGAAAAAATAAATCGATAATATCATTAATACGCATGGGTTTATCTACCCGTGCGTATTTAATATGTCGAGATAAATGAGAAAATTGAAAAAAACATTACTAAAAAAAATACTAATATGCTAAAAATTAACTTGACCGACGATATTTTCTATGTCGGTGTCAATGACAGAAAAACTGAACTATTTGAAAATCATATGGAACTCCCTAACGGTGTTTCATATAATTCATACCTCATAGTTGATGAGAAAGTGGCTCTCATCGACCCTGTTGAAGTCAGTTTCATGGCTGAGTTTCTCTTTAAAATTAAAAGCATTCTCGGCGAACGTAAAATAGATTATCTCGTCATCAACCACGACGAACCTGACCATAGCGGCGCTGTTCGTGCTATCGTACAAGAATATCCAGAAGTACAAGTCATCGGTAACGCTAAGACTTTCGGTCCACTTGAAGCATTCTACGGACCATTGAACAACAAGAAAATCGTTGCTGAAGGTGAGACATTATGCCTCGGCAAACATACTCTTCAGTTCTTTATGGTGCCAATGTGCCACTGGCCAGAATCAATGGTGACTTACGAACAAACCAACAAGATATTATTCTCTAACGATGCTTTCGGTGGTTTTGGAGCTCTCAACGGATGTATCTTCGACGATGAAGCCAACCTCGATTTCTATGAAGACGATATGCGCCGTTATTATGCTAATATCGTTGGTAAAGTTGCCGGTCAAGCAGTGAAGGCTGTTCAAAAACTCGGACCATTAGACATCAAGATGATCGCTCCATCACATGGCTTGGTATGGCGCAGCAACTTGCAATGGGTTCTCGAAAGATACGTTAAATGGAGCACTGGCGAAAACGAAGAAGGCGTCGTCATCGCTTACGGTTCTATGTACGGCAACACAGCTCTCATGGCCGACATCATCGCTCGTGGCGTGGCAGAAGCTGGCGTTAAAAACATCAAGATTTATGATGTAGCTAAGACAGAAGTGTCGCATATCATCGGCGACATCTGGAAATACAAAGGTTGCGTTATCGGTGCCTGCGCTCATTACGGCAGCGTATTCCCAAACATGACTTTATTGTTGCACGAGCTCACAGAGTTCAAGCCTAAGAACAAGGTCTATGGCGTATTCGGCGGCATGAGCTGGGGCGGCGGCGGTGTTAAATACATCAATGGCGTTGCTGAGAAAAACCAATGGGAATGCCCAGTTGAATCTGTTGAGGTGAAAGGCGCTCCTTATCGCGATGAAGATGTCGAAAGACTTTATAATCTCGGCAAAGCAATTGGTGAAGCAGTGAAGAATAATTAGGAATTATTTAGAGACTATTTCTAAAACTAATACCACCTCCGTTAATAGAATTAAACCTCTGATTAACGGAGGTTTTTTTATTCAAATAAATTTTCTAAATCTAATGTCAAGTATTTTATTACGCTTTTCTAATAATCGATTTTTTAGCTCTATCAAATGATAACGTTTATACATAATATCTTTATTTTCAGAATGCATATATATAAAAAATGTTCAAATCTCCTTTAGAGCAAAGACACAGAATCGCAAAGATGCAGAGCACGGTGCTTCGACAAGATCAGTGACCAAAGTTTTTTTGTTCAAAGTTCAATAATATTTCGTATTTTTAATACGTTAAAAATTATACTTATTAATAAAACTAATTTTATTAAAACCGAGGCCTCGATGGGATATAACAGAGAACTTTATCATGAAAAAACTATCATTATTACTTGCAGTAACCTTATTTGCAGTAACATTTACCTCTTGCCAAAAAACCGAACCTTACAATCCAAAAGAAAAAATCAGTAAAATCTACGTCGACCAAGGACTTGGAAAATCTCTTTCCGAAGTATGGAACTGGGACGGAAAACAGTTGAAAACTATTGAGTATTATATAGGAATGGGAGATACTCAATTTAATTTTTATACTGAGGAGTTTACATATAATACAAATGACCAATTGCAAAAAGTAGAAGGTGCCGGCGGTGATGCGCATACAGAATACATCTATAACAAATTTGGCAGATTGTATAAAATCAAACATTTTGATTATGACGAAAATACAGTCACTTATACTTTCGAATATGATGATAATAAATTGTCGGAAATGATTATTGTTAGCACTAAGCTTATAGAACCAGATAAGAGTATTGCCGCTCCTCTCAAATATGTATTCCCAGAATTGTCATTTGTGGAAACAAGTGAAATGTTGAGCAATATTCCTGCAACAAGAGACGGAATTAGACTTGAACTTGACATCGACTGGAGAGGTAACAATATCTATAGAATCGAAGTGGAATCAGGCATATATAAAGAAGAATATTACTTCAAATATGACGATAAGTTGAGTCCTTACTATAACTTTTTGGGATTGGATTTCGGAGGCGTCAGCGATAACATCTTTGTAAATAAAAACAATATCGTAGAATATACTATTAATTCATATTTGGGTGGATTCTCATATTCTGATACTAAATATATCAGCTACACTTACGATGGCAAATACCCTGTTTCAAAAAGTCATGGTGATGACATAGAGTATTATGAATATGAATAATTATTAACTATTTGCAATAAAGCAATCAGCTGCCAGTTCCATACTGACAGCTGATTTTTTATATGCTTCTGTTAAGATAATCGGAATAATCTTCAGGGATGCTTTTGTATTCTGTTCCGAAGAGTCGTGAGTTTATCAGGAAGTCGGCGGAAGCGTGGTTGCAAGCCGTTGGCACGTCGTAAAGCACGCTCAGTCGTAGCAGCGCTTTGACGTCAACATCGTGAGGCTGGCTTGTCATAGGGTCCCAGAAGAAAATGAGATAATCGATTTTTCCTTCAGAGATTAGAGCTCCTAATTGTTGGTCGCCGCCCAGAGGTCCCGATTTAAGACGTTGTATATTAGGCAACACCGCTGATAAAATCTTACCTGTGGTTCCTGTTGCATAGAAATTGTTGCCGACGAGTTTGTCTGCATGCTCTGTGACCCATTTCAAAAGGTCATCTTTTTTTGCGTCATGAGCAACAAGTGCAATTGTTTTCATATTATTATAATGTGTTAATCAATCATTTATCTTTAGACTTTAACCATCAATATCACCACAATGTAGTTTTGCTGCTTGGAATTTCTTCTAACTCTTCAATCAATATTTTTCTTTGTGGTTCGATATAACCTTTCTTGTAATAATCAGCAGGTTTAAGTAATTTTCCAAAAGCAAAATCTTGAATCATAACGAGTTCGTCGGTATTTTTTATGTAAGCATACTTATGGTCAGGGTCTTCGTCCCAATCTTCTTCAATGAAACCGAAAGCGTCGGCATTGATTTTCATAGTATAAGTTGTTATAACATTTTCTTTTCCGTCTTTTGTCACTAAAGTGAGACGTTCCTGATAAGGAGAAGCTATGATTGAATCGCGGCGTTCTTTTGCGATGTCAGTCAAGAATGCTTCAAAACGAACATCTTTGAAGGATGTAAGCAAGTTAAGAATGCGGATGGTATCGAAATCGATATGAGAACCATCGGCAAGGCTTGTCATTTCATATAAATAACGATTTTTTTCGTTGATAATGAAGCTTTGTTCTGGTTTGTTATTGAATTCAAGTTTCATAGATTCAATGTCGTTGATATCGTATGAGAAAATCTTATGGTCGCGCCAATCTTCAGGATTTGCAGAGAAGCGAGAACTGATAAATCCTCTAAATCCATGAAGATGAACTATATAAGCTTTGTCAGCGCCTTCTTTCAGGACGTATGTTCCATTATTGTCTTGTGTAACGTCGCCTATGTAAAACACTTTGGTGAGTTTTTCATGAGGGAAGAGTTTCACCTTATTAAATAAATTTATTCTTGGAACAATCTGATAAATCTCGACCTTTGTGTTAGTGCCAGCCATACGAGTGATTACGTTATTATGAGAAGCTAACGACACCGGCATTTTTATTCTCATTTTATCGAGAGTATAAAGCATGTTATCAATCATAATTGGCTGAGCGTCATATTGTTCGTTAACGGTCCAACCATTTGGTGTTCTTTTTAATAAGACCTGATTTCCGCTTTTATCTGCGAAGAACATTTTTGTTACAGAAGCTGTGTCGCGTACTGTAAAATCGTAGGCTTCGCCTCTTAATGTTGTCAAATATCTGTTATTCCATAAAAGAAGGCCAGCGATTATGACAAGAGCTGCTGTGATTATTATTGCAATACGATTTTTTTTCATTTTTTTATTTATTTAGTGAATTTTCTTTTTCTTATCAAAGCAAGTATAAATCCGAATATTATCACGATGCCGCTTGGTATTACGATATTCACGATTTGCCAGAGCAAAGTGTTAGCGTTGACTTTGTTCATGTCGAGAAGACGTATTTTCAATTCGCGTGATCTTATTCCGATAAGACCATCTCCATCAACGAGATAACTTATAGTGTTTTCGATAAAATCTTTATTGCCGTATGTTATCTGAGTATATTGGTCGAAGCCTAAAGGAAGCGGATAGCCTTTAGGGATATGGAATTGATTACGAATGATGTCGCCATCGGCTATGACAATCATAGATGTTGGGTCGCTGTTAGTTCTGAAGCCAATCTCTTCCGATTCCATAATGCCTGATGTCATTCTATTGGCGTAAAGTGATTCAAATTCGCCTTTTAAGAGATAAGCGACATTTTGTCCTTTATGCGAGAACATGCGTTGGTCAGGATTTTGACGCAACATGCTGAGTGATATAAATACAGGAGCAGGCGATATTTTTGTATAATCGGATGTCTTGAGTAAAGGAATTTTTTGAACATCAGAATCAGATATTACAGGGTCGATAGAACTAACGAAGTCTGCTTTTATTGGATTTATATTCTTGACAATGTTATTGTTAGATGCTGCGTTCAACAGAGGGAAATAATACCATCTGAAATATTCTATCTGAGCTTGACCGCCCATCTGGCCTGTTCTCAAAGCTATAGCAGCGCTGTTATAATCGAGAAGCAAGTTCTTGTTAAGTTTCAATCCGTATTTAAAAAACATATCATCGAGGTTGAGGTTGAGCGTGTTGCCCATTGTCGATTCTGAAGTCTGGAGACTATCCATTGTAGCGAAAACAGGGTCGATGAGCCATAGCACTTTACCTCCGCGCATTATATATTGGTCTATGATGAACTTGTCTTTTTCTGAGAAAGGCTTTGTTGGTTTAGCGATAATGATGGCGTCGTAATTTGAATTAATCAAAATGCTGCTGTCTTGTGATTCTGTTCTTCTGTTCAAAGATGTAATCTGTTCGTTGATAGCGATTCTTTTAACGCTGTATTTCTTGGAAAGACTTTTTGTTATGTCATAAACTTCATTCTCGTTCAATTCGCCATGGCCTTCTATGAAAGCTATTGTTGGCTTTTTGATTTGAGAGAGGTCTTTTATCGCTGTAATGAGTTTATATTCAAGATTTTGAGCAGAGTTGTTCAATGCTGATTCTGATGATTTGCCGACCTGAGTGTCAAGCAAGTCGAGAGGCATTTCTTTATCTTTATAACTCACTAAAGCGCAAGGCCATATCACTATTTGTTGAGCGCCGTCCTTACTTTGAATTGAGAGTTCGGTAGGGTTGAGGCCGCTTTGGTATAAAAGTTTGTAAGTTTCGTTTCTTTCGGCTGCATCATTGCTTTCG
The DNA here is from genome assembly GCA_017630195.1 of Bacteroidales bacterium. Lineage (GTDB taxonomy): Bacteria > Bacteroidota > Bacteroidia > Bacteroidales > F082 > Limimorpha. The sequence continues at coordinate 4,081 of JAGBVS010000093.1, read as the reverse complement.
GAAGGATTGATGAAATCATAATCGACAAATTTGCTGTAGGCGCGGAATTCGTCGAGCATTTCTTTTGTCTCTTTTCTTAATTTCTTGAATCCTGCTGGAAATTCACCTTCGAGATAAACTCTGAAATAAACATAATCGTCGAGGTTTTTCAAAATCTCTTTAGATGTATCAGAAAGAGTATAACGTTTCTCGCTTGTGAGGTCGAAACGTGTATAGATAAATGAACCGATAATATTTATAACAACGATTATAATCAGTGTTATAGCGAAAGATATAAGTTGATTTTTCTTTAAATCCTTACGTTCGTTTTTCATCATCACCTCCTTATTACCATTTACGACTTGACAAAACTAACTTTGTCATTGACAAGAATAAAACAATCAAACTTACGAAATATAAAATATCGCGAGTGTCGATAACGCCGCGACTCAAAGAGCTATAGTGTGACGACATACCGAGATGTTGAATAAACAAATCCACTTTTCCAAACAATGCCATTGAATAAATCATATCGAAGCCGATGTAGAGGAACCCGCATAAAAATACAGACAATAAGAATGCAAGTATTTGGTTGTTAGTGATAGAACTACAGAAAAGTCCTATTGATACGAATGCAGCGCTGAGGAAGAAAAGTCCGACGTAGGAGCCCCAAATTCCGCCGGTATCAACATTTCCTACAGGAAGGCTGAGACGATAGACAGAAAAGAAATAAATTAATGTCGGGAGCAATGCTAATAAGACAAGTACAACACCTGCCAAATATTTTCCCCAAACTATCTGCCAGTCTGACAGCGGCTTGGTGAAAAGCATCTCTATTGTGCCGGTTCTTTTTTCTTCGGCGAAGCTTCTCATTGTTACAGCAGGCACGAGGAAAAGAAACACCCATGGTGCGAGAATGAATAGGCTGTCTAAGTTGGCATAGCCGAAATTCATGATGTTGAAATCACTTTGAAAGACCCATAGGAATAAACCTGTGATGAGCAAAAAAACCACCACCACCATGATTCCTATGAGTGAGTTTAAAAAGTTACTTATTTCTTTTTTAAATAAAGCGTACATATTTATTTTAATGAAAATTAGCTTACAAAGATACGATTTTTTTAAATTTCAAAAGCGTCCCACGGCATTCCTGTTGGTTTGGGTGCTTTTATCTCTATCGGTGTCTTTAAAGTAGGGTGTTCAAACTTGACCTTATAAGCGTGAAGGCTTATTGATGCATCTGGATTTGAACGAGGAAAACCATACTTTAAGTCACCTTTGATAGGGCAACCCATGTGAGCCAATTGCGCCCTGATTTGATGATGACGACCAGTAATGAGTTCAACTTCAAGAAGATAATAAGAATCAGAATTTCCGATGACACGGTATCTCAATTGTGCGAGTTTCGCTCCTTTTGTGTTAGAACTTACGATATATGATTTGTTTTGAGATTCATTTTTAATCATATAGTTGGAAAGTTCATCAGCATCTTTAGGAGGTTTGTTTTTTACAATTGCGAGATAAATTTTGCTGAACTCACGTTCTTTAATCTTCAGTGTCATTCTGCTCAAGGCTTTGCTTGTTTTGGCAAAAATGACAGCGCCGCTGACAGGACGGTCGATGCGGTGTACCAATCCAGCGAAGACGTTGCCAGGTTTGTTGTAAGTATCTTTGATATATGATTTTACGTCATCGAGGAGGCAAACGTCGCCGGTTTTGTCGCCTTGAACTATTTCAGAAGGCAATTTATTAACAATCAGCAAATGATTATCTTCGAATAATATTCTTTCTTCTAAAGGCGCTCTCATAAATCAATATTGCTCGTTTTCGTTAGGGAAGTTAAAGTCTTTCACATCGTTGATATATGCTTGGACAGAATTTTTTATTCCGTCATAAAGATTGTTATATCTTCTCAGGAATCGAGGTGAGAAATCGTTGCTGATGCCAAGCATGTCGTGAAGTACGAGGACCTGTCCGTCAGTTCCGGAGCCTGCGCCAATGCCAATGGTTGGAATTCTTAACGATTGTGTAACTTCTGTTGCAAGAGTTGCCGGAATTTTTTCCAAAACAATGCTGAAGCAGCCTTTCTCCTGTAAGAGAAGAGCGTCTTCACGAAGACGTTGAGCTTCTTCATCTTCTTTAGCTCTAACGATATAAGTGCCGAACTTGTTGATACTTTGTGGCATAAGTCCGAGATGACCCATCACAGGGATACCGGCGCTGATGATACGTTCAACAGATTCCGCTATCTCACGACCGCCTTCCATCTTGACAGCATTAGCGCCCGATTCTTTCATGATGCGGATAGCTGAGCTGAGAGCCTCTTTTGAATTGCCTTGATATGTTCCAAATGGCAAGTCAACAACAACGAAAGAACGTTTAACGGCGCGACATACCGATGAAGCATGATATATCATCTCGTTCAATGTGATAGGAAGAGTGGTCTTGTATCCTGCCATCACGTTGGAAGCACTGTCGCCAACCAAAATAATATCAATGTTAGATTCGTCTAAAATCTTTGCCATCGAATAATCGTATGCTGTAAGCATGGCAATTTTTTCGCCTCTATTCTTCATGTTTTGAAGAACATGAGTTGTCACTAAAGATACGTTATGTGATAAATACATTTCTTTTATTTTAAAAAGCAAAAATATGCAAAAAAATAGTATCTTTGCTCATCTTTCAAATCTATTTTATAATGAAAAAAAATAAATTGTTTTGTGCGTTGTTTGTAATCGCTTCGATGCTTATTTTCAATTCATGCAATACAGACGTTAATATTTATAACGAAGGCGAGGAAACAACGGTGGTTTATGGATATTTAGACGTTGATGCAGATACTAACTATTTGAAAATCACTAAGTCGTTTGTTGGCGATGTTATTGAAAACGGCCAAAATTACAATATGAGCAATTATGATTACAAACTGAATGTAAAGCTTATTGGAAAATTCGCTGACATGCCAAATGTTGTTTCAGTCGTAACAATGGACACTTGTCATGTCCATAAACCATACGATCCCAATGCAATATTTTATAGTGGTGTTGACCAAGTTCTTTATTACACAACTAGAAAATTAATTGAAGATCAAACTTATAAATTGGTAATAGAACGTAATGACGGTGAAGTAATAACATCTGAAGTTAAGACAATAAACGGTTCTACGATAACACAACCATATTTGAATATAAGTTTTGAGTCGCAGGCAACAAATCAAATCAAATGGAGATCTAATGAATTGATGGAACGCGCAGCCTTTTATGAAGTTGTCGGTTATTTCCATTACAGCCAACTTAATCCAGGCGAAACAGATACAGTTGACTATTGCGTTAAATGGACATTTGGCTCAGGAACAGGTGATGAATTGTGGAATGGCAGCGAATATAGAATGTTCGTAAATTATACACCAAAGAATTTTTACAAACAGCTTCAGGCTGATGATAATTTGACAAACAACAGCCCTGAATGGGTACAACGTTTCGTAAAAGGTTTCGAGATTGTTGTCACTGCGACAGGAGAAGAATTATACAAATATATATTAATACAAAATTCAATGGGAGCAATTCAAGACACACCTGAATACACTAACATTGAAAACGGAATAGGAATATTATCATCACGTTCTCAATGCCGCAAAATGTTTGAAGTTCACGATCGTTCCGTCAGTGCCTTGATTAGAGACTATCCACAATGGGGATTCGTGAAAATTTACGAATGAAATTTGAAAGGGGAGAGTTGAGAATTTAAAGTTATTTCTGTCGTTTTGTCACCAGCTTTTTTCTTGGTGTCAGATTCTTTTGAAATATAAATAAATATGAAAGTCACTGATTTAGTGGCTTTTTTTATTTTATGACATAAATAATATGACATGAAATTTTATTTTTTGACATGTTAAAATTCATTGGCATAATGATTGACAAAATCGCATCGCTGTCAGCTTATGTCAGCGAATAAAAAAGAAAAACAAATAAAACATTAAATAAAAATAGGAGAAACAAATTATGTCAAAAATTATTGGTATTGACTTAGGTACAACAAACTCATGTGTTGCAGTTATGGAAGGTAACGAACCAGTAGTTATCCCTAACAGCGAAGGTCACCG
>JAGBVS010000092.1 GCA_017630195.1 Bacteroidales bacterium | reverse complement strand
TTAATATACGAACATTATTCGGTGAAGGATATGACAATAGGATTGAGATCGTATCCATCCGTAGTTTTCAAAAATCATCAATTAGGGCTTACTGTCAATATCAGCGGTTCTGATTTGGGTTGTGAATGTAATGATTATGAAGTCTATATTATAAAGAAACGGTTGCTTTCAACAAAAATCATGAGTGTTTCCAAATTGATGGACGCAAGCGAAATCTGGAGTAAAAAAGAGAAAAATATCTCTAATTATTCTTCCTTCATTCAACAGAATCTTATGCCAGTGATCAGAGGAGAGAAATGGGAATAATGTTTAACCAAGCAACTTTTACAGCAATACTTTATATAATTTGTTACCTTTGCTAAATTTATAATTAACGTGTATAATCTTTTAAATTTTAATGTTATGAAAAAATTATTTTTATTACTATTCATGGCTCTTTCATTCGCAGGTATGTCGCAAAGCAACTATATCGTAGTTAAAGGGTCAGGTTCCGACAAAGAAAACCTCAGCAAAGAATCAACATCAAATCCTAAATTAGGTGCTGATGAATTGTACGCGGAATATGAAGCCACAAGCGGACAATTGGCGAAAACGAATTATTATTTGGACAAATACGCACGTCAGTCGCTTACAGGTGAATTGTTAGCGATTGGAGGCGGAGCGTTGTTGGGTATGGCTCCTTTTGTGAATGAAGACACTGCTGTTTTGTTTACATTGTTAGGAACAGGCGCGACCGTGGCGGGATGCATTGTAAGACTTACAGCCTACAACAACCTGAAGTCAAGCAGATTGAAATATGACGGATTCAAGGTCTCATACAAACTGTAAGGGGGCTTTTATGAATTGCGTTACAAAATATTTATGAATTTTTCTTTGAGAAGATTTTTGTTTTTCTTTCAATCACAATGTGATTGAAAGAAAGATAAAAATATTGTGTTTGTCTACTTTTAAAAATTATGTTTAACTAAAATTATTTTTAGTGTCTACTTCTTGAAGCTGGTACAGATTTCTACCCATATCTCTGACTTTTTACAAAAAACGCTCGTTTTTATCTCTGATTTTTTACAAAATGATTATTTTTGTAATAAATATTTAAACTATGGAATTCCTTTATCCTAATATGCTTTATGCGCTTTTCGCTCTGCTGATTCCTGTTGTTATTCATCTCTTTAACTTCAGAAGACATAAGACGGTTTATTTCAGCAATACTTCAATATTAAAGACGATAGAGCAGGAGAATAAGAAGACAAAAAAACTTAAAGATTTAATTGTTTTGATAACAAGAATGTTGTTTATCGCAGCTCTTGTCGTTGCTTTCGCTTATCCTTATAAGAAGAATAATAACGCCATCAATAATAATGTCGATAATCTAATCGCGGTTTATATCGACAACTCAATGAGCATGCAGTCGTATTCTTCAGAAAAGACGCTCTTCGACGATGCTCGTTCTTCAGCGGTTAAACTTGTTGAGAACCTTAACCAAGCGCAGAAATTTGTTCTTCTGTCAAACGACAGAAATCCTATAAATGAATATCCTATGAATAAAGACGAGATGCTGATTCGTCTTAATGAAATGAAAACAGAATCGGCTCCGGCATCATTCGAAGATATTTATAACAGCATAGAGTTTATTAAAAAGAAAAATAATTTCAAATCGGCGAGTCTGTTCGTCTATTCCGATTTTCAAAAGAATATGATGAAAGTCGATGAGTCGAAAAACGATACAACAATACAAATCGTAGTCTTTCCTTTGAAATCAGATTTTCAAAACAATATTTATATAGATTCCGTTTGGATTCAGTCGCCGGTCTTGCAAAAGAACCTGACCAACGAGATAAACGCTCGTGTCGTCAATGAGACTTCCAACGATGTCAAAGGACTTCCTGTTAATTTTTCTTTAGACGGAAATGTTGTCGCATATACGACAGTCGATGTTGTCGCAAACTCGCATTCCGATGTCAATATGCAGTTCGTTATTGAAAGCGACGGCGATAAAAAGGCGCAGGTCTCAATCCAGGATTCTCCTATCACATTTGATGACGAATATAATCTCGTATTAAAAGTACGTCCAGTTATCAATGTCGTAGAAATAAAATCCAACAGCCAACAGCCAATAGCCAACAGCCAAAGTTCATATTTGGATTTGCTTTTTGAAGGCGATGCTCTCGTCAACTATCAGGCGATGAGTCCTTATAATATTGACCAGAATGTTATCAATAATGCTCAGATGATTGTGCTTGACGCAACGGCAAATGTTAACGCTACTATGCAACAGTCGCTGCTCGATTTTGCATCGCAGGGCGGAAGTCTCGTAGTTTTCAATAACGAAGAAACAGATAATTCTTTGTTGTACGACAGACTTGGAATTAAGCCTAAGGCCTTGGATGATAATGTCTCAAGAATAGAGTATGTGGCGAAACAAAATTCTTTCTTCGATGATATTTTCGTTAAGTTTCCCGAAAACGCAGCATTGCCTGAAGTTAATAAACATATCTCCTTTGACATAAGAAATAATAATGTCTTGAACATCGCTTCTTTGCAAAACGGCGAGCCTTTCATTATGATGAGCCGCGTGGATAAGGGCAGCGTTTTTGTGTTTTCATCGACTCTTGACGAGGAATGGTGCGACTTGGCAAATCACGCTATCTTCGTGCCTCTTATGTATAAGATGGCTCTCGTCGGTGGAGGAGTGTCGGATTTGTCATATACCTTGGGAAGAGACAAATATCATAATATAAATGATATAGAATTGTTGCAAGATGATAGAGTCAGTGTGAGAAGCGAGAACGGGTTATATGAGACATTCCCTCTTGTCGAGAATCGAAGCAAGTTGAAATATCTTTATTTCTTTGAAGATTTGCCAGCATCAGGATTTTATAATATTTACAAAAATGATGAATTTGTCTCGATGATGGCATGGAACGACAATCGCAATGAATCGGAGATGTCGTTCTATGAGAAAGATGATGTTACAAAACTTTTGAAAGATAAGGAACTGAATCTTTTGGCGACAATAGATTATGACGAAATCAACTCGGAAAACATGATGCAAGTGGTGGTAAGAGACACCGCATTATGGAAGATATTTGTCATAATTTCATTAATATTATTGTTGATAGAAATTTTAGTTTTACGATTTTTTAAATGATGATTTTTGTTGAAAAGTTTTTGATTGTTAATGCCGCAAAATATGAATTAAAATCGTTATCTTTGCCAAATGGTGAGAAGAAAAAGTGAAGTTGAAATGTTTAAAATTTGATAAGGATTAAGGAAGGTTTGTGAAGTAGATTAAATTATTATCGACTATGGATTATAAAAGTTTAAGGTTTACTATATTCTGTATAAATAATGTTGCTGCATATCTTGGTAGAAGTGCAAAGGAAATCTATCATTTGATGCAAGATACAAATGTTATTGATGGTTATATAGTGCCTTGCTATGATACGTTACACACATTTTCTAAGGAATATATTGTCGATGATTTGATCTCACTAATGCAAAAGAAAGGAGTGCTTTTATGATTTTGTATCATACATCAACAGTGGAGATACAACGCCCAGAATTGTCATATTCGCGTCCGTGCCTTGATTTTGGCAAAGGTTTCTATCTAACTTCGCTTCGTACTCAGGCAGTTGCTTATGGAGAACGTTTCTTGAGACGTGGCGATATGGCTGTTCTTAATACATACCAACTTGATGAGATTCGTGATGATTGTACACACAAGTTTTTTACAATGTATGATGGTGAATGGTTAGATTTTGTTACAGCATGTCGTAAAGGAATACATCATGAATCTTATGATGTTATTGAAGGAGGAATCGCTGATGATCAGGTGTTTGATACTATTGATTTATATTTTTCAGGAATTTATACAAGGGAACAAGCGCTTGACCAACTGCAATATAAGAAACCAAACCATCAAGTTTGTATAACTTCACAAAATATACTTGACAAATATTTGCATTTTCAATCATCTGAAATATTATAATTATGCAAGCAAATGCTACTATATTACAAATGAAATATGCTCGTATCGTGAAGATGTTTGCAGAGCAGGTCGGATTATCATACGAAGAGGCTTTAGGCAAATTTTATGATTCGACGACATACGATCTCATAAGTAATGGCGTTGCAGATATGCATTGTTTTAGCGATGAATATCTTACAGATGAACTTTTAATTGAATTCGGATATAAAAATTATGGAAGACAATAAAGAAAAAGATTTTGAAGAACAAAATGTTCATGAGGAAGAGTCAGGTGTTCGCGTTCAGCAGAGCGACGGCGGTTTTAGAGTGATACCTCTTAAAGGCTTGATTGATAACTGGTTTATCGATTACGCCTCCAGTGTTATCCTCGACAGAGCTGTGCCTGAAATCAACGACGGCTTCAAGCCTGTACAACGTCGTATCTTGCATTCTATGAAAGAATTGGAAGACGGTCGTTATAACAAGGTCGCTAATATCGTTGGTAACACTATGAAGTATCACCCTCACGGCGATGCTTCTATCGGCGACGCTCTCGTCAACCTCGGACAGAAGGACTTGCTTATCGACACTCAGGGTAACTGGGGCAACGTGCTCACCGGCGACCCGGCAGCTGCTCCTCGTTACATCGAGGCTCGTCTCTCAAAATTCGCTCTTGATGTCGTCTATAATCCGAAAACCACAGAATGGAAATTCTCTTACGACGGACGTAACAAAGAACCTGTTACGCTGCCTGTCAAGTTCCCTCTATTGCTCGCTCAAGGTGCAATGGGTATCGCTGTCGGCCTTAAATGCGAAATCCTTCCTCATAACTTCAATGAGTTGATAGACGCTTCTATAGCTTATCTCCGTGATGAAGATTTTGTGTTGTATCCCGATTTCAGAACCGGCGGTATGATTGACGTGCGTGGATATAACGACGGAGAACGCGGTTGTAAGGTACAGGTCAGAGCTAAGATTTCTCAGTTGGATAAAAAGACTTTGGTGATAACGGAGATTCCTTACGGAACAACAACAGGAACATTGATTGAATCAATTACCAAGGCAGGGGAGAAGGGACAGATTAAAATACGTCGCGTCGATGACAACACTTCTCGCAATGCTGAGATTGTCATTCATCTCGCAGCAGGCGTGTCTCCTGACCAGACAATAGACGCTCTTTATGCTTTCACTCAATGTCAGGTGTCGCTTAACAGCTTGTGCACCTGCGTTATCCGTAACGAACATCCTGAGTTTACAACAATATCCGCTATTCTTAAAGAAAGTACCGACAGAACTCTCGATTTGCTCAGCTGGGAATTGAAGATTAAACTCGACGAACTTGAAAGAGACTGGCATTATATCTCTCTCGAAAAGATATTCTTCGAGAAACGCATATATAAAATCTTGGAAAAAGATTCCGACTCTTGGGACGACCAAATAACTGAAATTGAAAGAGCATTCGACCCTTATCGTACAATGTTGAAAGCTGAGATAACACGCGACGACGTGCTTCGTCTCTGTGAGAAACCTGTCAGAAAGATTTCAAAATTCGATATCAAGAAAGCGGAAGACCAAATCCTCGATATTGAAAATCAAATAGAAAAAGTTAAATACGACCTCGACCATATCGTTGACTATACCATCAATTTCTATAATGAAATAAAAAGAAAACATGGTAAAGGTCGTGAACGTAGAACTGAAATACGTAACTTCGATAGCATCTCTGCTGTCGCTGTCGCTGCCAATAACGAGAAACTTTATGTCAACAAAGAAGAGAGTTTCATCTGTACTTCGGCTGGTCTTAAAAAAGAACAGAATAAGGACGCATATACTTTCGTGTCAGACTGTTCCGACTTGGATGATATTATCGTTTTCCGCGAAAACGGAACGTTTATGGTGACTAAGTTGCAGCCTAAGTGTTTCGTAGGACCAGAGAAAATCATTCACGCCGATGTCTTCCATAAGAACGACGACAGAACTGTATATAATATGGTGTATCGTTCAGGAAAGGCAGGAGCTCCTTATTATGTGAAACGATTCTCAGTCAAAGGCATCACTCATGATAAGGATTACGACTTGACTAAAGGCGAACCTGGTTCAAAAGTGGTCTATTTCTCAGCTAACCCTAATGGCGAGGCGGAAGTCATCAAAGTTATGCTTCGTCCGCAGCCTAAACTGAAGAAGACTTCCTTCGAATATAACTTCGCCGATTTGGCAATAAAAGGTCGTGCTAGTCAAGGTAACAGACTTACAATACATCCTATCAATAAAATCGTCAAACGCGATGAAGGCGTCTCTACATTAGCCGCTCGCGAGATTTGGTACGACGATACTGTGAAACGTCTCAATGCCGATAAACGAGGCACATTGATTGGCGAATTCTCCGGCGACGATAAGATTCTGCAGATATTCTCAAACGGTGAGTTCCGTCTCTCAGGCTATGACCTCTCAACTCACTTCGATGACGACATGACTCAAATCATGAAGTACGACCCAAGTATGATTTATTCTGTTATCTATATCGAAGGCGAAACGAAACTCATGTATATCAAGCGTTTTGATATAGACGAAGAGACACCGTTGAACAGAAGAATATCATTTATCGGTGAACATGATGACGCTCAATTCCTGATAATGAATATGGATAAACTTCCACGTCTGTTGTTATCGTTCAACGATAGTCCTTCTGGAAAACAATATGAAGACGAAGAAGTTAACGTGGCAGAATATATAGGCGTGAAGAGCTATAAGGCAAAAGGCAAACGCCTCTCAACTCATGACGTCGCTACATACACATTCCTCGAACCTTTTGAGCCAGAAGAGGAAGAACTTGTTGAAGAAGAAAATGCTGAGAACGTAGAAGATACAAATGAAGAAGTAGAGGAGGCCAATACTGAATCAAAAGCATATTCTAATGGTTCTGATGAGAATTTCTTCTCAGAAGATGATGGTGTACAACTGACATTATTTGAATAAATATGAAGATTAGAACGTGCTTGATAATATCGATGATTTGTCTGTTGTTTGCGTCATGTTCGGCGCCGACAAATTTAGCGTACGATTTTGTTAGGAAATCCAAAGGTGCAGAAGTGGCTTTTTATGTTCCATATCAGTTAGATAAGATAAACATAAGAAAAGATTGCCAGGGGGAATTTCTCGATTCTATAGCACCTGAAGATATTAACGATACTATCAACGCACGTACTAAAATCGTCAATAAGATTGATGACGAGAAGTTTTTCAATATAATGATTTCGTCTTTTGAAAGCACATTGAATGATTATAATCTGAAGCTTTCATATTGGGAAAATGAAAATACAAAACCTGATTCCCTTCACTGGGTTGTGGATTTGTCGCATATGGAAGTGATAGAGTTTATCGAATATATACTGACAACATGCGGATATGATAGCTACGAATTTATTCCATCTACTTCCGTCAATGTGGATTCATGGTTTGAATTGATTAATAACGATAAGCAGACAAGTAACTTGCTTTACACAGAACAGAGTTATGTTGAGTATGTCGAGGATTGTAATTATCATTACGACACTCTTAATAATGTGACTGTTACAGCAGATATTCAACGACTTACTATAGACGGTTTTTACGACTTCGCCGTGATGTTAGGAAAACTCTACGCCGGATATTCTTTTGATTATTTCATGAATGAATATGTCAAGAAAGAGATGGCTAGAAGAGGCAAGGAATATTCTGAAGATAGATACATGCGCTACGACCCATACGAATTTTATATTTATAATACAAGAAGAGACAAGCTGATTGGGATAGAAGAGTAGTTTGGGATTATGAGTTCCTGAGATTTTTATCAGTTTCTCTTATTACTCAATTCTTTAATCTTGGCTTTCATCTCCGATGCCTTGACGTCATACACTTTGCCGCCTTTGATGATTCTGATGCTTCCTGTTTCTTCGGAGACGACGAGTGCGATGCAGTCGCTGTTTTCTGTTATTCCGATACCAGCCCTATGACGAAGTCCGTAGCTGCCAGGAAGATGTGTGTTCTGCGTGATAGGAAGGATACAGCGTGCCGCCATTATTTTGTTGTTTGCAATGACCATAGCGCCGTCGTGTAAAGGACTGTTCTTGAAGAAAATATTCTCAATCAAAGGCTTGCTGATAATGGCATCGATAGAGACACCAGTCTCGATAATCTCATTTAAATTGTTTTCTTGTGTAAGCAGAATCAATGCTCCGACTTTATCTTGCGACATAGAAGCGCAGGCTTCGCATATCGAGTTTAAATCTGTGCTGTCTTCTTCTTTATAACGTAAGCCTAATCCTGATATTAAGTTCTTGAAGGAATCTGCAATCTTGGTGTTGCCGATGCCAAGAAGGAATCGTCTTACTTCCGGCTGGAAGATGATAATCAATGCGATGAAACCGACGTTAACAAAAGCGCCTAAAATATAACTGAGCAGCTCCATGTGAAGAGCTGTGACTATCTTCAATCCTATGATGATGGAGACTATTCCGAAAAAAATCTTGATGGCAGTGGTTCCTTTGACGAGATAATATAATCCGTAAAATAATAAACCGACCAACAAGACATCAAGTATGTCCCAGACACGGATTTGTATAAAAGCATTAACAAAAAGCTCAGTCATAATAAAATTTAATTTAGCAACAAAGATAAAAAAAAGACTAAAGACAAAGGGCTAAAGGCTAAAGATTTTTTTACTGCTTTAATTTAACAGCCAAAACCCAAAGTTCAAAGTTCATCAACAAGTTTCACGGCTTCGACGGCTTCTTTAACATCGTGAACTCTCAATATGTCGGCTCCTTTCATCAATGCAATGGTGTTCAAAACTGTCGTTCCATTAAGTGCTTCTTTTGATGTTGTTTTCAATGTTTTATAAATCATGGATTTGCGTGAAATGCCAATCAAGACAGGAAGATTGTTTGTCCTGTATTTGTCAATATTATTTAACAATTCGAAGTTAGATTTCATACTTTTGTTAAAACCTATTCCAGGGTCAAGGATGATTTGTTGTTCTCCGTATTGTGATAGAAATTCAATCTGTTTTTCAAAAAAAGATTTTACAATCTCGCAAGGATTTTCTTTAATATGATTTGTGTGCAACGATTCTATGCTGCCGCCGCAGTGCATCATAATATAAGGTATATGATTTTTTCCTATAAATGACAGCATCTCGTCATCGAATATTCCGCCTGAAATATCGTTGATTATGTCAGCGCCATTTTCTAAAGCATTTTTTACTACTTCTTTGCGGAAAGTGTCGATAGATATTATCGCTTCAGGAAACCTTTTGCGAATCTCGATAAGATAGGGGAGAAGACGAGAATTTTCTTCTTCCACGGAGATTATCTCTGAACCGGGACGTGTGGAAAACGCTCCTATGTCGATGATGTCGGCTCCGTCTGTTAACATTTTTTCACAATGTCTTAAAACATCGTCGGTGTTGTTATGAGAACCGCCGTCATAAAATGAATCAGGTGTGAGATTCAAAATGCCCATCACAAGTGGACGCTCCCATGAAAAAAAATGCTCTCCAATCTTCAGTTTCATAGCAAAAAATGTTTATCTTTACGTTCTTAAAATATTGATTGTTTTATCTATAATACTAAAACAAATTTCTTTACAAAAATATAAAAATAATAAGATGAAAGATACACAAAATCAATTTAAAAAGGTCGTTGAACAATGTGCTGAAATTTTTACTAAAAAGATGATGGACTACGGCGTTGCTTGGCGCATAATGAGAACCACATCAGTCACCGACCAGATATATATCAAAGCAAACAGAATCAGGAGCCTTCAAACAAAAGCAGAACGTCTTGTCAATGAAGGTATAGAACCGGAATTTATCGGTATCATCAATTATTCGGCTATGGCAATCATACAGTTGCGTCTCGGTGTCGTTGATAAGCCTGACCTCGAACCACAGAAAGCTGCTGAGCTTTATTCCGGCGTACTTCAAGAAGCTTTTGATTTGATGCAATGTAAGAACCACGATTATGACGAAGCATGGAGAAGCATGCGCGTCAGCTCTATGACTGATTTGATTTTGATGAAACTTTTGAGAATTAAGGAAATAGAAGACCATGACGGTAAGACGATAATTTCAGAAGGATTGGATGCTAACTATTTTGATATCATCAATTATGCCGTATTCTGTATGATTTTATTATCTGAACAAGCTGAGAATTAATATGAAAAAAGACTACACAAAATCCGGATTCTTTTCATTTGCAATAACGATTTGGGCGTTGATTTGTGCCGTCTTCGTAGGATTCTTCCCTGATTTTTCGTGGATAATGTTGGTTGCAATCATATTACCTATCATTGCAGCTTTGTTGTTTAATAGTCTTTACAACAGATCAGGATTGGCGCTGTGTCGTGTATTGGTAGGAGCGCTTTTTGTGTTCAGTAGTTTTACCAAAGGCGTTGACCCTCTTGGTACCAAATACAAAATGCTCGACTATTTCATCGCTTACGATATACAGTGGCTCAATGACTTGGCACTGCCGTTGGCTATCATAATGATAATGGCTGAGTTTATCGTCGGTATTTGTCTGATGCTTAATCTTTTGCCGCGCCTCGCTACGCTCGGCGCTTCGCTGCTCATGATTTTCTTTACAATTACGACTTACTTCGACGCACGACTTAACCTCGTTCCCGACTGCGGCTGTTTCGGAACGGCAATCAAGATGAGCAATTGGCAGACTTTCTTCAAAAACCTGATTATACTTTCTATACTTATCCCTCTTGTTTTCAATAATAAAACGTTTATAAATAAAAGAGTTACGATTTTAGGTCAGACGCTCTTCACATTTATATTCATGGGATTATTCATTGGTTTTGAAATTTATAACGTACGTCATCTTCCTGTTATCGATTTCATGGAATGGAAGGTCGGTAAAGACATGAAACCTGTTGAAGACGCAGCTCCTGCAGAGATATTCCTGACTTTTAAGAATATTGAGACAGGTGAGACTGAAGAGTTTATCTCTCCTAACTATCCTTGGAATGATTCTATTTGGATGTCGCAATGGGAATTCGTTTCTCAAAGACAGGAGGGTGGAACTCAGTCGCTCGGTTTTTCTATCTTGAATGAAGACGGCGATGACTTCACAGATGTCCTTTTTGATACAGAGAAACTCTTTGTGTTTGTGGCTCCATATCTTGAAGAAATGACAGAAAACGATTTTAATGAATGTCAGCGTATTTATGACTTCGCTAACGAAAACGGATACAATTATTTATGGATTACTTCGGCAAATCAGGAATACGTTTATGAGTTGCAGGATAAATATTATATGTTCGATGAAGTATATTATGGCGACGAACTCGAACTGAAGTCGATGGTGCGTTCAAATCCTGGACTTATGCTTATGAATGAAGGCGTTGTCTTGGATAAATGGAGCAAGATAGATTTTCCTACAGAAAAAGAAATAAATGCACTCGTAGAGACGTATCAATGATACATAAATATTAACAAACATTGATGCGTCTGATTGGTTGGATGTGTCTGTTGACTTATAATTATGACCTCATATATCATCAGGAAAATATTATACGGATTGGCAGTTCTCTGGGGCGTCGTGACCTTAGTGTTCTTCCTTTTTAATATTGTTCCTGGTGACCCGGTGAGAATGATGCTCGGGCAACGTGCCGACGAAGCTGACGTTCAGGCGATAAGAGAAGAACTCGGATTGAATCAAAGCGTCTTTAAACAATACACGGATTATCTTAATGATTTGTCGCCTGTTTCTTTTTATAAAAATGAAAATTCCCAAAACGATTACGATAAATTCAAGGCGCATTGCGTCTTGGCGAAAATCGGTGATGTTGACGTGGTTTTAAAGACACCTTATTTAAGATATTCATATCAAAGTAAAAGATCGGTAGGAACTATTTTGTCGGAAGCATTTCCTAATACATTGATATTAGCGGCTGTGGCTATTGCATTTGCTTTGATATTAGGTGTTTTCATCGGAGTGTTGGCTGCTGTCGTTAACACGGATTTCGTAAATAAATTGACTTTATTTATCACTACGATAGGAATGTCGTTGCCTTCGTTTTTTGCAGCTATTTTGGTGGCGTGGTTATTCGGTTACGTGTGGGAGTCGTTCACCGGATTGAGCATGACGGGCAATCTTTATTCCGTTGACGATTATGGCAACGGCGCATATTTAGATTTGAAGAATCTTATTCTTCCGGCATTTACATTGGGATTGAGACCGTTGGCTGTAGTTGTGGAATTGACGAGAACTTCATTATTGGAAGCATTATCAATGGATTATATCAGAACTGCGCGAGCTAAAGGTCTGAAGCAATGGAGAGTCGTGACGGTTCACGCATTAAGAAACGCGATGACACCGGTTGTTACAGCCATCTCTGGATGGTTCGCCTCATTACTTGCAGGAGCGGTCTTCGTGGAATATGTCTTCGACTGGAAAGGAATCGGCGTCATCATAGTCGATGCTCTCGACACATTCGATTTTCCTGTCATAATGGGAGCTGTACTATTAATAGGATTTATGCTGATAATAATCAACATTGTAGTTGATATTATTTACGGAATATTAGACCCGAGAGTGAGAGTGTATTGAAAATAAGGCTTTTATAGAACTCATCTTGAGGGTTGCTTGTTTTTAAATAATTTACATTTTTGATTGTAGTCCTACCTATAAAAGTATTATATTTGCTCTGCATAATACATTGTTTATATGAGAAAAATTTTTACTGTTTTAATATTGTCTTTTATTCCGTTACTCGCTTTTTCACAGAAAGATTTCAAACTCGTTGAGCAGAGCCAAAAAGAAAAACCAGAATGGCTTACGTCATATAATCTTAAAGAAGCATTGATGATACAGGCTAATAGGGCTGCTTCGTTGGAAGATGCGAAGAACAGTGTGATGACATCGCTGCTTAATAATATAGCCTCATCGGTAGCAGTGCAGATTACAAGCAAGACTGATGTGAATGTCGATTGGAGTGTTAGTGGTGAGAATGAAGTTTATAATGAAGATATGAAAACGACAACAACAATGGAGATTGCCGATATGCCGGCGTTGCAAGGCATCTCACTCTCAAAAGCTGAAACATATTGGGAAAAGTATCATAACAAAAAAACTGATGAAACCTATTACGATTATTATATACTTTATCCTTTTACATATCAAGACTTAGAAAGCCTGATAGAGGAATATAATAAGGCAAAGACCTTAGATAAATATCCTGACGAATGGAAAGTGTTTACTTCTCACGATTATATCTATGATATTCAAAGTGAGAAAAAAGATGCTAATAAATCGGAGGCAGAACTCGTAAACAATCTCCTCGATGTGGCAAGAGCTAATATAGCAAAACAAATTCAGATTAAGGTTAAAGACAACTCTTCAATAAACGGCAAGACGACATTCGCTACCGATATAGACGTGACGCTTTTGCTTACTAAGTCGCATTTTAATCCGCATGTTAATAAGATTTATGCCATCGCTTACGTGAATAAGCAAGAGGCTGCTCGTTTCTATAAAAGACAAACGGATGTGATTTTCAATGATGTCGAGAAACATCTCTCTGTGGCAGATACTTATGTTGAGACGGGATTTGTTGCCAAAGCCAAGGATGAACTGAAAAAGACGGAACAGGAATTTGCGAAATTGGAAAAGCCTGTATTCTTCATGACACTTTTCGCTTTGCCCGACTATGAACTGCAGGAAGTGTTGAAACGCCGCAATGAATTGGAACAGACCGTGAAAAGAAAAATAGCCGACATGGAATACGGAATAAACATTTATGTTGAATGTAATGCCGATATGTTCGGACAGAAATATCCTAACTTACAGAAAGAGCTGAAAGCCAAATTGTCGGAAACGGGCTGTAGCTTTACAGACGATAAGGCATCTGCAACATGGGCTGTAATAATAAACGCTAACAGCCGTGAATATAATAAGGTGAATCTTGGCAACACTTCCAACTATTTCTCATACGTAGATGCTGAGATTACTTTAGAAAAAGTAGTCGCAGGCAAGACTGTCTATGAAGATATGATTACTGAGAAAGGCGGCCATACTCATGGCTTTACAGAGGCTGCGAGAGACGCATACAAAAAGATAAGCCCAAAGATTATTGAATTAGTTACTGAAAATATAAAATGATGAAAAAATATTTGTTAACATTTGTTATGGCCTTGATGGTATTTGTGATGCCATGCCAAGCACAAAATCAAAAACTTAAATTAGCTGTATATGCTACAGGTAATGTAGATGGATTGCTGAAGAATATTGCACAGAACAATGCGTCTACAGAATTGGTGAATGGTGGACGTTATCAGATTATTGAACGTTCTACCGAATTCCTTAGAATTGTATCTACAGAGCATGAATATCAGCGCTCCGGAGCTGTCGATGACGGACAAATAGCAGACCTCGGTAAACAATATGGAGCAGACTGTGTTTGCGTGGTTGACATTACTCATATTGATAAATATATGTATGTTGCAACACGTATGATTGATGTTGTTGCAGCAATATCGCAACGAGCAGGCGACGCTGAGAACACAAACTATATGAGCCCTGCCGACTTGAGAAAATGCGTTACTGATGCAGTGAAAAAAATGGAAGGAAAAAGCAGCGGAAACACACAGAATGTATCTTATAACAATGGAAATAATACAAATGCATCAAAGCCTGTTAACAATAACGGCCACGAATACGTTGACTTAGGCTTGAGCGTTAAATGGGCGACCTGCAATGTTGGAGCCTCTTCGCCTGAAGACTATGGCAACTACTACGCATGGGGAGAGACAACGACCAAGTCTACATATATTGAAAGCAACAGCAAGACATACGGCAAAAGTATTAGTGATATAAAAGGCAACTCCCAATACGATGCGGCACGAGCCAACTGGGGCGGAGACTGGCGTATGCCGACAGAAAAAGAGATGCAAGAACTTATAGATAAATGCACATGGATATGGACCACACAGAACGGCGTTAAAGGCTATAAGGTTACATCTAAGACAAACGGCAACAGCATCTTCCTTCCTGCTGCGGGCAGCCGTCACGGGTCATCGCTCATTCGCGGTCACGGTGACTATTGGGTTTCTTCACCTGACGGCTACCGCAGCGACGGCCGCGCATACAGCCTCTATTTCGAGCGCAGCCGTCAGAGCATGATCGGCATCAGCCGCCGCTACGGTCTCTCAGTGCGTCCAGTAGTAGAATAAAAGCGAAGCGCATTCAATTTATTTGGTTCATTTGATTTATTTCCGTCGGGCATTTAAAGAGCCCGACGGTCGTATAGTAATAAAATAATTAGCCGGTTTTTTTATGTAGAGACGCATCAATGATACCTGCAAAAAATAAAAAAAAACATTGATACGTCTTGTAAACGGGAATTGGAAACGGATGTTGGATGCGGAAATCGGAGGCGGAGAAAAATACGTGTGGATACGCGTGATACGTGGAGTGTTTTATTCACGTTTCTTGCCGATTTTGTCTGCAAGTTGCTGCTGTGTTATTCCAGCGGCTTTACGGGCGTTTTTTAATATTTCGGCATAATACCAAGCACGTGACTTGGCATCAAATTCTTCTCTTGTTGTTGAATCCTTGGTGCCGTATTTCTTTTCTAACAAATCTTCCACAGTGGGAAGTCTTTTTAGTTTTTCGTTGTCAATAATTGTTTTCATGTCAAAGAATTTAGTATTTGTTGAGCTTTGTGGATTTCCTTTTTATAATCTTTAGTTGACTTTTTAATGAACCCATTCAAAAGTATAATTTCATTACATTCGATTAAACTTTCATTATCTATGGTAAACAATAAAATTCTGTATTCGTTTTCTATAGAGATTCTTAACTCGTACAAGTTTGTGTTTTTTAACTTTTTTGCCAGTTTTGAATTGATGATTTTTATTTCTGAAATTATATTCAAAGCATAATCGATTTTATTTTGAATCTTATTCGATAATGAATTATAAAACAAATCAAATTCCATACTTCTGTAAATGGTTCTCATTTTTGCAAAGGTAATAAATTTATTACAATAATTGATATTGATGAGAAGAAAATATTTTGTGTTTTGTGATATTCAGTTCTCTTTGCAAATGTAATAACTAATTCATTATAATTGAGTTAAAATAAATTAAGAAATGAAATAAATATAGTTAAAAATTATTTGTGAAATGTTATGATGTAAAACTATATACCTTAATTTTTTTGTTTCATTATCTCATTATTTTCCGATATTTTTTCATAAATTTGCAAATATTGTTAAAAAGAAAAATAACTACTAAAAAATATTGAATATGAGAAGAAAAATTGTTGCAGGAAACTGGAAGATGAATTTGGATTTTGAAGAAGCTCAAGACCTTGTCGAAAATATTGCTAACCTCTGCGAAGATAAACAACCTGATTGCGATATAATTATTTGCCCACCATATCTGTATTTGGAAATGGTGACAGACATGGCTGATGATACTCAGATGTTCTATGTCGGCGCTCAAAACGTAAATGAGAATGAATCTGGTGCTTACACAGGCGAAGTCTCTGCCAAGATGCTCGACTCTCTCGGAACAAACTTCTGCATTGTTGGTCATAGCGAAAGAAGAAAATATTTCAACGAAGATAACGCAGTGCTCGCTGCTAAGATAACAAAACTTCTCCAATATCAGATAGTTCCAATATATTGCGTTGGCGAAGTCCTCGAAGAAAGAGAAAACAACACTCACTTCGATGTTATTAAACAACAAGTAGAAGAAGGTCTTTTCCATTTAGATGTAGCTGATATGGAAAATATCGTCATCGCTTATGAGCCAGTTTGGGCTATCGGTACAGGAAAGACTGCTACTCCGGCTCAGGCTCAGGAAGTTCATAAATTTATACGTACTCTCATCGCTGAGAAATATGGTGAAGACATCGCTGCTCAGATGCGTATTCTTTACGGCGGAAGCTGTAACGCCAAAAACGCTGCTGACTTGTTCGCTCAAGAAGACATCGACGGCGGCTTGATAGGCGGCGCTTCTCTTAAAGCAGAAGATTTCGTAAGTATCGCAGTACAGGCTTCAAAATAATTGACTATGAATTATTACGCTTGTTCGTTTACTAACCCTGAAAACGAAAACTTAAAAGATATGTTCATGGAACTGCTCGGAGAAATCGGCTTCGACAGTTTCATGGATACTGATGAGGGATTTGAGGCTTATTGCCAAGAACCAGCTCTCGATGAAAACGAACTCAACGACATTATGCAGATGGAACAGTTTGCTAATGTAAAACTCTTGAAAAAAGAACTCATACCAGACCAAGACTGGAACGCTACATGGGAGGCTTCTTACGAGCCTGTCATTATCAACGAGTTATGTAGAATTAGAGCTCCTTTCCATAAGGTGGAAGGTTCTTATAAATATGACCTCGTCATAGAACCAAAAATGTCGTTCGGTACAGCTCATCACGAGACTACATCACAGATTATCGAACTTATGTTGCAGTCTGATTTCACAGGACTTAACTTGCTCGATATGGGTTCCGGCACTGGCGTGCTCGCTATCCTCGCTAAAAAACTTGGCTCCGCAACGACAGTGGCAATCGACAACGATGAATGGGCTTACAGAAATGCTCTCGATAATATTCGTCTTAATGACGAAAACGACATCATCGTTGAACTTGGTGATGCTAACTCTTTAAAAGACAGACAATTCGATATAATACTCGCTAATATCAACAGAAATATTCTTCTCAGAGATATGAAAGAATACGTTAAATGTTTGGTTGATGGCGGCAAGATTTTCTTTAGCGGTTTCTATGAAGAGGACTTGGTTCTCATTGCTAAAGAAGCGGAACGTCTCGGTTTGAAATATTCTAATCATGTAACGAAAAATAATTGGACAGCAGCTGTCTTTATGAAATAATATGTACTTACCTATATTAATAATAGTCTTGGTCGCTTACCTCTTGGGTTCAATCCCAAGTTCGGTGTGGATTGGCAAGATTTTCTATGGCATCGACGTTAGAGAACATGGCTCAGGAAATGCCGGAACAACAAATACAATCAGAATATTAGGTTATAAAGCTGGAATACCTGTATTTATTATTGATGCCTTAAAAGGTTGGTTGGCAGTCTTTTTGACAAAAATAATATTCGGATATTTCCCGTCAATGGAAATGCCGGAATATATGCCGATAGTCTCAGCCGTTGCTGTAGTGTTGGGACATATATTCCCAGTCTTCGCTGGTTTCAGAGGCGGAAAAGGTGTCGCAACATTATTAGGCGTCGGCTTCGGCCTTATCCCAATCCCGGCTTTGATAGCATTGGCGATATTTATGGTGGTATTGTTCAGCTTTGGCTATGTTTCTCTCGCAAGTATCATCGCAACAATAACATTGCCTGTCGTGACTTATTTCTTCGTGATGCCTGACAATATTTTCTTGTTATTGTTGACAATAGCCGTTGCAGTCTTCGTTCCAATAACTCATCGTCAGAATATCAAGCGTTTAATGAACGGAACGGAGAACAAATTTTTAAAGAAAAAAAGTTGAAAAAAATCTATGAAATCTGAGTTTCATATATACGATTTTTTGTAATTTTACAAACTGATAAATACAAGAATTATGAAATTTATACTTTCAAGTTTAAAATTATTAAAAGCTGTACAGTCGCTTAGTGGAGTTATAAACTCAAATAATACATTGCCGATATTAGACGATTTCTTGTTTAATATTTCTGAAAATGAATTGAAAATAACAGCTTCCGATTTGGAAACAACAATGATGGTGTCAATTCAGCCAGACTTGGTTGAAGGTGCAGGTGAGGTAACTATTCCGGCTCGTTTGCTCATTGATATTTTGAAAAATTTCCCTGATATTCCTGTTTCTTTCAATATTGATGAATCAACATTGGCTATTGAAATCACTACAGGTGAAGGTCGTTATAAAATGGCAGGTCATAAAAGTGATGAGTTCCCACAAGTGCCGGTATTGGAAAATGCTGCAAAATGGGAAATCCCAGCTGACGTACTTGTATGCGGATTTGAAAAGACTATATTCGCAACAGGTAATGACGAAATACGTCCTGTTATGACAGGTGTGTTTATGGAAATGACAAACAACGGTCTTAATTTTGTAGCAACAGACGCTCATAAACTTGTTCGTTACAGAAGAATGGATATAAAAGCTGAAGAGTTGGCTTCGTTTATAGTTCCTAAAAAACCTATCAATCAGTTGAAAAATGCTTTGTCAGGAAAAGCTGACGAAATGGTAACAGTCGAGTTTAACAAGACTAATGCTTCATTTACAATGGCTGGATTTAAATTGGTCTGCCGTCTCATCGATGGAAGATACCCTAACTATGAAGCAGTAATTCCTCAATCAAATCCAAATAAATTGACTATCGACCGTCAATTGTTATTGTCTGCAATTCGCCGTGTTGCTATCTTCTCAAGCAAGGCAACTCATCAAATACGTTTTAAAATATCTGGACAAGAACTTGTTTTGACAGCAGAAGACCTTGATTATTACAACGAAGCAAAAGAAAGACTTTCATGTAACTATGAAGGTAACGATATGGAAATCGGTTTCAACTCACGTTTCTTCCAGGAAATGTTAGGAAATCTTAACCAACAAGAAATATTGTTGGAAATGTCAGCACCTAATAGAGCAGGTCTTATCTTACCTGTCGATAATCAAAATCCAGACGAAGATATATTGATGCTTTTGATGCCAGTGATGTTGAATTAAGTCAATGAGTCTATAAGACTATAAGACAATAAGATATAAGAGCTGCTTTGAAAAAGGCGGCTCTTTTTTTAGTTTAAAATTGAAATTTTCTCACAAAGACGTAAAGTATAGCAAAGTAATTCTCTGCTTTGCTTTGCGTCTCTGCGAGAAGAAAATTCACTTCGGCAAACTCAGCATCCTATGCTCATAGCTCGCAGCTTGGTGCTCATCACCAATGCGTTAGGGATTGGAGCGGCATCCTTTTGGAGACGGAGGCGGAAGCGAAGGCGAGAAAAGATATAGCGGAAAGCCCGACGGCAAAGCCGGAACGCCCTGATAAAGTGTATAGTTAGATGAAGTTTTTATATTTGACAAGTGTAATATAAAAAAGTCGTCCGAAACCGAACGACTTTTTATTTAGACTACAAAATCAGTGATTTATAGGTCCTGAATTTCTGAAATTCAAATTTTAGGACCAGCTGTGACTAAAGCTTTTCCTGCTTCATTGTGTGTGAACTTTTCGAAGTTTTCGATGAAAAGTTCAGCTAATTCTTTAGCCTTTTCGTTCCATTCCTCAGCTGTTGCGTATGTGTCGCGAGGGTCTAAAATACCTGGATTTACATCGTGTAATGCAACAGGGACTTTGAAATCGAAATATGGAATGTTTTTAGTCTCAGCTTTTTCTATAGAACCATCTAATATGGCGTCGATGATGGCGCGTGTGTCTTTGATGGATATACGTTTGCCTGTTCCATTCCATCCGGTATTTACCAAATATGCAGTAGCGCCAGCTTTTTCCATTTTCTTGACCAATTCTTCAGCATATTTCGTTGGATGTAATGAAAGGAATGCTTCTCCGAAACAAGCTGAGAATGTAGGTTTTGGCTCAGTAATGCCGAGTTCTGTTCCTGCTAACTTGGCTGTGAAACCGGATAAGAAATAATATTTCATCTGTTCCGGTGTCAATATAGAAACAGGAGGCAATACTCCGAAAGCATCAGCCGACAAGAAAATGACTTTCTTTGCGTCAGGGGCTTTTGATATTGGCTTTACAATATTTTCAATATGATTGATAGGGTAGGAGACGCGTGTGTTTTCTGTAACACTCTTGTCGTGGAAATCAATCTTGCCGTTTTCATCAACGGTGACGTTTTCCAACAATGCATTTCTCTTGATAGCATTGTAAATGTCTGGCTCGCTTTCTTTCTTGAGGTCGATGACTTTCGCATAGCAGCCGCCTTCAAAGTTAAAGACACCGTCGTCATCCCAGCCATGTTCGTCGTCACCTATCAAAGCTCTCTTTGGGTCTGTAGATAAGGTGGTTTTTCCTGTTCCAGAAAGACCAAAGAATATAGCAGTCTCTCCTTTTTCGTTGGTGTTGGCAGAACAGTGCATCGCTGCGATGCCTTTCAATGGCAACAGATAATTCATAATAGAGAATATGCCTTTTTTCATTTCGCCACCGTACCATGTGTTTAAAATGATTTGTGCTTTCTCTGTTAAATTGAATGCTATTGCAGTCTCTGAATTAAGACCTAACTCTTTGTAATTCTCGACTTTTCCTTTTGATGCTGTATAGACAATGAAGTCAGGTTCGCTGAAGTCGGCCAAATCTTCCTCTGTTGGACGAATAAACATATTCTTTACAAAATGAGCCTGCCATGCCACTTCCATAATGAAACGAATCCTTAAACGTGTGTTTTCGTTAGCTCCGGCATAAGCGTCTATAACATAAAGTTTCTTCCTGCCTTTTAACTCTTTAAGTGTAATTTCCTTTAATTTATTCCAAATTTCTGGTGTGATAGATTTGTTGTCGTTCTTGTATTGGTCTGATGTCCACCATACTGTATCACGACTGATGTCATCCATGACGAAATATTTATCCTTAGGTGAACGACCAGTGTAAATGCCGGTCATTACATTGACAGCGTCGAGTTCTGTCATGAAACCTTTGTCATATCCTGTCAATTCAGGATTCATTTCGTCTTTAAATAATTCTTCATAAGATGGGTTATATGCTATTTCTTGCACATCAGTGATGCCGTAAGAAATAAGCGCTTGCTTGATTTTGTTTCGTTCTATCATAATAAGTTTGTTTTTGTATATCGCAAATGTATGAATTATATTTCAATATAAAACAATTTAAAAGCTTAAAAAAATAGTCGTTTTTGATGTTTTTTTTCGGTAAATAATCTTTTGATATTATAAAAATAGTCGTAACTTTACACCGAAATTTTGATTTTTTGAAAATGCTGACAAAAATAGCCTTTTACCTTATTTTTTATCCTTTATCTGTTCTTCCACTGTTTTTTCTGTACATTATTTCATTTCCTTTATATCTGATTCTTTCTTTTGTTTTAGGATATCGTAAGAAAATTATCGATAAAAATTTATCTAATTCTTTTCCGTCGTTGACTTTTGACGACAAAAAACGAATCAGAAACAAATTTTATTGGCATTTGACGCAGCTTGGTGTTGAGATGCTGAAGATGATTTCCATGTCACGTAAAAATGTAATGCGTCGTTATTATTGCTCAAATCCGGAAGTCGTTAATAAATTTTATGAAGAAGGGAAAAGTGTTGTTCTGATGTCGAGTCATTACAACAACTGGGAATGGATGGTATTGAGTTTAGATATGCAGTTTAAACATCACGGAATAGGAGTGGGCGCACATAATACAAATAAGGTGTTTGAAAAATTGATTAACAGAGCAAGGACACGTTATGGAACAGAAGTGGTTTTTCATGATAACGTACGAGAAGTGATGGCTTATCATGAAACGAATCATATTCCAGCAGCATATATGATTCTCGCTGACCAAAATCCAAGTAACCCGAAACGTTGTTATGTGGCAGACTTTTTGAATCAAAAGACAGGTTTCATCAGAGGCTCTGAGGGATTTGCAAGAAAATATGATTTGCCTGTTTTATATTATAAGGTGATAAAAGAAAAATTAGGACATTATCGCATCGAAGTGGAAGTGATTTGTGAGTCACCTTCTGAAATGGCTGACGGCGCTATTATGCAACGTTACACTGAATTGTTGGAAGAAACGATAAAATCAAATCCGCCTTACTGGCTCTGGAGTCACCGCCGATGGAAACATAATTTCGACGATGCTCCATTGGGAAATCAATGAAAATGGAAAATTGAAAGTTGAAAATGTAAAATTAACTTTCAATTTTCAACTTTCAGTTTTCAATTTAAAAAATCTCTACCAAGCATTCGTCCAAATCCTTGCTGATTTGTTCTTCATCTAAATGCTGTCCGATGAAGACAATCTTCGCCATTCTGTCGCCGTATTTCTCGTCCCAATCGTTCATGATGCTTGGGTCGTTGCGCATAAGTTCTTCTAACTCATCTTGTGGAGCAGTGGCAAACCAAAGTCCGGCTTCTGTCAGTTTCTTCTGAACTCCGGCTTGTTCAAACAAATATGTCATATCAGGATTGTCGCTGAAATAACAGATGCCCTTTGCCCTGATAACATTTTCAGGCCATTTTGAAGTCACATATCTGTCGAATTTATTAGTGTCGAACGACTGACGTCTGTAATATACAAAGGTGCTTATGCCATATTCATCGCCGTGACTATGTCCGTGATGATGGTGATGATGACAAGGACAATTCTCATCGTGACACTCTTCTCCATCGTGGTGATGATGATGTTCGTGTTCGTGTTCATGTTCATGTTCATGTTCATGACTTGTAGTCTTGTAGTCTTGTAGTCTTGTAGTCTCTTCAATATGTCGAATCCAGCCAGCTGCACCGGCTATTTTATAATATTCGAATTTATTGGTGTTGATGATTTTTTCTAAATCAATATTGGTGTAATCGCATTCTATTATCTCAACGCCAGGTTGCAAGTTGTTGATAATAGATTTGATTCTGTTTAAATCTTCGCGGCTTACTTCTGAGGCTTTGTTGAGAAGCACCATGTTACAGAATTCAATCTGTTGAATTACGAGGTTAGCTATATCTTCCTCTTCAATAGTATTTTTATCTAATTTATTGCCGCATTCAAATTCGCTTTTCATTCTCAACGCATCAACTACAGTCACGATGCAATCTAATTTAGGGAGACCGTGAAGGCTGTATTTCTCATCCATATTAGGAATAGAGGCGATGGTACGAGCGATAGGTTCTGGTTCACAGATGCCGCTGGCTTCAATAACGATATAGTCGAACTTTCCAGACTTCACGATGTCGCTGAGTTGTTCAACCAAATCAAATTGTAGGGAGCAGCAGATACATCCGTTTTGTAATGCAACGAGGCTGTCGTCTTTTTGGTCAACGACGCCACCTTTTTGAATCAGTTCAGCATCGATGTTAACTTCGCCAATATCATTGACGATGACAGCGAATTTTATACCTTTTTTATTTGTTAATATATTATTAACTAAAGTTGTTTTTCCACTTCCGAGATAGCCGGTAAGAAGTAAAATTGGGGTTTCATTCATAATTAGTTATGTATTTAAAAATAGAGACGCAATATAAACTGCGTCTCTATATGTAATGTTTGATTATTTAAAATCTAATTATTTTCTGTCAGCTTTGATAGCAGCTTGAGCAGCAGCTAATCTAGCAACAGGAACGCGGAATGGAGAACATGATACGTAGTTGAGACCTGCGTTGTAGAAGAATTCTACTGATGCTGGGTCGCCACCGTGTTCACCGCAAACACCGCATTTCAAGTTGTTTCTTGTTGAACGGCCACGTTCTACGCCTAACTTAACTAATTGACCAACGCCTTCTTGATCTAATGTGTTGAATGGGTCAGCTGGGATGATCTTTTCTTCTAAGTATGTGCCAACGATAGCGTTAACGTCGTCACGTGAGAAACCGAATGTCATCTGTGTTAAGTCGTTTGTACCGAATGAGAAGAATTGAGCTACTTCTGCGATTTGGTCAGCAACTAATGTAGCGCGTGGGATTTCAATCATTGTACCATAGAGGTAATCGATTGTTAAACCGTATTGTGCTTCAATTTCAGCTTTAACTCTTTCAGCGATAGCTTTTTGATGTTTCAACTCTTTAACGTTGACTGTGAGAGGAACCATGATTTCTAAGTGTGGATCATTGCCTTCTTTCATCAATTGAGCTGTTGCTTCGAATAAAGCGCGGAATTGTGTTTCTGTGATTTCTGGATAAACGATACCAAGACGTACACCGCGTAAGCCCATCATTGGGTTAACTTCGTGTAATGCTTCGATGCGTTTTTGTAATTCTTTGAGATCCATGCCGCGGCTTTCAGCGAGTTCTCTTTGTTTATCTTCTGTATGAGGTACGAATTCGTGTAATGGAGGGTCCATGAGACGGAATGTAACAGCTTTGCCGTCCATAACTTTCAAAGTACCTTTAGCTGTTTCGCGGATGTATGGTTCGAGTTCTGCTAAAGCTGCAACGCGTTCTTCTGTTGAGTCAGCGAGAATCATGTTACGTAATTTAGCGAGTGGAGTTTCACTGTTTTCACCATAGAACATGTGTTCGATACGGAAGAGACCGATACCTTC
>JAGBVS010000091.1 GCA_017630195.1 Bacteroidales bacterium | reverse complement strand
TTCTTACGACATGACTGTCTATTTCAACAGTTTCCCTTCCAATCAGGTTGAGAAATGGATGGATGTTTATGTGGAACGTTTCCGCAATCCGGTATTCCGTCTCTTCCAAAGCGAACTCGAAACCGTTTATGAAGAAAAGAATATGTACAACGACGAACCTACAGCAGCCTTCGCAGAATTGATGTTCAAAGAATGCTTCGGTGAACATCCTTACGGACGCCCTGTGATAGGTCTCACCGAACATCTTAAAAATCCTCAGACATCTAAGATGCGCGAGTTCTTCAACACTTATTACGTAGCTAACAATATGACTCTCATCATGGTCGGCGATTTCGTGACAGAAGACCTCAAGCCTCTTATTGAAGAGAAATTCTCTGTATGGGAAAAGAGAGAACTTCCTGAGTTCCCAGAATTCGAGCTTCCTGCTTTCGATAAAGAAGTAGTCAAAGAAGTGAAACTCACTCCTATAAAAATGGGCGCAATAATATATAAAGGTATCGAAAACTCTCACGAAGACAACCTCGCCCTTAATATCTTATCTTACTTATTGACTAACGGCGCTACAGGTCTCATCGACAAATCTATGGTTAACAACGATATTATGTTGGGTATTATGATGCCTTTGTCATTGGAAGATTATGGCGCAAATATTTTCTTGTATGTTCCAAAAATCCTCGGACAGTCACACGACGAAGCTGAAGCTATTATCTTTGACGCTGTCAATCAAATCAAAGCGGGTAACTTCAGCGATGATTTGCTCGAAGCAGCCAAGACTACTATCTTGCAAGACAGACTTCGTAGCTTAGAAGGCATCGACAACTTGTCAGGTATCTTCATGGATTTGGAAGGAAGAGGCATGACATTCGACGATTATATCGAAGAGACAGAAAAAATTAAGAACATCACAAAAGAAGATGTCATTGCTGTGACAAATAAATATTTCACAGATAATCGTACAATTTTAAGATCTAAGATGGGATTCCCTGAAAAAGATAAAGTTGAGAAACCAAACTGGAAAGCTGTTGAAGTGAAGAATACAGAACTTAAATCTGAGTTCGCAAAACAGATTGAAGCTCAAGAAGTGGAAGAGGTGAAACCACAAATCGTTGAATTTGGAAAAGATGTCATCATTGAAAAAGCTAACGACGCTTTCACAATGTATTCATCAAAAAATCCATATAACAATATTTTCAATCTTACTATAACCTACAATCACGGATCTATCGACAACCCTGAACTTCCAAGAGCAAGCGACTTATGGTCTTTACTCGGAACTGAATCAAAGACTTTTGAAGAGATAGAACTCGAACTTCAAAAGATAGGAGCCTATATGTATTTGAATGTCAACAATGGCAGCAGCACTTTGGTAATATCTGGTTTTGATGAAAATCTCGATGAAATATTGGCAATATGCGAAGATAAGATTTATAATGCAAAATATGATGCTAGCAAACTCGCCATCATGATTGATAATGACAAGATGAACAAGAAAACCGTCAAAGACTCACCAGACACATGGAATAGCGCATTGTACAGTTACGTTCTTTATGGTGAAAAGTCAAGCTATCTCAATAAGATGGATATTGAAAAATGGGCAAAACGTGACGGCGATGTCATCCTTAATGAATTTAAAGAAATATTCAATTATGGAGGCGACATCTCGTTCAATGGCAATGTCGATACTAAAGATGTAATCGCTATGTTGAACTCACACAATATCATCAAGAACGATGCTGTCAAAGCTGAACGTAAGGTGAACGTTCCACAAGAACAAAATGAGAACATTGTTTATTTCGCTCATAACAAGAAATTTAGACAAAGCAACATTTCGATATATGTACAAGGCGAGAAGTTGAACAAAGAAGAGAAAGCATTGTCGAGTGTCTTCAACAAATATTTCGGCACCGATATGTATTCTATAGTATTTCAGGAAATCAGAGAGTTACGTTCATTAGGATACACTGCTTATTCTTATTATTCATACGATTACAAAGACAGATATCCAGGTTATCAATATGCATATCTTGGAACACAGAGCGACAAAACTAATGAAGGTGTTGATGCATTCATAGAACTTCTCGTCAATATGCCGGAGAAGATGGAGAAATTCGACACTTCAAAAGAAGCTCTCATTATGTCGAGAGCAGCCGACTATATTCCTCCACGCAGAATGCCATCGGCAGTAATGACATGGATTGAAGAAGGTTACGACCACGACCCAAGAATCGAGACAACAAATATCATCAAGGAGACATCATACGACGATATTGAGAAATTCTATCAAGACAAGGTACAGAACAGACCAATCGTCATCATGATTGCCGGCAACAAGAAAAATGTCGATATGAAGGCATTAGAGAAATACGGTGAAGTCAGG
>JAGBVS010000090.1 GCA_017630195.1 Bacteroidales bacterium | reverse complement strand
TTTCGTTCTTCAAAGAAAAGGTAACAGCATAAAAGAATGCAGGATTTTAGTTCAAGATTTATGGCTCGATCCAATTGATACAATTAGTATTCCTAATCATATAAAACCGGAAGAAATCATTGTCGATTGCACGGAAAGTTGCCAGCTGATAGGGAAAGATTCTGTTTATCAGATTGTGAGAACAGATGATTCATACAAACTGATGTTTCCTACTGAAAAGGAACGCTATAACAAGGTATTGAATAATATTATTTTCTTTACTGATAAATATATTTATTTCAATAAGTTGAAGATTGACGGATATTATTCTGAATTCTTCAGGATTGGAAAGAAATCAAAAAATATGGAGATGTTGTTTGTCTGCAATGATGTGAAAACATACAGAAATGTTATTGATGAAAGAGAGTGGTATAGAAAAAATCGTCTTGTTGTTGATGAAATCGAACATGGTCCGACTGCTGAACAATGGGAGGTATTTGTCAAGGCAGCATGGCTTCATACCAAAGATAATCATCTAGATGTGATTGATGACAAATTATATTATTTTGATCATTTTAACAGTAAGATTCTGATATACGATGAAGGTATGAACATTCTCAACGAATGTGAAATTACTTATCCAACTAAGGAGGATTTCTGGCAGCATAAGATTTATAAAGATAAAGCCTTCGGAAGATTCTACACCATATTCGGCTCTATTGTAAACGAGATTGATGTCAAGACAGGAAAGACAAGTGCAGTGGCAAATGCAAACCAGTGGCTTACAGAAAAGATAATCATCTACAAAGGAACACTATATTCGGTAACGAAGAATAGTAACACCTTGAAAGAGTTTAAATCGTATATTGAAAGAATTGAATTATAAGCATTGAGCTACGAGCCATGAGCCTCGAGCAATTCGAAAAAAGCTCATAGCTCATAGCTCACAGCAAAAAAAATAAAACCATGAAAAAACTACTACTTACAATCACGCTTATTCTCTGCGGAATGACATCTTTCGCACAAAGCGATTATTCTGTCATTAAAGGTAATGTGGCAGAGAAGAATGTAAACATTACTATTATCAATACCAGCTTCGGCGTGAGTTCCGACGATAAAGGCTATTTCATAATGATGTTGCCTAAGATGGAAAATAAAGTCGGACTGTTGTTCTCCTGTATCGGTTATGAAGATACTCTGGTAAGCGTGGTTCCTAATCGCGATACGATAAATCTTAACTTCAAAATGAAAAAAACAACGTATATGCTTGACGCAGTAGGCATAAATGCAGACAAGATAACAATGAAAAGCGAACCTAATTATGTGATGTTCGACTTTGAGATTTTTGACGATAAGGTTTTCGTTCTTCAAAGAAAAGGTAACAGCATAAAAGAATGCTGGATTTTAGTTCAAGATTTATGGCTCGATCCAATTGATACAATTAGTATTCCTAATCATATAAAACCGGAAGAAATCATTGTCGATTGCACTGAAAGTTGTCAGCTAATAGGGACTGATTCTGTTTATCAAGTGGTGAAAATGAATTCTTCATACGAACTTATGTTCCCAGCGGAGAAAGAACGTTATAATAAGGTGTTGAAAGATATTATTTTCTTTACTGACAAATATATTTATTTCAATAAGTTGAAGATTGACGGATATTATTCTGAATTCTTCAGGATTGGAAAAGAATCTAAAGAAAAGGAGATGATGTTTGTCTGCGACGATACGAAATCTTATCGTAATATTGGAGAAGAAAAACAATGGCATAAAGAATATCTTGAGCAATTGCCAGAATTATTTGCGGGTGCGTTTCCAACACCAGAAGAATGGGCTGTGTTTGTGAAAGTTGCATGGTTTCATACCAAAGACAATCATCTTGATGTAATTGATGATACTTTGTATTATTTCGATCATTTAAGCGGCAAGATTCTAACTTACGATGAAGAGATGAGTCTGCTTCATGAATGTGAAATTACTTATCCAATTGAAGAAGATTTCTGGCAACATAAGATATATAAGGATAAGGCTTTAGGAAAATTCTATACGATATTTGGTTCTGCGGTAAACGAGATTGATGTCAACACAGGAAAGACAAGTGCAGTGGCAAATGCAAACCAATGGATGACAGAAAAGATAATCATTCATAAAGGAAATCTTTATGCTGTCACAAAGAAAAGAGACTCTGCCGGAGTATGGGTTTCTTATGTTGAAAGGATTGTAATTGATTAGGAATGTCGTAGAGACGCGTCAATGTAACCATAAAAATAAACACACATTGACACGTCTCAAGAATGAAAATTTTCCTCTGCGTCTCTGCGAGAGAAAAATATCGGTCACTGAGCTTGTCGAAGTGACAAACAAGATGCCTTCGACAGGCTCAGGCACCGTTCAAAGCTCACAGCAAAAAAATAAAACCATGAAAAAACTACTACTCACAATCACGCTTATCTTCTGCGGAATGATGTCTTTCGCGCAGAGCGATTATTCTGTGATTAAAGGTGTTTGTCTCGACGACAGAAATAAGGTTCTTGAAAATGTCGGCATTTATTCCATAGATTCTACATTGTTGGCTGTGAGTGATAATCAAGGACGATTCTCATTGTTTTCTTCAAAAGAAGGAGATTCTATATTTGCTAGTCATCTCGCTTACGAGAATGTAAGTCATGTCATCAACAAACAGGATTATATAAATACGCTCGTCATAAAGATGGATATCTTTTCAACGATTTTGCCAGAAGTTGAAATTGTAGGTAATATCCCTCGTGTGGCTTACGATAACAAGGTGATAAGCATTGAAGATTATGAGATTAACGATAAAGGAATCTATATCATCGCAAAGAGAAGACGTAACGCAGCATTGCTCCATCTTAATTTCAATTGCGACACCTTAAAGGAAATTAGGATTTCCAATAAGTTTTATAATCTTTTTAAAGATGTATATGGCGAGATACATCTTGTCTCCAACAAAGAAGTATGGCAGGTCGGTCATCTGATGATGGACGATAAGTTTCTTGAGATGAGACTGCTATATCATTCATCACTCGAAAATTTTCTAAAGTCTTTCTCTAATGTGGCCTGTGCTACCGATAGCATCGTCGTAACAGGACAATATTTCTTTTATAACACAGAACTTTATTATTATTTCTATAAGACCGACGGCAGTAAAAAACAGAATCTCTTACATCATATCGTCGATAAAGAGGGAAGAGAACTGGCGATTAATATGAGTAAGTTCGGCGGATTCGACAAAGCTGGCAATATGTTCCAACGTCCGATTTATAATCCGATATTCAAGACTGATACTACTTTAGTATTATTCTCATTCAGTGAAGATAAGTCTATAATATATAATCATCTTGGAGAGCAGATTGCAGAGAATCCTTTGGGATTCCATAAATATAAACATTGGAGCGGCAAGATGAAAGTGATTCAGAAATGGAATAAGAAAGTCATTCTTGATGAAGCGACTTCTACGTTCTATACCACATTCATGGAAGACGGAATCACGACTATAAAGAAAATTAATGTTGAAAAAGGAACGGCAGAAACCGTTTCTGTCTTTGGCGGATTCCCTTTCATCGAGAATCTGAGAATTCACGGTGGTAAGGCTTATTTCTTGTTCGCCGATGATAATTCAGGAAATAAGAGATTATACGAGGTTGCTATTGAATGAATAATTGTAGAGATGCGTCAACAATCCCCATAAATAAAAAATAGATTGTTGACACGTCTCAAGAATGAAAAATGAATAATGAACTCTGCGTTCCTTTGCGTCTCTGCGAGAAAAAAGCATACCCAAAGTCTGTTGACTATTAACAAAAAACGTTAAAATCTTTTATGCTTTTTTCTCTTGACAAAGAGATTTTGAGAATGTAAATTTGTGGAAGAAAAACTAGTAATTTATGAAAACAAAAAAATTAGAAGCTGTAGGTTATAAGATTGAATTGCAAAGTCAGCAATCGGGTGATTACATTTCATTAACGGATATCGCTAAATATAAGACAAAAGAGAATCCAGGTTATGTTATACAAAACTGGATGAGGAACAGAAATACGGTAAGATTTCTAGGGCTATGGGAAAGTCTGCATAACACACAGTTTAATTACCTCGAATTCGAGGCAATTGAAAAAGAATCCGGATTGAATAGTTTTGTATTGACACCAAAACGCTGGATTGAAGTGACAGCAGCAATAGGGATAACGACAAAGCAAGGACGTTATGCATCTACTTTTGCTCATAAAGATATTGCTTTTGAATTTGCATCTTGGATATCGCCAGAGTTTAAATTATACATAATTAAAGATTATCAGCGACTTAAATCGGAAGAAAGTCAATATAAATCTATAACATGGAACTTGAATAGAGAATTAGCAAAAATCAATTATCACATTCATACTGACACAGTTAAAAGTTATTTAATTCCCGAAAATGTCGAAACTAAAGTAGCTTCTTTTGTATATGCTAATGAAGCAGATGTTCTCAATGTGGCATTGTTCGGTAAAACCGCAAAAATGTGGAAGGATGAAAATCCGGATTTAAAAGGCAACATCAGAGATTACGCTTCTATAGAACAATTGATAGTGCTAATCAATTTGGAAAGCATGAATTCTGAATTGATAAAAACAGGCAAATTTCAATCTGAAAGAGCTCTCTACTTGAATAAAATGGCGATCGAACAGTTGACGATATTGTATAAATACGATAACAAATTATTAAACGAATTTAATTCTGATTGAGTAAGCTACGAGACATGAGCCTCGAGCAATTCGAAAAAAGCTCACAGCTCATAGCTCATAGCTCACAACAAAAAAATAAAACCATGAAAAAACTACTACTCACAATCACGCTTATCCTCTGCGGAATGACACTTTTCGCACAGAAGAACGAATCTCTTGTCAATATTGAGGTTATCGTTTCTGATAATCAAGGCAATGTCTTGAAAGACGTGGCTATTTATAACTCTAAAAACAAGCTCATCGGTATTACGAATCATGAGGGTATTACCTGGATTACATCTCGTTTCGGCGATGCAATAATTTTCTCTCATCTTAGCTTTGAACACAAAATCATCAAGATTTCTGAATATGAAGATATGTATGAGGAAGAGTTCAACAACTTCAAAATGATAGTGAAAATGGAGGCAAAATCACATGTGCTTCCCGAAGTGACCATCGTTGAAAACGCACCTCAACTCGCATATAAAAATAAGGAAGTTTGGGTGCTAGATTATTCCGTTGATGAAAAAGGAATAATGGCAGTGACTACAGACGGCAAAGAATCTAATCTCTTGCATCTTGGCTTTGAACAAGACACGATTTCAATAAAGAAGATTGATAAAAAACTCGACATTCTGTTCAGGGATATTCTTTATCAAGACCTTTTCGGCAACACTCACCTTATGTCTCTTGATTCTGC
>JAGBVS010000089.1 GCA_017630195.1 Bacteroidales bacterium | reverse complement strand
TAACTGCTTCATTCAAACCGAATTTTGAACAGAGGAACAATACGAGAACCGCGTTCATGATGTAGTAGCCGAATCTTTCTCCCATGTTACTGAGAGCAGCAGCTAACAAACCCTTTGGGTGTCCTTTTAACATAACTTTAACTTTTTTAATTAATAAATAAATTTGTTTCGTTTTCAACAGAACTTTAAAATTCTAGTATCCTAAAATTTTAGAGTTTTTAAGGTTGGCAAAGATAAGAAAAAAAATTGAATTTCAAAATGGTATTTTATTATGCTGAAGTTAAATAAAAGAAAAAGGTCGGAAATAATCCAACCTTTATCGTATTATTGTAATTTGTTGTCGTTCTACTTAAAACTTCAGCGTCAGTCCAATGCCGTTGTCTGTCGCACCAAAACCTAATGTGACGTCAGATGTCTTTTGATTGTATCCGTCAACGGCTTTGTTGATCTTGCTATTGCTGCTTATCGTAAGTATTGTAGCTGGAATGGCATCGATGACAGCTCCTGCTGCAAAAAATCCTCCTATTAACCAAAACGCTAAATTCCCATTATTGCAAAATGCGCCGCCTTCCCATTCGTCAGAATGATTGTGATTGTTGATGCAGTCGTTTGCTAATACGTTGGCCTGGGTGAAAAATATAGCAGAACATGCTGCACATGCTGCTGAATTAGCCCAGAAGTGATTTGATATGTTACGTTGCTTCCTGCCTTTGATGTAATAATCGTATGATTCTTCATCAAGTATTGATTTTAAATCTTCTTTCGATAACTTTTCTTGGGTATCAACATTAACGATCTTGCCGTGTTTCTTTTTTATTTTAATAGGTTCGTTTGATGTTTGGGCAAATGATAACATTGCAATCAACATCAATGCTAATAAAGTGATTGACTTTTTCATAGGCTTAATTTTTTAGGTTAATTTTTGATGTATTATGCCTGCAAATATAGGTGTTATTTTCTTATAAAAGAAATATTTTTTATATTTTTTCGGGGGGGGTAAATGATTGATATATAAATACATATATTTAAGATTTTTGTTTTTAAAGATGCCTTTCATCATTCTTCAATTATGCATTATGAATTATGAATTATGCATTAAAAAAAACTTTAGCCTTTAGCCCTTAGCCTTTAGTCTTTTTATTATCTTTGCAAAATTAAAATACAACTTTAAATTTGTCCGATATATGAATAACCATTTGATAAATAGAGAATTGTTGTCTTCAATTCAGAGTGCTTTTGATTATTTTTCTGTGTTGACTCTTACAGGACCTCGTCAGTCGGGCAAGACTACATCATGCTAATATAGGTAAACGTTTGACAAAAACTCCAAAGCTTTATTTTTATGATACAGGTCTGGCAGCATGGCTGATGGGTATTCGTTCAGAAGAACAATTGTCGCTACATCCTCAATGAGGTAATTTGTTTGAAAATATGATTATTAATGATTTTCAAAAATATTTTTACAATAAATCAGAGCGAGCTGACCTGTTTTTCTATAGAGATAAAGGACAACGAGAAGTTGATTTGTTGCAAGTGAAATCAGACGGAAGAATTAATGCATACGAGATAAAATCTTCAAAGACATATAGACCTGATTTTTTTGAAGGTATGCATTATTTGCAAAACTTATTAAAAGAACGCATTGCTTCAACAACACTATTATACGATGGAAATCAAGATTTCATTCAACAATATGATTCCTTCTGTAATTATAGAAATTTACAAAACGTAATAAAAGAGTTTATAGTTTAAGTAACTCTGCCCTCCAATTATGCATTATGAATTAAAAAAACTTTAGTCTTTAGCCTTTGGCCTTTAGTCTTTTTATTATCTTTGCAAGTTCTAAAGATTTTATTCATAAAAAAACAAGATATAAATGGAAATCAGCAGTAAATACAGCCCACAAGATACCGAAGGCAAATGGTATCAGCATTGGTTAGATAAGAATTATTTTCATTCTACACCAGACGAACGCGAACCTTATACTATCGTCATTCCTCCACCAAATGTGACTGGCGTGCTTCACATGGGTCACATGTTGAACAACACAATACAAGACGTTCTCATCCGCCGCGCTCGTATGCAAGGCAAAAACGCTTGCTGGGTTCCTGGCACCGACCACGCTTCTATCGCTACTGAAGCTAAAGTGGTTAACAAACTCGCACAACAAGGCATCAAGAAAACTGACCTCACTCGCGAAGAGTTCCTCAAACATGCTTGGGACTGGACTCACGAACATGGCGGTATCATCTTGAAACAGCTCCGTCGCCTCGGCGCTTCCTGCGACTGGGAACGCACTTCCTTCACAATGGACGAAACACGCAGCAAGAGCGTCATCCACGTCTTCTGCGACTTATATAATAAAGGTCTCATCTACCGCGGAGTCCGTATGGTCAACTGGGACCCTGCAGCTCTCACAGCTCTCAGCGATGAAGAGGTTATCTATAAAGAAGAACATAGCAAACTTTTCTACCTCCGTTATAAAGTAGAAGGCGAAGATACT
>JAGBVS010000088.1 GCA_017630195.1 Bacteroidales bacterium | reverse complement strand
GATTGTCCGAGGTGGAGACGTTTACCGTCGATGAGACAAGCGTGAGCTTCAGAGTCGAAGACGATGACGTCGTGGCGTGTTGTCAAAGCGTCGATTGTAGAGACGATGCCTTGATAGCCGAAGTTAAATTCGTAGGCTGCTTCTTTTCTTTCGAAGTCAGCGAGTTCTTGTTCAAGACGTTCGTGAAGGCGAGTGTTGCCGCTCATCATACGAGCGCCCATTGGATAAGCCATACCCCATTTTGCAGCAGCTTCTGCGTCAACTTTTCTGATTTCTGGATGGTTAGCCAAACCTAAGTAGTTGTTCAAACTCCAGTTCAAGACGTCAACGCCGTTGAAACGCATGTGAGGTCCCAACTCACCTTCTAATCTTGGGAAAACGAAATAACCGTGTGCACGGTCTCTGTATTGACCAATAGGACCGCCTGAGTCCTTTGCTATTCTTTCAAAAATTTCCATTTTATTCTTATTAAATTAGATTTATTTTTTCAGCTGTGCAAAAATAGTAAATATATTTACTTTACCAAATTGATTTAATAAAATATTTTATCATTTTTTCAGATATTTTTAAAAATTGTTATATTTTTGCGTCCGTAAAAATGGAACCTCTCGTAAAAAGACACATGTCCGTGTATCTCTACGAGATTCGACAACATATATAATAATGATAAATTTCAAAGACAAATACGCACTCGTAACAGGAGCCAGTTCCGGAATCGGAGCTGCGATAGCCAAACAACTTTCGAAAGAAGGCTGTAACTTATTCCTGACGGGTGTCAACAAAAACCGATTAGAAGAAACTAAGAAATCGTGTGAGGCTTCTGGCGTTAAAGTCTTTACCAAAGAATGTAACTTCGAAGAATATTCAAGCATAGACGATTTTGTTCAATTCGTAAAATCGTATAACACTAATATCGACCTTTTTGTTTTAAACGCAGGCATCTCGCAAAGAGCAAAAGCATTTGAAACAGACTTCGAAACCGACAAAAAAATAATGCAAATCAATTATTGGAGTGCGGTCTATCTCATCAAAAAATTCAAAGACGAGATTCTTAAATCTAAACACACCAGCATTTCGGTCACTACATCGCTCGCAGGATTGTTCGGTTTCCCATTAAGAACATCGTACTGCTCATCAAAACACGCGCTCTTCGGTTTCTTCGAATCAATGGATTTAGAATACGACAACGTAAGCGTCACCTTCCTCATTCCAGGAAGAATCAACACCGACATCAGCAAGAGCGCGCTTCTTGGCGACGGACAACGTTACGATAAAATGGACCCTGGTCAAGCTAATGGCCTCGACGTTGACAAAGCAGCGAAGGTCGCCGTCAAGGCTATCAAGAAAAAGAAACACAGAAAACTCATTGGAAAATACGAATTATTGATGGCTCACATCAATCGGTATCTTCCAAGTCTTTATTACATACTTTCAAAACATATTTCACCAACTTAATTTTAAAACAATGAAAGAAAAAGTTATATGCGGCATTCAACAAGTCGGCGTCGGCGTTGAAGAATTATTAGAACCATGGAAATGGTATAACAAAGTTATGGGCTTCGAGATGAAAATTTTCGACGACGAAGGCGTTGCTGAGAGAATGCTTCCATACACAGGAGGCAAGCCACAGCCACGACGCGCTGTCTTGGCATTCAACCCTCGCGGTGGCGGCGGATTCGAGGTGTGGCAGCCTAAAGGCAGAAAAGTAAAATATCCGGAACGCCCTCTCCTACTCGGCGACTACGGCATCGACATCTGCAAGATTAAAGCTAAAGAAGTGGAGAAAGCTTACGCCAACCTTAAAAACAACGGAGCTACAATGCTCAGCGAGGTCTGCGTCTCTCCTTTCGGTTTCAAACATTTTTATTTCAAAGACCCTTGGAACAATATCTTTGAAGTGGAACAAAACGACTACGCATTCATCGATGACAAAAACCTTAGCAATGGCGGCGTAAACGGTGTTGTTATCGGCGTTAAGGATATGGAGAAATCTATTGAATTCTACGGAAAGTTATTAGATTACGACACTATTGTCGGCGATGTCACTGGCACTTTCGATGAGTTAAAAAACATCAACGGTGGCAATGACGAGTTCCGTCGCGTTATGTTGAAACGCTCGAAACCAATTCAAGGTCCGCTCTCAGATATGATGGGAGATTCTCATATTGAATTAATCCAATGTAGGGACGCGGCAAACCACGTCCGTACTGGAACGTTAGAAAACAGATATTGGGGCGACCCAGGCTACATACACTTATGTTTTGATGTCCGTAACATGGAATGTATCAAGGAAGCTGCTGAGGCATTGGGACATCCTTTCGTCTGCGACGGCGGCCGCGACTTCGACATGGGCGATGCCAACGGACACTTCACTTACGTTGAAGACCCTAACGGCACTTTGATAGAATTCGTCGAGACATTCAAGGTCCCTGTCATGAAGAAATTCGGCATTTACCTCAACTTAGGAAACAAAGACGACTACAAGCCACTTCCTAAAATCATGACGAAAGCCATGAGATTTAGCAAGATTAAACCAGAGAAGATTAAATAAAGACTATGGCTTTTGGCTTTTGGCTTTTGGCCTTTGAACTAAAGGTGCCTTCGACAAGCTCAGGCACCTTTTTTTATTTCCACGAATCCGTAAAAGCTCCACGTATCTCGAGTATCTGCACGTATCTTTCCACTTCATCACTACATTACTACATTACTACATTACTACATTACTTCATCACTACAATCCTCCACGTATCTCGAGTATCTGCACGTATCTTTCTTCTGAGATTCTAAATTTCTTAGTTTTAGAAACAATAAAAACCTTCCTTCAACGTTTCCCCCAAAAACTTGTAGTCTTGTTGTCTTGTAGTCTTGTTGTCTTAAAAAAGTAGTCTTGTTGTCTTAAAAAAATGAAACATCTTGTCATAATCGGAATAATCTTTTTAAGCTGTCTTTCATTGAAAGCACAGAACAAATATTTCCCGATAAAAGGAAGCATCGTTTCTGCCGACAGCCTCTCTCCTATTCCTGATGCTCATATTTTAAGCGAAATCTCATATTACGGAACGACATCCGACACAAATGGCAAATTCGCCATGCTCGTGAAAAAAATCGACACTTTAAGAATTAGCAGCGTTGGTTTCGTAACAAAATTGATTCCTATTTATTACGATAGTGTTGACGTTAATAACTTCAACATCATTATGGAAAAAGACACCGTCATGCTTCAAGAGATTGACATCTTTCCTTATTTGGACAACCACACAGTAGAGGAAATCATCAGCAAAATCCCAATTGTATTACCCACTCAAGTTTTATATGAAGATGACATTGATGTCAACATACAGAATTATTACTACCACAAGACCAAAGACCTTCCTAAAGTAAGAGCATTTCCTTTTATATTATATAATCCTATTAAAAAGACATTCGACCGTTTCAACAAAAAGGAACGACTCAAGAGAAAATTAGAGAGAAACAGAAAGAAATATTTGGAGTCAGAATAATGTATTAAAATTTTTCTGTGATTCTGAATTTCAGAGATTTAAATCGGCGAACTATTCTTAAACGCAATTCCGGTAGTATCTTCATAAATGCCAGTCCGCAAGAATCCAATTATACTATTGACAATCTGCGTCAATGGATTTTCCACTTTCGCCATT
>JAGBVS010000087.1 GCA_017630195.1 Bacteroidales bacterium | reverse complement strand
TGGACGGCCTTTTTCTCTAACGTCGAAAGCGATGGCATTAGCACGACGTGTTGATGTTGTGTTCAAGTTGTAGTTGATAGCGACCAAGAAGTCACGAGCGCCAACTGCAGTCGCACCTGTTGTAGCGACTCTTTCATTGAACACTTTAGGACCGAAGTCAGCTGTGCAACCTGATGAGAATCTTTCAGCCAATGCTTCGTATTCGCCAGCGCGGCAAACAGCGAGGTTACGTCTTTCTGGGCAGAAAGCTGCGTTTTCATAGCAGAAGACTGGAATTTCCAATTCATTACCGATTCTTTCACCGAGTTGACGTGCATATTCAACTACTTCTTCCATTGTGATACCTGCAACTGGCACTAAAGGACAAACGTCAGTAGCACCAAAGCGTGGGTGATCACCGTGGTGGTTACGCATATCGATGAGTTCGGCTGCTTTTTTAACAACGCGGAATGCTGCTTCACAAACGTTCTTAGGCTCGCCTACGAAAGTGATAACAGTTCTGTTTGTTGTTGCTCCTGGATCGACGTCTAATAACTTAACGCCTTCAACCTTCTCAATCTCAGCTGTAACCTGATTGATGATGTTCATATCGCGACCTTCGCTGATATTAGGAACACATTCGATAATTTGTTTCATTTTGTATATTTTTTTATAATTATTTATTTCAAAACATAATGAAAATCAGTGCAGAATCGGCACTATTTTTTCGCATGCAAATATAAGAAAATTAGGAATTAGGAATTATTTTTTTAAGGCTATAAGACAACAAGACCACAAGACTACAAGAGTGGTATGAACTTGTTGTCTTGTGGTCTTGTAGTCTTGTTGACTTTATACAAGTTTTCCTTGAATAACGACCTTCTCTACTTTATTCGCTCCATAATAATATGGCATAAATTCAAGGCCGTTCATTGGTTGTGTGATTATTA
Organism: Bacteroidales bacterium; assembly: GCA_017630195.1. Classification (GTDB taxonomy): domain Bacteria; phylum Bacteroidota; class Bacteroidia; order Bacteroidales; family F082; genus Limimorpha. The sequence continues at coordinate 32,713 of JAGBVS010000087.1, read as the reverse complement.
CGTTCGCCAATTTACCTTTGGTAATTGAACCGAGTTCATGACTTACGTCCATTGCGTACGCAGTGTTCAATGTGGTTGCGTTGAATGCTTCTTCCGGTGTCATCTTATATCTTATGCAAGCTGCCGACATGATAAACTGCATATTGCCTGAAGGAGATGTTCCAGGATTGAAGTCAGAAGCCATCGCTACTGGAAGACCAGCGTTAATCATATCACGCACCGGAGACAATGGAAGATTCAAGAAGAAGGCGCATCCTGGCAATACTGTTGGCATTGTCTCAGAGCCTTTGAGAGCTTCTATTTCCTCATTACCCATTTGTTCAAGATGATCAACAGAGATAGCTCCGTATTTAACGCCTACCTGAACGCCTCCAGAGATTGCCATTTCATTGGCGTGAATCTTTGGACGCATGCCGTATTTGATGCCAGCCATCAAAACGCGTTCTGTATCTTCAACGGTGAAGAATCCTTTGTCGCAGAAAACATCGACGAAGTCAGCGAGGTTTTCTGTAGCGACCAAAGGCATCATCTCATTGATGACCAAATCGACATATTCTTCCTGACGGCCTCTGTATTCCATTGGAATGCCATGAGCGCCGAGGAAGTTGGCTTTTATTGTAAGCGGCGAGTTTTCTTTCAGTCTTTTGATGACACGCAACATCTTCAGTTCGCTATCGACTGTGAGGCCGTAGCCGCTCTTAATCTCGACAGCGCCGGTTCCCATGCGCATAATCTCATTGAGACGCTTCATCGCTGACTCATAGAGCTCGTCTTCTGTAGCATTAGCTGTAGCTTTTGCAGAATTGAGGATTCCTCCTCCCCTTTTAGCAATTTCTTCATAACTCAAGCCTTTAATCTTATCTACGAACTCCATCTCACGTGAGTTGGCATAAACGATATGAGTGTGAGAGTCGCAGAATGTTGGCATGACGATTCCGCCTTTTGCATCAACGACTTTTCTTTCTTTCTGAAGATATTGCTGATATTCCGGAGAATCCATCTTGCCATAATCGGCAATCTTCTTACCTCTTATATATAAAAACGCATTTTCAATGCGGTTGACTTCCGACATTGCAGCGCCGGCTTTCATAAGACTACCGTCTTCCACAATACCGACTAATTCTTTTATATTAATGATTAACATAATAACGAGTTTTTAATTTTTACAAAGATAAGAAAAATGGCTAAAGACCAAAGGACAAAGACTAAAGTTTTTTTTCAATTAAGAATTAGGAGTTATGAATCCATCATCCATCTGCAAAATCCGTTTCCAACACCCGCCTCCTTTTCAAAAAAAAAGGAGCACCACTTTAAAGTAGCACTCCTTCTTATTGCCTCATAGACTTATTGCCTTATAGACTTATAGTCTTATTTTTGGTAAATCTTTTGCCAGTTTTTATATTCTCTTTCTTGCCATGGGCCGTTGTGGTAAACATAAGAAGCAATCAAAGGAATAACTGTTGTACCTTCTGCGTAAACCATTTGTTGGAGTTGGTGACTTACTTTACCCCATGAACCAGCTTCGAGTAATGTTGATGATGAACATGCGCCGTCGCGAACGTCAGCAACTGTGATTTGAATAGCGTATTTGTGCATTGGAGTTTCGTAGCCGAGGATTTCAGCACAAACGACTGTATCTTGTGCAAAGTTTTTAGGAGCACCACCGCCGACCATGAACAAACCTGTTTCTGGAGCTTGCATCTTGATTTGTGTCAATTCGATGAAGTCTTTAACAGAGTCTATTGACAAATATTTTTCGCCTTTTTGCATTCTTTCCCATTGGTGTTTACCAATACCGAAACCAGCTGATGAGTCGCTGAATGCAGGAACGAAGATAGGCACGCCGCATTCGTAGCATGTTTGAATCAAGCTGTCTTTCTTAACAGCATGGCCATCGTGTAACCATTTACCGATTTCATAGATAAACTCGCGTGATGAATAAGGACGTGCTTCGAGCATATTAGCGATTTCGAAAGTAGTATGATCGCAAGCTTGAAGTTCTTCTTCATCGATATATGTATCATAAATACGGTCGATATAAAGATCGCGTAATGTTGTGTCAGCGATAACGTTTTCTTTTTCACCTATGTAATGTTTAAAACCAAGAGCTTCAAACAAGTCCATATCGATGATAGAAGCACCTGTTGCTACAACAACGTCAATCATCTTGTTACGTACCATGTCAACATAAACTTGCATACAACCTGCTGCTGATGTTGAACCGGCCAATGTCAAAATGTTTGTACATTCTTTTTCTTTACACATCATCATCAAGATGTCAGCTGCGCGTGCAGTGTCGCGTGATGTGAATGACATATTACGCATTGCATCAACTAATTCTGTTGAATTGTAACTTTTTATGTCGATGTGTTTAATAACATCTTTCAATAAATCTTTTTTCTCCATTGTTATTAAATTTTAATTTGAAACTCAATTTTGTGGTGCAAAGATACATTTTATTATTCATATTCACAAACAACAATTTTTTATTTTATTCAAAAAAAATTGTATTTTTACAAAAAATTAAATTTAGACCAACAAACATATAAAATGAGAAAAACATTCATAATAATTTTATCAGTTTTCATGCTGATTTCATGCGGAAATTCCGACAAAAAAAACAATAAAAAAGAAGTCGTACAAGAAGAAAACATCGTAGTCGAAGAAAACACGGCTGTAAAAACATTGGATTACAAAAAATTCGTCAAGAACGTATGGGACATAGAGTCATACCCTGATTCCGTTGTTTACCAAGGAAAGCTTCCATGCATCATCGACTTTTACGCTGATTGGTGCGGACCTTGCAGAAGAATAGCTCCTATTATGGAAGAGATAGCCAAGGAATACGAAGGTAAAATCATTGTATATAAAGTCAATGTAGATAAAGAACTTAAACTTGCAACTATATTCAAAATCAAAAGCATTCCAACAGTCTTCTTCTTCCCTGAAGAAGGACAGCCTTTATCGCAAGTCGGTGGACTCTCAAAAGAAGAATATATAAGTATTATAAACAAACACCTTATTAATTAATGTCACAGATTTTTCCTACGGCTTATCTTCCGTCAATAGAATATATTTCTCTGTTTTCAAAAACTGAAAACGCATCTATAGAAATATTCGAGACTTACCAAAAACAATCATGTCGTACAAGATGCGACGTAATGACAGCCAATGGTGTGCAAACATTGACAGTTCCCGTCATCAAGACAAACGGAAATCATACTCTAACAAAAGACATTGAGATAAGTTATAAAGAATCGTGGCAACAAGTCCATCTTCGCTGCTTAGAATCGGCATACAGAAAATCTGCATATTTCGACTATTATTTTCCTTATTTAGAAAAGATTTATAAACAGAAGTTCAACACTTTAATAGAGTTGAATGAATATAGCATGAAAGCCATCCTAAAATTATTGAAAATAAAGAAAGAAATTTCATACACCAACGACTTTGAGAAAATCACAGACGAAAAAGACTACAGGATAGCTTTGTCAAAAAATGAAGTCAACAAAGAAGGAATGCCAGAGTATTATCAGGTATTCTCCGACAGACACGGTTTCATCTCAAATCTTTCAATAGTAGATTTACTCTTCAACGAAGGACCTAATTCTGCAATGCTTTTATAATCAACAATTCACAATGCATAACTATATCAAATATAATTATGCATTATGTTATTTAAACCGGATAAGCTATTCTTACATGATATATACTCATCAGTTTTTTCTTAAACACCTTCTTGATAGTTGTAATGTCGCGGAATGTCAAATCTGTATTAATAAACTGATTGTCTTTTATTTGAGCATCAATAATACCGTCAACGAGCTTGTTTATAGATTCTTCCGTCTTATCTTTAAGACTTCTTGAAGCCGCTTCCACAGAGTCAGCCATCATAAGAACAGCAGTTTCTTTAGAAAACGGAATAGGACCATGGTAACGGAAGTCTGCTTCATTGATTTCAGTTTCAGGATTTTCCTTCAATTCCATCTGATAAAAATATTCCGTCCTTCTTGTTCCATGATGAGTTCTGACAAAATCGATGATTTGCTCTGGAACGTGATATTTCCTACAAATTTCTATTCCGTCAATAACGTGATTTATAATAATTTGAGAACTTTCATAATAAGACAAATCATCATGAATATTGTACTTTCCGCTTTGATTTTCAGTAAAGCACATCGGATTTTTAACCTTTCCTACATCATGATACATCGCTCCGGTACGAGCCAGCAACATATTTCCGCCAATAGCAAACAAAGCCTCTTCACAAAGGTCGGCAACTTGCATAACATGCTGGAAAGTCCCAGGAGCTTCAGAAGCAAGTTTTCTCAACAAAGGCGTATTGGTATTACTTAATTCCAAGAGCGTCATGTCAGTAACAAAGCCAAAAACTCTTTCAAAAAGGAAAGACAAAGGCAATGTCAACATCGCAAACAAAGTATTCATAGCAAAAATTCCAACATCATTCCATGTAAAATTTTCCAAACCACCATCAAAAATCAAGGAGGATCCTATCTTTAACACTATGTATGAAACAAATATAGATGCGTAAGTCACAAAATATCTTGAACGTGATGTGCTTCTCGACAACACAAATATCGCCACTAAAGACACAAAAAACTGAATGATAAAGAATGTGAATGAGTTTGGCACAGCGAGACTTATGATTATCAATGTTAAAACCTGAATGTAAATAGCGACTTTTGCATCAAAGAATGTAACCATCAACATCGCCAATATTGGCAACGGCATAACATATATCATGTTCGGATAATATTTAATTACCACGAATGAAGGAATTATCATCATCAACATCATTACCAATATCATATTAAGCGAACGCGACTCTTTGAAAATATCAGGACGCATAAGTTTCAAAGCATAGAACAATGAAAGGAAAACCAGAAATACTAAAATTATCTGGCCATAAAGATTCAGGTTCCTATTGAAGAAATTGCCTTCATCCATCAGAGAATATTCTTTCTCCAACGAATTAAGTATGTTATACTTTTCGTCTGTTATCAATTCACCTTCTGTAATAATAAGTTCATCTTTCTGAACCATGCCAAAAGTTAATGAAATAGATGACAAAGCTTGCTCCTCTGATTGTTTAGTCAAATCTTCTGAATAAATTACATTTTGATGTACATATGTAAGCAGAAGCCTATTTATCAATATTTTATCAATATTTTGCTCTATATCAGACAAATAATTTGAAATCAGGTCTGTTGCAGTTTTCATTGTATAAAAATCGCGGAGCTGCTTTGTTTTCACCACTCTGTCGCGAACCACATCAATCATTGATTCTGGTTTTAAATCATCAAACAAAGAAACATTGGCAATCACGCCTCTATCTTCGATAGTATCATATAACTTCTCAAGAATCAACTGATTTTTCAACTTATCTTCTTCTGATCCGTTCCACTTCTCATTAAAATCGCTGAGCATTTTGGTTTTATTAGCATTAGTCGCAGCTACGTCAAAAACAAAAATCGGATAGAAATCTTTCAATGATTTTTCCTCCTCCAATTTCAATTGTTCTGGCGTTTTGTAAATAGGAAAATTAAATGGCGCATAAAGCGACTCATATTGCCAAGGCCTCATCTTTTGATACTCATATTTGAATTTCAAAGTTCTCGGCATTTGCCATACAACAACAAATATTGTAACAAGAAAGGCCAATATTCTAAATATCATTTGATAAGAATGACCAACTCGCATCAAAAAGGACGATATTTTACTCATATTCAATACTTTATACTTTTATCACTAAACTTTATGTTTTTAAATAAAACATCTGCTAATATACGATTATTTTTTATAATTTAGCAAGCATAACAAACGAAATAAATTAAAGATGAGACGCGGAATTTGCAAATTATCAGTTGTGCCTATGAGAAAAGAAGCTTCGCACGAAAGCGAGCTTGTTTCCGAACTATTATTCAACGACATTTACGAGATTACTGAAGAAAACGAAGAATGGCTTAAAATTCGATGTTTATACGATTTATATGAAGGCTGGATAAGAAAGCTGCAACATTGTGAAATTGACGAAAATGAATTTAACGGATACCTAAACAAGGAAAAATTCATAATCAATAGTCCTGTCGCCTTATACAACAACAAGACATTAAGTTTCGGAAGCAAAATCTTTGAAAAAACAGAAAGCTCCATTTTGCTGAGAAAGAATTTTGATTCAAGAATAATGGTTGAATCAGCGATAAAGCTTCTTGACACACCATATCGATGGGGAGGCAAAAGTGTGATGGGCATCGACTGTTCTGCATTTGTACAACTTTGCGCAAAAGTAGCAGGATTCAAGCTTCCGAGAGACGCTTCACAACAAGTCAACCACGGCATGACTATCAATTTCATTTCCGAAATTCAAGCTGGCGACATAGCGTTTTTTGAAAACGAAAACAGACGAATCACACATGTCGGAATACTTCTTTCCAACGACAAAATCATACATGCATCAGGCAAAGTACGCATCGACACATTCGACCAAACCGGCATTTTCAACAAAGAAAACAAACGACACACACATATATTAAGTACAATCAAAAGACTTAAATAAAATTTAACTTTTATTTTCATTTTAATTTATTTATATTTGTACCCATAATTTGAAAACTCTAACTACTAAAAAATAATATCATGAACAATGCATTATTTCAATTTGCAAAACCTGCCAATGAGGCCGTGAAAGAATACAGACCTGGCAGTCCTGAAAGATTAGCTTTGGAAAAAGAACTCGCAAAACAATCAAGTGAAATTATAGAGATACCTATTATCATTGGCGGAAAAGAAGTTCGCACAGGCGATATGGGTGAAGTTGTAATGCCACACAACCACAAACATGTCGTTGCAAAATATCATAAAGTCGGCGAAAAAGAAGTCAACATGGCAATTCAAGCCGCTTTAGACGCTAAAAAGGAATGGGAGAACACACCTTGGGTTGAACGCGCTTCTATTCTGGCACGTATTGGACAACTAATTGCCACTAAATATCGTGCGAGAGTCAACGCTTCCTGTATGTTAGGTCAAAGCAAAAATGCCTTCCAAGCAGAAATAGACTCAGCATGTGAAACAATAGACTTCTTCCGTTTCAACAATTACTACGCTGGCAATTTATATTCAGAGCAGCCATCATCAACACCTGACCAATTGAACAGAGTAGAATATCGTCCGTTAGAAGGCTTCATTATGGCTGTCACTCCATTCAATTTCACCTCTATTGCTTCAAATTTAAACATGACACCTGTTTTGATGGGCAACACTACTATTTGGAAACCATCAACGACAGCATTATTATCTAATTATCACCTCATGCAGATTTTCATGGAAGCAGGACTTCCTGCAGGTGTCATCAACTTCTTGCCTGGCAAAGGCTCTCTCATAGGCAATGTCGCTCTTAACAACCCAAATCTTGCTGGTATCCACTTCACCGGTTCTACAGCAACATTCCAAGGTTTATGGAAAGGCGTTGGAGCTAACATAAGCAATTACAAATCATATCCAAGATTAGTCGGAGAAACTGGCGGAAAAGATTTTATCTTCGCACACAACTCCGCTAATCCTCGCGAAGTGGCAACAGCCATCGTTCGTGGAGCATTTGAATTCCAAGGACAAAAATGTTCTGCCGCCTCTCGAGCTTACATACCAGCTTCATTATGGAACGACGTAAAACAACATGTAGGCGAAATGTTAAGCACAATTAAAATGGGTGATGTCACTGACTTCACAAATTTCGTTAACGCTGTTATTGACGAAGCTTCTTTCGACAATTGCAAAGGCTACATCGACAGAGCAAAAGCTTCTAACGAAGCTGAAGTTATCTTTGGCGGAAATTGCGATAAATCAGTCGGTTACTTCGTAGAACCAACTGTCATCTTGACAACAAATCCTAAATATGAGTCAATGGCTCAAGAAATCTTTGGACCAATCATCACAATCTATGTTTACGATGACAAAGATTATGTTGAGACACTCGAATTATGCGACAGCACTTCACCATATGCATTGACAGGCGCAGTATTCGCATACGATTTACAAGCACAAAAAATCGCCAACGACAAACTCAGATACGCAGCCGGCAACTTCTATATCAACGACAAACCTACAGGCGCTGTCGTTGGTTGTCAGCCATTTGGAGGTTCTCGTGCATCTGGAACTAACGACAAAGCTGGCGGTCTGTGGAATCTCATCCGTTGGACTAACCCTCGTTCCATCAAAGAGACTTTCGTTCCTGCAACTGAATACGGATACCCATTCCTTGCAAAATAATTACAAACAAATAATAATCATAATGAGGCGTACCTTAACATGTACGCCTCATTGCATTAAAACTCAAACAATGAAAAAAACACTTTTACTCACATTAGTCTTATTAATTTTCAAAACATCTTTTTCACAAAAAGACGAAATCAACGTTTTATTTCTTGGTAATAGTTACACTTATGTCAACGACCTACCTCAAATTATCAGTGAGTTAACGACCAATACAAGCAAAAGCATCAACTACGAATCGGTATGTCCTGGAGGATGTACTTTATTTCAACATGTAGCAAGCCCAAACTCCATGTCTAAAATACAAAAAGGCAACTGGGATTATGTTGTCTTGCAGGAACAAAGCCAACTTCCATCAATTGACTATTATCGCCACAACTCCATGCGTCCTGCATACCAAACACTTTATGACACTATTATGCATTACAATCCAAATGCAACAGTCGTAGGTTATATGACATGGGGACGTCGTTACGGCGGACAACAATGCGTCAATTATGGACAAGGCCTATACTGTAGCGCCGACTTTGTTGATTTCAACCACATGCAAGACACTATGAGTGTTGCGTATTGCGAGAATGCTTACGCCACTAATTCATACGTAGCCCCAGCCGGCGATGCTTGGAAAGCTGCTTTAGAAATAAATCCTGATTTAGTTTTACACAGCGCCGACGATAGTCATCCTTCATACGATGGCAGCTATTTGACAGCCTGTGTTTTCTATTCTGTATTCTGGAAGGAATCTCCTATAGGAAATTACCACAGCAGCCAAATAGATTCAGCAAAAGCCGAATTATTACAAACGATAGCCAATGACGTTGTCTTTAACAATCTAGAAAAATGGAATATCGTTATAGATGACGACGGAAATGATGACGGAAACGACGACGGAAATGATGATGGAAATGATGATGGAAATGATGATGGAAATGATGATGGAAATGACGACGGAAATGATGATGGAAATGACGACGGAAATGATGACGAGAGTATAGAATACATACAAGAAAAGAATTATAAAATCATCAACAATCCTCATGATAACATCATAACAATAGAAAACAAATGTACATCATCCATTGATGTTAAAATATACAACATAAGTGGAACATTACTCAACGAAAAGGAAATCATCAACAATGAAAGTATAGAAATCAACAATTCAAAAGGAATTTTCATTGTACAAATTATCGAGAGCGAGAGCAAATTCAACTTCTCCGAAAAAGTCATAAAATATTAAGACGAATACAAAAGTGCCGTTTTTTTATCAAAAAACATATATTTTTCACCCCTAAAAACGGCACTTTCACCACATTCTTTTCAAAAAGACACAAAAATTAAAATCATATATTCATTTTTTATCCCAAAAAAATGTTTTAAAATTCTTTTCACCCCATATTTGTATTTTTTACAACATTTTGTCATTAATTTTATTTACTTTGCAGACTGAATAAAACAAAATGAATCATGGAAGTTAGAAGACTATTTGACATCTTAGAACAGTATTTAGAAAAATACCCACAACAAGATGTTGCTTTAGCAAGAAAAGAAAACGGCAGCTGGAGAAAATACAGCATTCAAGAATATGTTGAAACAACAAACAATTTAAGTTACGCTTTTATAAAATTAGGTATAAAGAAAGATGACAAAGTTGGTATTATTTGCAGCAACCGTCCTGAATGGAACATGCTTGACATGGCAACAATGCAACTTGGAGCGATTTCAGTTCCAATCTATCCTACCATCAGCAAAGAAGATTACAAATATATTATCAATGATTGCGGAGTTAAACTTATAGTATTGGAAAGCGGTAGCGTTTTACAAAAAATCGAAGAAGTCAAAGCTGACGCTCCAAATCTTGAAGCAATATATGCACTTTCAACAAAATGCGACTATCCTACTTTTGAACAATTAGTAGAATTAGGCAAAGAGAATCAAAATCCGGAAGAGTTAAAAATTCGCAAAGAAAACGTCAACGAAAAAGACTGCGCAACAATCATATACACATCTGGAACAACAGGAAACCCTAAAGGTGTAATGCTTTCTCATTACAATATAATGAGCCAGTTACACAACTTAAAACATATTCCATCACCATGGTCAAAGAAAGCTTTCAGCTTCTTACCAATATGCCATGCATACGAAAGAATGTTGGTTTTCTTATACCAATTCCTCGGAATGTCTGTTTATTACGCAGAAAGCCTTGCTACTATCGCTTCTGACTTAAAAGACGTACAGCCAACCATGATGAGCGCTGTTCCTCGTCTCCTCGAAAAGATTTACACAAAAGTAAAACAAAGTGGAAGAAGCAACAAAGGCATCAAGAAAGTCATTTTCTTATGGGCTTTGAACTTAGCTGAAAAATATAGAATCGACCCATGTAACAGAACATGGTTGTACAACCAAAAACTCAAGATTGCCGACGCTTTAGTTTACAAAAAAATACGTCAGACCCTTGGTGCTGAAAACTTCGACATCGTTGTTTCAGGAGCTGCAAGTATCCAACCAAATATTGCAGCATTCTTCTCTGCAATAAAGATGCCTGTGTTTGAAGGTTACGGCATGACAGAATGTTCACCTGTTATCGCTGTTTCATGCAGATTGCCTCATGGACGTGAAATCGGAACTGTTGGATTCGCATTACCTGGCGTTGAAGTAAAAATCGCTGACAACCAAGAAATCATTTGCCGTGGCCACAATGTCATGATGGGTTATTATAACCAACCAGAACTTACAAGAGAAGTCATCGACGAAGACGGCTGGATGCATACCGGCGACCTTGGAGAAATTAATGAATACGGTCAAGTCAGAATCACAGGAAGACTTAAAAACTTATTCAAGACTTCATTAGGAAAATACATCAACCCTGACGTTATTGAAGGTAAATTCACAGAATCAGGATTCATAGAGAATATCGTTGTCGTAGGCGAAAATCAAAAATACGCAGGCGCTATCATTATCCCAGACTTCGCTTTCTTAAAGACATGGTGTCAGAAACACGAAATTAAGTTCACCACACCACAAGAAATGATCAACGACAAAACTGTCAAAGCTCGTTACGCTGAAGAAGTCAAGAAGATAAACCAGCACTTCGGTGACACAGAAAAAATCAAACGTTACGAACTCATTGCAGACGAATGGAGCGTTACAAACGGTTTGTTAACACCAACATTGAAAGTCAAGAGAAAAGTCATTTTAGGCCAATATAAAGACCTTATTGACAAAATGTATAAAGAATAGTCATTGACTAAACCCCATAGAGACTCGCCTATTAAAGTCTCTTAGTTCATCAAAGTTATTAGGGAACAAAGGTTGCGTTGAACCGCAGCCTTTTGTTTTTATACGCTCAGACGATATACCTTTCTTTATCAAAGCTTCCGCTACACTTTCTGCCCTTCTTTCTGACAATAGCTGATTATAATCAGCATTACCCATATCATCAGTATGACCCATTATCTCTATTTTAAGATACGGATGTTGCACAAGAAAATCATAAACCTCATTTATGCCTTCTTCCGATTCTGAAGTCAAATCAGCACTATCGAATTTGAAATAAATATTTCTTATCGTAACATCTTGTTTTTTCTCAAGAGCATAAAGATAATAATCCTCATCAGATTTTTTTTCTATCTCAATATTTTCCGGCCTGAATCTATCGTCAAGTTCAAATTCATAAATATCAAACCCACCATATCCTTCTGTTCTATTTGCAGAAATAAAGGCTTTCACTGCATCATTCGACACAACAAGATTTATCTCATTTCCTGATGAATTAAGAGGATAGCCCAAGTTAACAGGCTGCGTCCACTCTCCATTTGCATCACGGCGAGACACAAACAAATCGTAACCTCCCATACCAAGATGTGAGTCGGAAGAGAAATAGAGAGTTTTTCCATCATGATGTACAAAAGGAGCCATCTCATTGCCTTCCGTATTAATTACAGATGTTAATCGTTCAGCTTTTGTCCAACTATGATTGTCATTTCTATACGAAACAAATATATCTGACGTACCTAATTTTTTATCTCTTCTAACGAAATACAATTCTTTCCCATCTGCGCTGACACAAGGCTGAGATTCCCAGTCGGAAGTATTAATTGAATTTATATTTTGCGGCTCACTCCATTTTCCACATAAAAACTCAACACGATATATATCACAGCTTCCATGACCATTTTCCCATCCGCAGCCAGAGAAATATATCTCTTTGCCATCAAATGAGATATTGGCCGCACCTACATATCCATACGAATCAATATTTTCCAACAATGGTTCCGGCATCGTCCATAACGAATCCATCAAACTACTAACATATACATTTTCTGTTACTTTACATTCAAATGCGTGAAAATTTGTAAAGACGATTTTTTCTTCTGAAGGATGATATTGATTTATATATGCATCATCAGACGTATTAATCACACGTCCTATATTTTTAGGCGTATAATTCACAGGATTTTCATAAAGATTTTTTCTAAATTCAGTCAAGTCTAATTCCTTCTCCGCTATCTTTCTAATTGTTTCTTTTTGTTCCTGCAACGACAGAAACCAATTCAGCAAAGAAATAGCTTGATCATAACGAAAATATTTCATATAAAGCTTAGACAAAGAAATCGCACTTTTAGGGAAAGCCATAGAATCTATTTCAAACAAACGTTCGTACGACTTCATTGCCAGAGAATCGTACGACAACATATCCAGATATAGTTCAGCTTTTATCAAAATAGCATCCAAATAATTCTCATCGTATGACAACGCTTTTTCCGCATACATCAAAGCCTTACGATTATCATTAAGAAATTCGTGGCAAGCTTTTTCATAATTCTTAATAGCTTTTTTTGATGATGATTTATAAGATTGAGAAAATAGGATTTCAGACGAAGTTAGAATCAATATCGTCAAGAATAAAGGTTTCAATATTTTATTAAAAATTGACAGCATATACATAAAAACAATGAAGACTTTAACTTGTAAAATCTTCATTGTTAATTTTTATTAGATATTGAATTTATTTCTTATTATTTTTTGCTGCCATCAAGGTGTTATGGAGCAAAGAAACTATTGTCATCGGGCCTACGCCACCTGGCACTGGAGTAATTTTAGAGGCCACTTTATATACTTCGTCATAATCGACGTCACCGACCACATGATAACCTTTTTCAGAATTATCTTTGATACGGTGAATACCGACGTCAATAACGACGGCGCCTTCTTTAACCATATCAGCTTTAACGAACTGAGGGTCGCCTATTGCCACGATAAGAATATCAGCCTGGCGTGTTAATTCTTTAAGGTTTTGGGTTTTGCTATGGCAGATTGTCACTGTAGCATCAATGCCTTTTCTTGACAGCATCACACTAACTGGGGTTCCAACGATATTGGAGCGACCCATAACTACGATATGTTTGCCTGCTATTTCCACATTGCTACGTTTAAGCAATTCTATTATACCGAAAGGGGTAGCTGGTTGATAGCAAGGCTCACCGAGTTGCATGAGACCTATATTATATAATGTGAATCCGTCAACATCCTTATCATGATTGATTGACTGGATTATTTTTGTTTCATTGATATGTTTAGGTAATGGGAGCTGAACAATATAACCATCAATTTCCGGGTCATTATTCAAGAAGTCTATAGTTTTAAGTATATCTTCTTCTGTTGATTTTTCGCTTAATCTATATACAGAAGAAATCATACCCACGCTGCGGCAAGCTTTTTCTTTTGAAGCCACGTAAGTGAGACTTGCACCATCTTCACCTACCAAAACAGCTGCGAGATGAGGAGCGCCGACACCGCTATCAATCATGTTAGCGACTTCAGCCGCAATTTCTTTCTTCATTGTTTCGGCAATAAGTTTGCCATCGATGATTTTATTATCAGCCATAACAACAATTATTAATTAAATTTATCTTCTGTTTCTCATTTGTGACATCATCTGCATCATTTTCTTAGCGCCTCCTGTTGTCATCATTTTCATCATTTTTGATGTTTCTTCAAATTGTTTTATCAATCTATTGACTTCAACGATGTCAGTACCACTACCTAATGCTATTCTTTTACGGCGGCTGCCGTTCAATATTTTAGGGTTTTCACGTTCTGCAGGTGTCATTGAGCCGATGATAGCTTCGATGCTCTTGAATGCATCTTCATCTATATCTTCATCGCTAATTTTATTCATACCAGGTATCATCGCTGCGAGGTCTTTGATGTTACCCATACGTTTAATCTGTTGAATTTGTTTTAAGAAGTCGTTGAAGTTAAACTCATTTTTAGCGAGTTTTCTCTTGAGTTTAGCTGCTTCTTCTGCGTCGAATTGCTCTTGTGCTCTTTCAACGAGACTGACGATGTCACCCATACCGAGGATACGGTCGGCCATACGTTTTGGATAGAAAATATCAAGAGCGTCCATTTTTTCGCCGAGACCGACGAATTTGATTGGTTTATCGACAACTGAACGTATTGTAAGAGCAGCACCGCCGCGAGTATCGCCATCAAGTTTAGTGAGAACGACGCCGTCGAAATCGAGGCGATCATTAAATGCTTTAGCTGTATTAACGGCATCCTGACCTGTCATCGAGTCAACTACGAACAATGTTTCATGAGGATTTACTTTAGCTTTGACAGCAGCAATTTCATTCATCATTTGTTCGTCAATTGCAAGACGACCAGCGGTATCGATAATAACGACGTTCTTGTTATGTTCCTTTGCATATTGAACTGCGTTTTCAGCAATCTTAACAGGCTCTTTGCTGTCTATTTCAGAATAGACTTCCACTCCTATTTGTTCGCCCAAAACTTTCAATTGGTCGATAGCAGCAGGACGATAAACGTCGCAAGCGACGAGTAACACTTGTTTTCCTCTCTTGCTTTTCAAGAAGTTAGCCAACTTAGCTGAGAAAGTTGTCTTACCGGAACCTTGGAGGCCTGCCATCAATACAACAGCTGGATTTGCTTTTATATTGATTTCTGTATGATCGCCACCCATCAATTCTGCCAATTCATCATGGACAATCTTAACCATGAGCTGGCTTGGTGAGACAGATGTTAAAATTTTCTGTCCTAATGCTTTTTCCTTTATTGTATTGGTTACATCTTTTGCAATCTTATAACTAACGTCAGCGTCTAAAAGAGCTTTACGAACTTCTTTCAAAGTTTCAGCGACGTTAATTTCAGTAATATGACCTTGACCTTTTAAAATCTTGAACGAACGTTCTAGTTTCTCACTTAATCCTTCAAACATATTGTATTTATTTTGTGTGCAAAGATAATTATTTTTTTTAGAATTTCAAAGTATCAAAACCGTAAAAAGTTCTATATTGTTCTGAAGAGTCAGAGCGCTTCATCATCCACAACTCTATTTGTCATCAATAAGAATTAAACAAATCGAAATGATATTGCATGTATGCTTTTCCGTCATCAACGATACTATCTTTCATATTTTCCGGCAATGTATTTTTAATAAACTTGCCTGTATTTGAATAAACGAATTCACCTTCAGGAGTTTTCCATCCTAATCCTGAGTTAAGCTCAAAAAATGCAAACGGCCTATAACATTCACCGAAAACATTTTTACTCCATATAAATTCACCATGATTCAAGCCGAGTTGTGCAAGAATTGTAGCTGGCAAATCGGTATTTCCGCATATTTTATCGAATGTTTTTCCTTTTAAAGAATCAAGCAGCGGTTCGCCATAAATCAACATCGGGATTTTATGATGGTCGAAAGATTCCATTCTGTGATTTTTATATGAAGTATGACTATGATCAGCGACAAATATAAACAATGTGCTGTCGTACCATTCCTGTTTCTTAGCTTTTTCCATGAACATACCTATTGCGATGTCGGTATAATGACCCGAGTTAACATATTGTTTCTCTATTTTCGGCCATTCTATCTCTTCAAAAATTTTAGGATAATCATAAGGAGAATGTGTACTCTGAGTAAACAAGGTACTGAAGAAGGGCTGCTCATACTTTGAGAGCTGCTCAACATACCAAGGCATAACATCGGTATCGTGATAACCGAGTTTTCCTTTATGAAAACCTTCATCAATATCTTTAGCTTCTACAATTTCATCAAATTCATTATATCTCAGATATGACAAAATATTTCCATAATTCAGCTCACCACCGAAGTAGAAGCTTGTATGATAACCAATGGAATCCATCTTTTTAACCATCGACGGAACCGCATAATATTTGTCAGGATGATTAGTGATTGTCGTCACTGGCATTCCTGGCAGGCCTCCGAACAATGACGACATCGCATGTTGGGAACGATTGGCGCTCGCATAAATATTAGTGAACAACAAGCCGTCTTTTTCCAACTCTTTAAAATTAGGCGTTATTCCAGCTTCGCCTCCGAGCGACTCTATCAAATCAGCCGACCAGCTTTCGAGAAGGACAACTATTATATTCGGTTTCTCAATCTTTAAAATATTATTTGTCGAGTCACAACCCATTTGATGCAACATTTGTGTCCTTCGTTTTGCGCTTTCCATATCCATATAATTGAAATGAGCGCGAGTCTCAACCTTTTTGGAGTTCAGAATATTTTCCACAAGATAATACGCTGGATTGACGCACATCTCGTTAGCGAATTTATGACTGCTGTAATAGACTTTGCTCGAGGTGATTGGTATCTCGTTGAAGCCGCCACGCATTCCAAGGAACAACACTCCTACAATCAAGATAAAACTGCCCGTAAGCACCAATACATTGGGCTTTGACTCAGGCTTATTAACATCATAATCATTAGGCTCAACGAATTTGGTATAAAGCCAACAGAACAAAACCGTAAACACCGACCACAGAACAATAAGCAGCAACGTCTGTTCCGTCTCCGCCGAATTTATCACTTCAGCTGGATTTTGAAGATACATCAAAGCCCTGTAAGACAATTTCGTACGCCATTCCCCATAGATTCCTATATCACCGAAAGCCGTGAGGTTATACACTGCGACGACCAAATAAAAATACCATCGTAAAGGCGCAAAAAGAGTATCCTTATCGATGGCATATGAAATAAACATGTAAATGGCTGGCAGCGCCAACAAGAACGAAGCCGTTGCGACATCGAGAGGCATCGCTGCCCAGAATCCTTTCATTATCTCAACGAAAGGAATCTCGCCTAATGTGATGAGCGACCAATATTTTATAACGAAGATTATTCTCATCGATGCGAACAGCACCAACAAGAACAGCAACATTTTCAATAATGTAAAAAACAGCTTTTTCATCTTTTATTGACTAAAGTCCAAAGTCTAATGTCAAAAGGCTAAAGTTAATTTATCTTTAAACATTAGACATTCATATATTATAATTTCTTGCGCCGAAGATTTTGCTTCCGACTCTCACCATGGTCGCGCCTTCTTCGATGGCGATAGGATAATCATCGGACATTCCCATTGAGATTTCCTTGAAGGAGTCGTTTTCTTTGAAATAATTTTCTTTTAAGGTTTCAAAAATATTTTTAAGATTTTTAAATTCGTCACGTACTTGGGCGGCGTTGTCGGTGAAAGTAGCCATTCCCATCACGCCGCAGATGTTAATATTATTTAAGTTTTTAAAGCTTTCTGATTCCAGCATCGCTCTTGCTTCATTCATATCAAGGCCGAATTTCGTCTCTTCCTGAGCAATATGAAACTGAAGGAGACAATCGATGATGCGGTTGTTTTTAGCAGCCTCCTTATTGACTGCTTCGAGCAGCGACAAGCTGTCGATAGCATGAATCAAAGTGACGAAAGGAGCGATATACTTTATCTTGTTTGTCTGAAGATGACCGATGAAATGCCATTGAATATCAGCAGGAAGCGCCTGATGTTTATCACGCATTTCGAGAGCCTTATTCTCACCGAAGATACGCTGACCTGCGTCGTAAGCTTCTTGTAAATCAGACACTGGTTTTGTCTTTGAAACTGCAATAAGAGTGACGTTAGATGGAACCGTCGCCTTGACTATATTAAGATTTTCTTTTATCATTGTTATAAGTTTTAAGAATTACAAAGATATAAAAAAAGACTACAAGTCAACAAGACAACAAGACAACAAGTTTTTTATCACTTCATCATCATTATTTTACTCGCTTTAAATAATATAAAACACAACATATTACAACGACATACACTATCCAAAGCATTATCGTTTTTGGATAATTGACTTTATCGAGTCGTTGTTTTACGATTTCATCACTTTCATGACGTGTTATCGGATTGAGGTACAAAGTAGCTCCTCCTTTGAAATTCAGCTCACATCTCACATAATTATCCTCTGGCTGAATGACATACATCGCTGTTTTTTTATCTTTTTGAACATCGAGTTCTTTTCCGTTTTGTCCGATGAACTTTATCTTCCTTATCTGTTTCGAAGCCGATATTAATAAGGTATCATTATTAAGTTCAACTTGACTGATATATGGAAGGTCTTTTCTCAGACGTTCTATTTTTTGCTCAAGAGTTTCATCTACTTTCACAGGGAAATCCACGCCGACGGCAATGCCTTTCTCCAAAGCACAAAGCAATTGTTCCGCCTCGTTTTCCGGAGCGTTAATCATTGTAAAACGTGTAGCCACATCAGTAATATCTGTAACATCATGCGAATCGTCATTGCCAATAAGATAAACGAGATGACCGTTTGAAAGAGCTGAATCCCAGTGAGCTGTAGAAATTCTAAATCCGTTCAAGACTTCCATGAGTTTGTAGTTGCTCAAATATTTCATATCCTCAACGAGATAGCCTTTTTTAACAAATGAAGGATGAGCTGGAATCGCAAGTCGAGTTTGTTTTTCAAGACGATTCAAAGTATGTTGTTTCATGCTCAGATTTTGAAAGGCGAAATAATCAAGGCGACGCACTTTTTCCGCACCTATGCAAAGCTGATGTATTTTAAAAATACCATAGCCATGTTCGTATGCCGGAATAAAACTTGGATCTAACGAATCGTAAAAATTTATCTTATTATAATCAGATATTCCTACATGATGAAAACCAAGAACAGAGTAAACGCTATCAAGCATTTCGTTGGTATTAAGACGTCCGTTTGTCAAGCCTGCAAACTGACGAGTATGCGCATGGAAATTAGACTGAATCCAATTGTCTGGATTCATATTTTCGTATGGATTGTGGAGATATGTTCCAGAGAACGTTTTTGGTTCATCAAACGAATAAGAAGGTACGAAAATGCTTGTCGCAACAACAAACGCAACAAATGTTAACAATATGTATAATAATGATTTAAAAAATATTTTTACTGTACCCATTTATTCATCAATATGTATGCAAAGATAAAAAAAGAGGCGCATATTTCAATGCGTCTCTTTAATTTTCAATCATTTTTCTTCTGAGAGATTGAACAGCTTTTCAACTGTTTCATAATCACTGAGATTTTCATTTTGATATTGAGAATACAAACTTGCGTCAATCAGAACAACTTTAAAGGCGAGGTTTGTGTTATAGAACGTGCAAGGATTTTCATGTTTTTGAAGATCCGAATTTGTCCAAAATATTGTCAATGCGTAATCGTAATATACTGTTTCTAATGTTGCCGAATATTGTTCTGTCGGATATAGAGTAAGAGGAAGCTGATGCCAGCCATAGAAATTTTCACTTGGACTTTCCATGTAAACCAACACTGCGCCGTAGTCAACCATGTCGAGGTCAATTGCATCCCATTCCAGGTCGAGATACCAGTTACACGAATTTTCGTCCCACACCCAGTCAGCCGCCATTGTTTCCACTGTTGCCGATTGTACGTTAGCATTGCCAGGAGGGCCTGGTTCACCTTTAGGACCTTGACATGAAGTAATTGCAAATAAGGCAATTACCATAAACAATGCAAAAGATTTCAATGTTTTCATAGTATGATGTTTTTTATTTATTATTAAAAATTTAACGACTTATTTTGTTCAAATATTATACCAAAAAATAGGATATAAACAAATAAGTCCATGTGTCGATAAGTTTTTTTGACATTATGAAATTTTGAGATTTTGAGATTTAAAAAAGTCTTATTTTTGCAGAATGAAAGACAAGAAGTTTATAGTACATATCAGCGGAGTTATCGCTATGGTTTTCTGGGGATTATCATTTATCTGGTCAACACAGGTTTTCCAATATTTAAATCCAACCACCACTATTTTCTTCCGGCTTATAATATCAAGCATTTTCTTAGGAAGTCTTTTATTAATCTTCAAATTATTTGAAAAAGTCAATCGGAAAGACTTGAAGCTTTTCGCATTAGCAGCTCTTTTTGAGCCTTTCTTATATTTTATTTTCGAGAGTTACGGATTGCTGAACGCTGCGCCAGTAGTGAGTTCTGCCATCATAGCTACAATTCCGCTCTTCACTCCTATCGCAGCATTTTTCTTTTTGAAAGAAAGGTTAACACCTTGGAACATAGTTGGTTTCATCATTTCATTTTTCGGTGTTATCTTTATGTTGGTTAATAAAAATTTAGAATTAACCATTTCAACGAAAGGAGTCATATTCTTATTCAGTGCCGTAATTGTTGCTGTTGCCTATTCCATTTCTTTAAGAAAATTAACATTATTATATAAGCCATTGACTATTACATTTGTACAGAACGTAATAGGCATGATATATTTCATTCCGATGGTTTTCATCATGGAAAAAGTCACGCCGTCAAACATAATGGGATTCAGCAATTACATAATTCCATTATTATCATTAGGTGTTTTCGCAAGTTCTGTCGCTTACACATTATGGGCATTCGCTTTCAGCAAGTTAGGAGCTGCGAAAGCCAACATTTACAGCAATTTAATACCAGTATTCACAGCTATTTTCAGTTGTATAATAATAGGTGAGAATTTGAACATCCAAAAAATATTGGGTATTTTATTGGTCATCGGCGGACTTATTTTATCACAATTAAAATTCAAGAAATCATGATTACAAGCAAATCCAACCCAAAGATAAAGAATGTCGTTAAATTACAGAAATCGTCAGAGCGTCGAGAGCAGAACAGAATCATCATTGAAGGACGACGTGAGATTGAACGCGCTGTTGCATGCGGATTCATCGTTGACACCTTATTTATATGTAATGACATTTTGAAAGAATCCGTCAATATTGAAGCGAATTATATTGAGGAAGTTACTCTTGAGGTTTTTGAAAAGATTGCTTATCGTGAAGGCAGCGACGGACTTTTGGCTGTTGCCATACCTAAATACGCCGATTTAAAAAGTTTCAAACCAAAGAAAAATCCGCTCATCATTGTATTAGAGACAGTTGAGAAGCCTGGCAATTTAGGAGCCATTATGCGTACAGCTGATGCCGCAGGCGTTGACGCTGTAATCATCGCTGACCCAAGAACCGACTTATATAATCCTAATGCAATACGCGCAAGTATTGGAACCATTTTTAGCGTTCCGTTGTTTGCATGCTCATCAGAAGAATGCATCAACTGGCTGAGAGAAAACGAGATAAAGATTTACTGCACATATTTAAAAGCCTCCATCGACTATTTAGAAGCCGACTTCAGGCAAGGCTCTGCCATCGTTATGGGAACCGAGGCCACAGGAATTTCCGACATCTGGGTCGATGCTGCCGATCAAAATTTAATCATACCTATGAATGGCATCGCCGACTCATTAAATGTCTCAGTAACAACAGCCATTGTCGTTTTCGAAGCTATACGACAAAGAAGAGTTTAAACTGCATTTTAGCCGCTTTAAAATATTTTTTACTCTTCGTGTCCAATTTATTTATATATTTGCAAAATTGAGCAGAAAAATTATTTATCGTGGATAAAATATCTGAAATAAACGGAGTTCAATTATACAATAGTTTCATTGCCGGTGCGCAGAAAATATTTGAAAATCAGACACTCCTCAACAATATAAACTTTTACCCTGTTCCAGACGCTGACACAGGAACAAATTTGGCATCTACTATGCACAGCATAGTCAACACCGTAAGACCACAAGAAAACATCAAAGACACAGCATTAGCGTTAGCCGACGCAGCCTTGATGGGAGCAAGAGGCAACTCTGGAATAATCTTCGCTCAGTTCTTATACGGTTTCAGCAAAGACATCAAAGACAGTCCTACAATGACGATTGCAGAATTCGCCGAATGTGTGCGAAGCGGTTCAGAATGCGCCTATTACGCATTGGCAAATCCTAAAGAAGGAACCATGATTTCTGTCATTAAAGACTGGGCAAACAACATATACGAAACCAAAGAAGACACCGACGATTTCACAACATTATTGCTTGGAGCATTGACAGTAGCGATGGAATCATTGAAACAGACCGGTAAATTCATTGCCGCCAAAGCAAAAACCATAGTTGACGCCGGAGCAAAAGGTTTCGCTGTTTTCTTGGAAGGCATGTGTGAATATTTCAACAGCGGAGAAAAATCCGTTCAAATTGCAGAGGCAGAGATAGTAGATTCAGAATGGTTAGGCGGTGTAAACCATGAAATAATAACATTCCGTTACTGCACAGAAGCGCTCCTCGTAGGAGAAGACCTCAACAGAGAAAAAATTTCATCTCTTATCGAGACAATGGGCGACTGCTTAGTAATTGCCGGCTCTCCTAAAAAAATGCGCCTCCATATTCACACTGACGAACCTTGGATAGTTCTCGAAAAAGTACAGACCGTTGGAAGAGTCATCTACCAAAAAGTAGAAGACATGGTGATGCAGAACGACTTAGTGTCAAACAAAAAAAGCAATATCGGTATCTTATCCGACAGCGCATGCGACATCCCTAAAGAATTGTTAGAAAAGTATCAAATACAAACCGTTCCTTTGACTGTAAGTTTCGGCGATGAGTTCTACCTCGACCAACTTACAATAAAACCAAAACAGTTCCTCGACAAATTAGAGAAATCCACAGAAATCCCTAAGTCATCACAACCAAGCTTGATGGATTTCACCAACAGATACAATTACCTGTCAACACATTACGACTCAATATTGAGCGTACACCTTAACGGAAAGTTCAGCGGTTTGATAAACAGCAGCCGCAGAGCCGCAGCCGCAGTAAGCAAAACATCAGGCAAAAAAATAGATGTCATCGATAGTCACGGCGCAACCGGAACATTAGGATTGACTGTAATCAGAGCTGCAGAAGCCGCCATCAACGGCATGAGTCATGAAGAATTGGCGACAAAAGCTCAAGAATGGGCAAACAAGACCAAATTGTTCATCTCTTGCGTCAACACAAAATACTTAATAAGCAGCGGTCGTATCAGCACATTCAAGGCTCTCGCTCTTAAATTATTCGGCATCAAGCCTATCATCGGACTTCAAAACGACGGAGAATTGAAACTCAACAAGATTTCTTTCACAAGCAAAGACAGTTACAAAAAGATTCTTGACCTGATGAGAGAAAATTACGAACATAAAAAGATGTGGAACTACTGCATCACACACGTCGATAATTTAGAAGCCGCGCAACATCTCAGCAAAGAAATTGAAAAAATTTCCGGCAGGAAACCATTATATATCGAAGACGCAAGCCCTATGCTCGCCGGTAAAGTCGGTCCTAAAGCAGTGGCCGTTGCCATTATGGAAGAATAATATAGGAATTCAGGATTTTTTGGAATTCAGGAATAAAAAAACCTCAGAATATCAGAGCATTTTTTGAAATTCTGAGGTTTTGTATTTTTATCAAATCAAAAGACTTGTTGTCTCGTTGTCATGTAGTCTTGTTGTCTTTAAAAAACGCCATCAGCACCACTTTGCCGTCTTCTTTCTTGATAGAGAATGAATATCCGTCTTCACGCTCTTTTCTGTATATTGACAAAGTCTCGCCTTCAAAACTCTCACTGAGATACGACACTTCAATATCCGCCCATTGTTTTGCTTCTAAATCTTTCACGGAGAAAGTATCGAGCAACATTGTGATATAAGTGACATTATTAGTGTGATGAGTAACATCGATGTCACCAGAACGAACGAGTCTTTTATAAATAAGGTCTTCTTCTGTGAAGTCATCTTTGAATTTTCTAAACCTCTCCTCTATCGATTTTTCCTGAATCCAGTCGATGTCGTCAGGATATGATGTCGATTCGACTTTTCTCAAAGTGCGTGATGTTGCATCTATGATAACCCATTCTGTGATACCATTGATAAAGACTTCGCCGTCTTTCATAATTTGATAGCAACGGTTGCAGCGCACGCCTTCAGCTCCCATCGGCCATGTTCTGATTGAAATTTCATCATTCCAAAGAGGAAGTTTGTTAATTTTTATTTTGGTTTTTGATATAACCCAAAGAGCATTGTCTTTTTCTAAAAGAGAATAATCGTCAATACCTAAAAAAGTAGCGTGCAGACTCGCCACATCTTGAAATGACATGAATGCCGACTCTGTTCTGAAACGCATCAAGGTATCGCATTGTCCCGAAAGGATTGTAGTATTTTGTATAAGTTCGTTTTTTTTCATAATAAAAATTAATGACAACGGTCAACAGTTGAGATTTTTGTGTGACAAATTTACAAAATAAAATATTGTTTAAAATGTACTTTCAACAAAAAGCAATAATATTTCAATTTTGTTCATCAATTAAGACCAATTTATTTTTACTTTTGCGGGAAAGAAACGAACAGATGAAACACATTTTTATTGTCAATACTACTGCTGGGAAGGAATCATGTCTCGACATGGTAAGAAATGGCATCGCCAGATGTTCAGAAGTTATTGATTATGAAATATACACTCCCGATTCTCCTAACGACTCTATAAATTTCATCAAGACATATTTAGAAAATCATACAGAAGAAAAGGTACGATTTTATGCTTGTGGCGGCGACGGAACCATCAACAAAGTCGCTTCAGGAATCATAGGATTTCCTAATGCCAGCATGACCGTTCTGCCTTTCGGAAGCGGAAATGATTACGTAAAATATTTTGGCTCCGATATTTTCAATAATGTCTGCGACGTCATTCACGGCGAGGAGAAAGAAGTCGATATCATGAAAGTTGACGAGAAATACGCTTTAAACTCAACGCATTTCGGATTAGACAGCGTCGTTGCCAAGGCGATGAACAAATTAAGGAGAAATGTTTTATTCGGCAAGAAGCGAGCCTATCCTTTCGCTGTCGTCTGGGGATTTCTTTTCGGCATGAGAACCAAATGCACAGTCTATGCCGACGGCGAGCAGCTCAACACCGGCGACATTTTGTTGTGCACGGTAAGCAACGGCAAATACGTCGGCGGTTCATATTTCAATGCGCCCAACTCGCTCAACGACGACGGTCTGTTGGAGGTTTGTTTAGTAAAACCAGTTTCACGATTAAGATTCATCGGACTGATAAAATATTACGTTGCTGGCACACACATCGGCAATCCTAAGTTTGAGAATATAGTAGTTTATCGTCAGGCGAAGAAAGTAACGATTGAAGGACCGAAAGGATTCTGCGTTTCGATTGACGGCGAGATTTACGAGAGCCAACATATTGAGGTCGAGAACTTAGAGAGAAAGATACGGTTTGCTGTGCCGAGGAAGTAGATTTCCACAAATCTTGAGGATTGGTGCGGGGAATATCAGTCGGATAGTTTTTCTTCAATTTCCTGAATTGTTGGCAATGATGATTTGAAATTATCAGGAATAAACTTACTCGATTCACATTCTGAAATTCCTATCGGAGAATTTGATGATTCAAGAGCATATTGTGCTATAATATTATTCTTCGTCTTGCAAATTAACAATCCAATATTAAAAAATCATTTCTTGAGATTTTTAAATATTTTATTTTGGTGGACAAAATATGGAAAAAACTTTATTGTTTTGTCCACTGATATTGTTTTTTGTTGATATTTGCAATAAATTTTTTATCGCATCATGACAAATAATTTCCTTAAAAACAAATCACAGATAGCAAAAGATTTCTCTGCAACTGCATTATGTTTCATATTAATAATGCTTGCCACAAAACTATTTGATTTTATTTCCTTTAACGTTTTATTAAAATCTTTGCTTCATAGTCTTGTAACCTCAAGTTTCATAGTTTTATTAATATTTATTCCATACATCTTCATAAGCTTTTTCTCAAAAAAAACTGCTAATATTTTTTCATCCATATTATTCGGGACGATAATTCTAAGCGAATTAACATTAAGTTTTTACACCCAAGAAAGCGGTCAATTGATGGGATCAGAATTATTCATCAGACCATTGGAAGAAATAACACAAACAATCTTGGCATCAATAAGCATAACATCCGTGTTATTGTTAATTGTCGTAATAATTGGAGGATTTTCATTGCTGTCACATTTTGTAAGAAAAAAAACAAAAGGAAAAACGAGCAGCATAATAACAATTATTATTGCCTTATTATCAATACCTTCCGCATTTTTTATCGATAATATTTTAGACAATAATATTGAAGCAAGAAACGTCGAGGCAAGCAAGACCTGGTATATGGTTTTAACAACTTTGACGTTGGAAAATACAGATGTTAATACAGATATTGCTTTTAATGAAACACTCATCGATGAGTTCCTTTCGGAAAATCCTGAACACATCGTTCCCGACAAGTACTATCCTCTTGAAAGAGTTGACAATACGCCTGATGTATTGGGACAATATTTTGAAGATATAGACGTAAGACCTGATATTGTTTTCATTTTAGTAGAATCGTTAGGTTCGGAGGTTATGGGTAATAATGGTTTCGCTCCATTTATCGACTCTCTCGCAAACAAAAGTCTTTATTGGAAAAACTGTCTTTCCACAACAATAAGAAGTTACGGAGCAGTGCCTGCCATAACATCATCTACGATAGGTCCGAAAGGATTTCAGTTCGGTGTCATGCCTCAACACAACTCATTGTTCTCAATATTGAAATCTAATGATTATCAAACTAATGCATTCTACGGAGGCGACTTTAACTTCGATTGCATCTCAGAATATCTCATTGCACAAGACATCGATTATATGTCAAATTTTTATGAAGAATTTACCTCTGGAAACAATAAAAATCTCGGCAATTGGTGGGGATATTTTGATCATGTGATGTTCGAAAAAAGCATTGAAAAAATCAAAGACATCAATAATCCGATGTTTAACTTGTTGATAACTATTACAAATCATGAGGCATTAGACATCAAAGATGAAAAGAAAGAAAAAGAATATTTAGAAAAGGCAGACAATATAATATCAGCAATGAATCCTGACAAAGCAGATGCTTATAACAAAAATAAAATGCGTTTCTGCTCAATGCTTTACACCGATGATTGCATAAGAGACTTTATCACCGACTATAAAAAACTGCCTAATTATGAAAACACCATTTTCGTGATAACAGGCGACCATGCTTCAGGATTGATTATCAACAATAAACTATCATATCATACCGTACCGTTAATCATATGGTCACCAATGTTAAAAGAATCTCATGTTTTCAATTCCATAATTACACATAACGACATTGCTCCTTCAATAAACGCACTCTTAAGAGACAAGTATCATCTTGATACTCCGCAACATGTACATTGGATTAGCGATGGACTGGACACTTCTTCACAAATGAATTTCAACAAAAAAATGCTTCATGTAAATTATGAGCGACAGATGCGTGAAATAGTTTATGACGATTATATATATTGGACTAAAAACAAATGGGAAAGCGAACTCGTCAATAAGATTGATGAAAACCTCAATATAGAAATAGTTTATGACGACTCACTTAAATCCGCTCTAAACAAAAAATTGGAACTTTACAAATACATCTGTCGTTACACATACCACAACAACAAGTTGACCCAAAATCCTATCAATAAGAACGATTATAAAGTTATCCATAAATTGCACAACAATAAAAAAATCGTGTGTAGCACTCCAAATGAAAAGCCGAGTGAGATAGGAGCCAAACATTTCAAACTATTTGAGAATGTATTAGTTGAAAATATTTCTAAAGCAAAGATAAATTTTGATGCCAGCATCTTTATCAACGACTCATTATGGCAAGACAATTATATGGATCTTGTTTTTGAATGTAAGGAAATTGAAAGCGGAAAATCCACTTACTATACCGATAAGATAACGAAATTTATCACTGCTGATATTATCAGAGATGAAGAATGGTATGAGCTGTCTGTCTCAAAAGAATTTATACTCAATAAGGGGAAAAAATATCACATTTCAGCCTACGTATCTTCAGTAATCTATGACGATCAATGGGTTGCCGGTTCTAAGCTAAGCGTTGGAGAATGGGATGCTGAAATCAGCGGTTCTTAATCAAAATCAGAATCAACCCATAGATTCTTTAATTTATTTGTAAATAAATTTTATGTAGCAATATCTTATCGAAATAATGTTTTAACTTCATTTATCGCTGACTTGAACCTGCATCAATAACTTGATAGGATTGATTTTAATTTTCTCTTTTTTATCACAATTTTAGAAGAAATAAAATATTTCAAATAGTGAACTATTATTAATTTTTTTTTTTACTTTTGTCGTATGTTACGCCAAACACATCTGAATAAGAACAAACATAAATACCGTATTTATGTGCGTATAATAAGGTACAACAAAGCAACTGAAATGCCGTAAAAAGGGTAAGAATAACTATTAAATTTTAAAGTCATGAATCCTCAATTAGAAAAATACATCAACAACAGAAAGGAAGAAATAAAAAAACAAAGAGAAAATCATCTTTTATCTTTAGGATTAATAGACGAAAGCAAAACAATTGTTGAAAGAATATTGGTCGATGATATCGATGAAGTAAAAAATGTACGCGTTGTTAAGTTTGATGAAACTTTAAACAAATATTATTTTGAAGAAGAAACCAAATTCCCAATAGACATAACAGAAGAAGAATACCAAGAATTATTAAAATACATTCCACAAGATAAAATTAAACCGAATAAAGAAGCCTCTGAAAACTTAACAACTCTAAATAAATCATATAAAGTTTTTGCTTATATACTTTTAATATTAGGCATAATACTAACAATTACCACAACACCATTCAAAATAGGCATCTCTTGCATAATTTTATCTATAACAATATTTATTGAAAG
Source organism: Bacteroidales bacterium (assembly GCA_017630195.1). GTDB lineage: Bacteria > Bacteroidota > Bacteroidia > Bacteroidales > F082 > Limimorpha. Next base: position 3,428 of record JAGBVS010000087.1, on the reverse strand, counting down.
AATATTTATCAAAGGTTTTATTGTAATTGTTGAAAATACTGAAAACAATAGATGTAATTAAGATTTTATATAAAAACACAAGACCTTCTAGTGTCAAATTTATCCTTGAATTTGACACTTTTTTTATTTTTTCTATTAATATATACTTTAATTAATATATATATCTATAACTGATTGATTGTTAATAATTTTTAACTTTATTTTCCTTGACAAGTATTGTTTTAGGTTGTATATTTGCAAAGAAATTTAAAAAAACTAAAAGTTATGGCAAGACCTATTAAAGAGACTCCGATTCTTTACGGTGAAGACGCTCGGAGATTTGAAGAAAGAATGAAAGAAAAGCGTCACGAAGATCCTGAGAAAAAAGCGAAACGCTTACGAGATTATGAAATGATTATGAAAATCTTTAAAGGATAAAAATCATGGCGTATTTTTTTAATTGTAAATCTGACATCTATGAGATTCGGAAATTACAAAAAGATGAAAGGGTAAAGTCGTTCAATTGCGGAGACGATGATTTGAACGACTTCCTTTTAAACAGAGCTATCACATATAAAAAAGCACTTTTAGCAGTCACCTACGTTTTTGAAAACATTGAATCTAAAGAAATTATCGGTTATTTCAGTTTAGCCAATGATCGTATTTCCTTGACAGACTTCGAGAACAAAACAGAATTTAATCGTTTTAGACGAAATCGCTTTGTTAATGAAAAGCGTATGAGGAGTTATCCTTCGGTTAAAATTTGTCGTTTAGGAATAAACAAGAATTTTCATGGCAAAGGTATTGGTTCTATGTTGTTAAATTTCATCAAGTCATATTTTCTTGAAGAGAATAAAACTGGTTGCCGTTTTATAACAGTAGATGCTTATCATGATGCTATACCGTTTTATCAGAATAATGATTTTCAATTTTTAAGAAAAGAGGAAGATGATTTTGTAACAAGATTACTATATTATGATTTGAACGATATCGCTTAAAAAATATTTCATTTTCCTCTTGACTCGTACCTAAGGTCACAACTTATCTTTGCAGTCGCTAGCAAAACATCGTACGATTATGAGTTATAAAATCAAGTTAAAAATCGGAGAGTTCTCACGTTTAATGCAGGTTACTGTAAAGACGTTGCGTCATTACGAACAGAAGGGATTGCTTATTCCTGACGAAGTGGATGAGTGGACTGGATATCGCTATTACAGCATCGCACAGATGCAAAAACTGAATTCAATCCGACAGCTGCAACAGTTAGGATTTACGCTTGATGAAATAAAAGATTTATTCGATGATGAATCTCATTTTCCAAGTGTAGAACAGCTGACAGATAAGATTGAAGAAACCAAAAGACAGCTTAAACTACTGACGACAAGACGCAATCAGCTGCAAGAATGGATAGACTCTCGCAAAAAGATCAAGAAAATGGAAAACAAAAAAAAGGAAAAATTCAGTATCGAATCATTGCCTGAAATGATTGTTGCCTCGCATCGCGGAATCATTTCCAACTACTCTGAATTAGGAAAGTTATGTTGCAACGTAATTGGTCCTGAAATGCTTCGACTCGGTTGCAAATGTCCTCTTCCTGGTTATTGTTTCACAATAGAGCATAACGAGGAATACACACCTACTGACATTGACATTGAGTATTGCGAACAAATAGAAGAAATGGGTACAGACAATAGTATAATACAGTTCAAAAAACTACCAGCAATTCCAAAGGTTCTGTGTATGAAGCACTATGGTCCGTACGAACGTTTCTACGAATCATTCACCGAAGCTTTCTCCTATATTGAAGAGCAGGGATACAAGGTAACTGACAAAGCTCGCGCCAGCTACATAGACGGTATCTGGAATCAGGAAGACCCAGAAAAATGGCTTTCTATCATTCAGATTCCAATTGAATAAAGTTTAGCATAATAGTCAGACTCTTCCCCGAGTTTGACTATTATTTTATAGCATCTACCAGAAGGATTTAATTTGTTCATTTTTCACTTCTTTCATATTCATTTTTTTCATAACTTTGCGCAAAACGATATTTTCGTGTCGTTTATTTTCGATTATTATTTAAAATCATAAAATATGATAGCAAAAGAATTACTAAATCCTAAAAGCATTGCAGTTATCGGTGCTTCAGGCGACACACAAAAACCAGGCGGCAGCATTTTAAGAAACCTTCTCAACAGCAACTTCAAAGGCGAAGTTTACACTGTTAACCCTAAAGAAACTGAAGTTCAAGGTGTAAAATGTTACCAAAAAGTTGAAGACCTTCCTCAAGTAGATTGCGCAATCATCGCTATTGCTGCTAAATTCTGCCCAGCAACAGTCAACACTTTAGCATTTGAAAAAGGCACAAAAGGCTTCATCATCGTCTCTGCAGGCTTCAGCGAAGAAAACGAACAAGGCGCTGAATTTGAAAGACAAATCGTTGAAACAATCAATAAAGTCGGCGGCAGCCTCATCGGTCCTAACTGTACAGGTTTCTTGAACCGTAACTACTGCGGCGCTTTCGACTCTCCAATACCAACTCTCGACCCTCATGGCGTTGACTTCGTAACAGGTTCAGGCGCAACAGCTGTTTTCATCAAAGAATACGGTATGACAAACGGTCTTACTTTCAACAGCGTTTGGGCTGTAGGCAACTCAGCACAAGTCGGTATCGAAGACGTTCTCGAACACTTAGACACAACATTCGACCCTGAGACAAGCTCTCGCGTCATCATGATATACATGGAAAAGATTGGCAACCCACAAAAATTGTTGAAACACTCACGTTCACTCATCAACAAAGGTTGCCGCATCGCTGCTATCAAGTCAGGCGGCTCAGCAGCAGGTAGCCGTGCAGCTTCATCACACACTGGCGCTTTAGCAACAGACGACGCTGTAGTTGACGCATTATTCCGCAAAGCAGGTATCGTACGCTGCCACAACCGTCAAGAGTTGACAACAGTATGCGCTATCTTCATGCACCCAGAAGTAAAAGGCAAAAACGTTGCTGTCATCACACACGCTGGCGGTCCAGCTGTTATGTTGACTGACGTTCTTTCAAACGGCGGCATGGACGTTCCTCACATCGAAGGTCCTAAAGCTGACGCACTTTTGGCAAAATTATTCCCAGGTTCTTCAGTAGGTAACCCAATCGACTTCTTGGCAACAGGTACAGCAGAACAATTGGGCCACATCATCGACGCTTGCGAAAACGACTTCGACAACATCGACTGCATGTGCGTCATCTTCGGTTCTCCAGGTTTGTTCCCTAACTGGGAAGTTTACGAAGTATTGAACGAAAAGATGAAGACTTGCAAAAAGCCTATCTTCCCTATCCTTCCTTCAATCATCAACGTAAAAGACGAAATCAACGATTTCATTACAAATAAAGGCAGAATCAACTTCCCAGAAGAATGTGTATTCGGCAACGCATTGTGCAAGATTTACCACAC
>JAGBVS010000086.1 GCA_017630195.1 Bacteroidales bacterium | reverse complement strand
GCCTTGCGTCTATATGGTAGATAGCGGCGGAGCCTTCCTTCCCGAACAAGATACGGTGTTCCCCGACAGAGACCACTTCGGTCGTTTCTTCTACAACCAGGCTCGTATGTCGGCGATGGGAATACCACAGATAGCCATCGTGATGGGAATGTGTACAGCTGGCGGAGCCTACGTGCCAGCCATGAGCGACGAGACCATCATAGTAAGAAACCAAGGAACCATTTATCTCGGCGGACCTCCGTTAGTCAAGGCGGCTACAGGTGAGATAGTGACAGCAGAAGAACTCGGCGGAGCAGAGATGCACACCTCGGTATCAGGCGTCGCCGACCACCTCGCAGAAAACGATAGCCACGCCATGCAGATATGTCGTAACATCTTCAAGACATTAGAAAAAAGAAACAAACAATGCCTCGATATATTGCCTATCGAAGCTCCATTATATGATCCGGAAGAACTCTATGGCATCGCACCTGTCGATTTACGTCAGCTCGTTGACCCGAGAGAGGTGATAGCACGTATGGTCGATGGCAGCCGTTTCCAGGAGTTCAAGGCTCGTTATGCGCCGACAATAGTATGCGGATTCGCTCATATCATGGGTTTCCCTGTCGGTATTATCGCCAACTACGGAGTGCTTTTCTCAGAGTCGGCACTCAAAGCGACACACTTCATCGAGTTATGCTGCCAACGTAACATACCGTTAGTGTTCTTGCAGAACGTTACAGGCTTCATGGTAGGTAAACAATATGAATGCGGCGGCATCGCCAAAGACGGAGCCAAGATGGTACATGCTGTAAGTAACGCCAACGTGCCTAAGTTCACCGTCATCTTCGGCGGCTCGTTCGGAGCAGGCAACTATGGCATGGCAGGACGCGCCTATAGTCCGAGACTGCTGTTCATGTGGCCTAACGCCAAGATTTCTGTCATGGGCGGCGAGCAGGCAGCAGGAGTTCTCACTACAGTGAAAGCCGATCAATATAAGGCGAGGGGACAAGAAGTGTCACAAAAAGAATTGAATAAGATAAAGTCAGAGATATTAGCGAAATACGACTACGAAGGCTCGGCATTCTATAGCACCGCCCGCCTCTGGGACGACGGCATCATAGACCCTGTCGATACGCGTAAGATATTAGCGATGGGAATAGCAGCATCATTGAACCAGCCATTCCCACCATTGCAATTTGGAGTTTTCAGAATGTAAAAACGATGCATAATTCATAATGCATAATTCATAATTTTGGTGATTATGCATTGTGAATTGTGAATTATGAATTGAATAAAATGGATTTCACAACATTACAGATAGGAATAGAAAAGAATGTGGCACGCATCGCTTTGAATCGTCCGGAGGTGCGCAACGCCATGAACGCTCTTATGATTAAAGAGCTCACCGAGGCAATAGACTGGCTCGATGCTCGCGACGACATACGCGTGATAGAGATATGCGGCAATGGCAAGTCGTTCTGTGCTGGCGCCGACATCAACTATATGAAAGACATAACGTCGTTCGGTTATGAGCAGAACCTCGAAGATGCGAAAAAATTATCTAAGCTATTTCAGAAGATATATTTCTGCAACAAACCAGTCATCACTTTGGTACATGGAGCGGTGATAGGAGGAGGCAACGGCATCACAGCAGCTTCTGATATTGTGTTGGCGGAAAAAGACACCGTCTTCGCCTTCAGTGAGGTGAAGTTAGGACTCACACCGGCTACTATTTCTCCTTTCGTCATGGCGAGATGTGGCGAGATGCCAGCGAGAGAACTGATGCTCTCGGGAAGGAAGTTCACGACACAAGAAGCGATGAATTACCGACTTGTCAACCATGTAGGAACAATAGATGAAATGAACCAAAGACTTGACGCTTATATCGACGACTTCTTGAAAGCGTCGCCTGATGCGATAAGAGACTGCAAACATCTGATAAGAAACATAAGCGGAAGAAACAATCCGTACGACAGCATCTTCGACGCTACAGCCATGATGATAGCTCAAGAGAGAATGAGCGACGACGCACAGCAGAGGATGAAGGAGTTTTTGGGATAGGATATTGATATGAACTTATTAGCATAGATTGCTGAATGTAATTTTTTTTTAAATTTACAGCGTCAATTAAAAAAATAAACCATGAAACGACTCTTTATTTTCCTTATTGCAGTCTGCTTGTCTGCAAATGCTTTCGCTCAGATAAAACAACAATCGGATTTAGAAAACGAGAATAATCCTGTACAAAATCTGAACTCAATTCAAAATTACCTTGATAACATGGTCTTGACTTGGGATATTCCTCAAAATACAAATTATGATGAAAAGTTATTATCATGGTCTAATGATATATTATACACCGCCTTCGCTGTCGGAATATATGAGGAACAAGAAGCATTGCATTATTTCACTTCGGACGATATTTCTGACTATGTCGGATGGAGAATTAAGCAGATAGCTTTTATTCCTTTGGGAACAGAAAATACTCACTCTATTGTAATATGGGAGGCATTTGATGAGGAGAAGACATTGGTATATGAGCAGGAAATAGGTAACGAGAATCTCATTTTCGGAGAGTGGAACTATATTGACCTTGATGATGATTTCTATTTTGAAAACGATAAGAATTATTATATAGGATTCTCGTCAGATGGACATTCCGACGGACATTTTATATTCCCTGCCGACAACTCGCAACCTAATTATGGCAAGAACTGGATTCATATAGGTGAATCAGGATGGCATTGTTTTGATCAGGCGGGAAGTAGAAATTTATGTATCAAGACAATCTTAGAGGATACAGATGGCAAAGTTGGCAATATCAATAATATTAAAGACAACAAATTGACAGGCTATAAAGTTTATGCCAATAATGAAATTGTAAAAGAAATCAAAGAACCTTATATCACGTGTTATTATGATGCTGAATTTGACCCGGAAAACGATATCCAATATTGCGTGACTGCTGTATATGGAGATATGGAGTCGGAACCTGTTTGCGTTGAGCATGTTTCTATAGAAGAGATGATAGATAATCATTCAATGCTAAACGTTCGTCCTAATCCTACGAATGGCAAAGTAATAATAGAGAATGTAAATGTAATCTCGGTAGAGATTTATAATATGCAAGGGCAGAATGTAGGCAGATTCAATACTAATGAAATAGATATGGGAGTTCTTCCTTCAGGAATGTATATCTTGGTAGTGAAAGATATTGAAGGAAATATCAATATTGCAAAAGTGGCTCTTGAACTTTGAATTTAGTTCAACAGCAAACAGCCAATAGCCTTAGTTTTTTTTCTCAGTTTCGGGTCAAAGGTTCAAAGTTTTTTCTTACCTTTGTAACCATATTATGCCTTCGAAGAAAATACATAAGATATTAGTCGCGAACAGAGGTGAGATTGCTGTTCGTATCATCAGCACTTTAAAGAAGCTGGGCATAAATTCTGTTGCCATATACGCTGATAATGATGCTGATTCCTTGCATTGTCGTGTTGCCGATGAGGCTCGTCCTCTTGGTGGTGGCACTCTTAAAGACACATATCTCAACATACAGAAAATCATTGACTCTGCCTTAGATGCCGGTGCCGATGCCATACATCCTGGTTACGGATTTTTGTCGGAGAATGCCGAGTTTGCAGAGGCATGTAGAGCCAACAACCTGATATTTATCGGACCAGATGCCGCGTCGATGCGACTGATGGGTGACAAGATAAGAGCGCGTCAGTTTGCGATAGAGAACGACATACCTGTCGTGTGGGGCATGGTGGGCAGCCTTGAAGAAATAGAGGCTCATGCCGCCGCCCTCCCGTATCCCGTCCTCATAAAAGCCTCCGCTGGCGGCGGCGGCAAGGGAATGCATATAGTAGAAAACGCATCGCAACTGCATCTATCTCTCGAACAGGCTTCCCGCGAAGCTGAGAAATATTTCGGCAACGGTCAGATTTTCATCGAACAATATATCAGAAACCCTCGCCATATCGAGGTGCAGGTGCTCGCCGACCATCACGGCAATGTCATTCATCTCTACGAACGTGAATGCTCGGTGCAACGCCGCTATCAGAAAGTGATAGAAGAGTCTCCTTCTCCAACATTGACAGAAGAAAGACGTAACGCAATATGCGAGACTGCCGTCGCAATTTGCAAATCGATGAATTATAGAAATGCTGGTACTGTGGAGTTTATACTCGATGAGAATCAGAATTTCTACTTCCTTGAGATGAATACTCGTATTCAGGTGGAACATCCAGTGACGGAGCAAAGAACAGGTATCGACATCGTTGAAGAACAGATTCGCATAGCGCGCGGCAAGGTGATGGGGTACACGCAAGATTCCATAACAGCCAACGGCCATGCTATAGAATGTCGTATCTATGCCGAAGACCCTGAAAATAATTTCATGCCGGCTCCTGGTGATGTCACTCTTTACCATCAACCTAAGATGCGCGGCGTCAGAATAGACAGCAGCATCGACAGACCGACAACGATATCCGACAGCTACGACCCTATGATAAGCAAACTGATATGTCACGGAAAGACAAGAGAGTCGGCTATCGAGATAACCAAAAACGCACTCAAGAACTATATCGTTCAGACAAGAAAAACCAATATACCTTATCTTCAAAGTATCATAGACAACGAAGATTTCCTGAATAACAGAATCGATACTTCATATTGCGAAAAACATCAGGAAGAACTAATAGAATCTATGCATCAGATGCGCGACGATGTCAAGAAAGAAGATGTCGTGGCATTGTTTCTCTTCTATGATTTCAATAAGTTATATCTCGAAAATAACAATATCGACAACGTCTGGGAAGAGATAGGTTATTGGCGTTATAACATGAATATTGATGTCGTTGTTTCAGGACAACAGACAACGGACGACAGACAGCAGACACTGTGTCATGTACAAATCGACCGCATCAATCGTAAGTCGTTACATTGTATAATTAACGAGCAGCCATACGAAGTCTTGTTGTCGCAGAATGGAGGCGGAATCAACAAAGTTATTATCAATGGCATGATGGAGTCGGTATTTGTTTCGGAGACGAACGACAATAATTATTGCGTTCACTTCAAAGGATTGGATTTCATCTGTCGTCGTAATGATGAGCTCAACTATGCTAAAGATTATTCAAATATAGATGTCAAGAACAACGATATGACATATTATTCGCCAATGCCGGGTAAAGTCATTAAAGTCAATGTCAAGGAAGGCGATGAGGTGAAAGAAGGCGATGTGTTATGTGTCGTTGAGGCAATGAAAATGGAAAACAATATCAAGGCGATGACATCAGCTAAAGTGGCTAAGGTCCTCGTCAATGAAGGTGATAAAGTAGATGTTAAAACAATTTTGATAGAATTAGTATTATGAATTTTGATTTGACAAAACAACAAATAGATTTTCGAGAGAAGGTGCGCGACTTCGCTGAACGCGAGGTGAAACCTGTTGCAGCTTACAACGACGAGAACGAAATCTTCGATGTTGAGCTGACAAAGAAAATGGCAGATCTCGGTCTCCTCGGCATCTGCGTCCCTAAAGAATACGGCGGACAAGAACTCGATACTCTTTCTTATATTATCGCTGTTGAAGAACTTGCCAGAATAGACGGTTCAACGGCAGCTACTATTGCAGCAGACAATTCATTAGGCATCAGTCCTATTAAAGAATACGGAACCAAAGAACAAAAAGAGAAATATCTCCCTCGTCTTTGCAAGACACATCTCTGGGGTTTTGGCTTGACAGAAGAAAACGCAGGCTGCGACTCAAGAGGCACTCAATCGACAGCTCGCATGGAAGGCGACAACTGGATTCTCAACGGCTCCAAGATTTTCATCACCAACAGCGCTACGCCGATGACATTAGGCAGCACGGTGCAAGTCATTTCTGGTGAGAAAAACGGTAAGCCTGAATTTACCACCTTCTTGATGGAGAACGACACACCGGGATTCTCACAAGAACCGATGAACCGTAAGATGATGTGGCGTGCTTCCAATACCGGAAAACTTACTTTCAACAATGTAGAACTTCCGAAAGAAAATATGCTCGGTGCGCCGGGACAAGGCTCTCATATCATGTTATCTACATTAGACGGAGGCCGTCTTTCTATAGCCGCTATGGGATTAGGATGCGCTCAAGGTGCTTACGAAATGGCTCTCGCTTATTCACAAAAAAGAGAACAATTCGGCAAGCCGATATGTAAGTTCCAAGCCGTCAGCTTTAAACTTGCCGACATGGCGATGAAGATTGAAGCTGCACGTTGTCTCCTCTACAAAGCTTGTAGAATAAAAGATGCTGGAATGCCTTTCGGCAAAGAAGCAGCGATGGCTAAATTGTACTGCTCTGAAGTGGCAGCGGAAGTATGCGACAACGCTGTTCAGGTGATGGGCGGTCACGGCCTGTTAAAAGATTTTAACATGGAAAGATTCTATCGCGATCAAAGAATATTGCAGATAGGAGAGGGAACGTCAGAAATATTACGACTCGTAATTTCAAGATATATAGGTTGTTAAAGATGAAGTTTAATAAATAAATTTTTAGTTATGAATAAATTAGAACAAATGTTTGAAGTATTGCGTAGCCGTCCAAAGAAACGTTTGGCAGCAGCTTACGCTAATGATGACCACACAATCTGCGCTGTCAGTGCAGCTATCGACAATGGTTTAATCGAAGGTATCTTATGTGGTGATAAAGATGTTATCGCTAAGGTTTGCGAAGCAGAAGGCATCGACATCAATAAGTTCACTATCGTCCACGAACCAGACGAAGTAAAAGCAGCAACAAAAGCTTGTGACCTTATCAACGCAGGTGAAGCTGACATCATGATGAAGGGTCTTCTCTCAACAGACAAATACATGCGCGCTATCTTGAACAAAGAACGCGGATTGTGCCCTCCTAACGCAACATTAGCTCACGTTTGTGCAATAGAAAATCCTAATTACCACAAATTGTTAATCGCTAGTGACTGCGCTATCATCCCAGCTCCTGACTTCAAACAAAAACAAACATTGTTGAAATACTTGGTGTCAACAGCTAATGCATTAGACATCAAGAATCCTAAGTTGGCTGTTATCACTGCTACAGAACAAATGCTCGTTGGTATGCAAGCATGCGTTGACGCAGCTCTCATCACTAAGATGGCAGAACGCGGCCAGATTAAAGGTTGCGTTGTTGACGGTCCTATCTCATTAGACCTCGCTATCGACGCTGAAGCAGTAGCTATCAAAGGTTTCAAGAGCCCTGTCGCTGGCGACGCCGACTGTCTCTTATTCCCATGCATCGAAGCAGCTAACGTATTCTACAAATGTAACAGCAAGTTCGACCACGCTGAAGTTGCAGCAGTCGTTATGGGCGCTAAGGTCCCATGTGTATTGTCATCACGCGGCGATTCTTCACAAACTAAGTTATATTCAATAGCTTTAGCAGCATTGTTAGCAAAATAATAATATAAATATAAAAAAATTAAACACTATGAGTCATAAATTATTAATCATCAACCCAGGTTCAACATCAACAAAGATCGCTGTTTTCCAAGATAAAGAATGTGTTTTCAAGACAAACATCAAACATTCTGCAGAAGAAATAGCTCCATTTGAACATATCGCTGACCAATATCATTTCCGTAAAGATGTTATCCTTAACACTTTGAAAGAAGCTGGTATCGAGCTCAACGACCTTTCAATGGTTGTAGGTCGCGGTGGTTTGTTGAAACCTCTCACATCAGGTATCTACGAAGTTAACGAAGCAATGAAACGCGACTTAGTCAACAGCCCTGTTGGTGAACACGCTTGTAATCTCGGTGGTTTAATCGCTGATGACATCGCTAAGTCAGTTGGCGTTAAAGCTTATATCGCTGACCCTGTTATCGTTGATGAAATGGAAGACGTAGCTCGTTTCTCAGGTCATCCAGCATTCCCACGTATGTCAGTTTTCCACGCTTTGAACCAAAAGATGATTGCACGTCAACATGCAGCAACAGTTGGCAAAAAATATGAAGAATTGAACCTCATCGGTATTCACCTCGGCGGTGGTATCTCTGTAGCAGCTCATAAAAAAGGTCGTGTCGTTGACGTCAACAACGCTTTGAACGGCGACGGTCCTTTCACACCAGAACGCTCTGGCGCATTGCCATCAGGTCCTCTTATGAACGCTTGCTTCAGCGGTAAATATACTAAGAAAGAAATCGACCTCATGCTCAAAGGTCAAGGTGGTTTCGTTGCTTACTTAGGCACTAACGACGCTATGGAAGTTGAAAACCAAGTAAAAGCTGGCAACAAAGAATGGGAACTCGTATATCGCGCAATGGCTTATCAAGTAGCTAAAGAAGTTGGCGGTCTCGCAGCATCAGCATTCAGCATGGACGTTGACGCTATCTTCGTAACAGGCGGCATGGCATACGACAAGAACTTCTGCAAAATATTAGACAGCCACCTCGGTAAAATCGCTCCAGTTTGCGTATATCCAGGCGAAGACGAAATGATGGCTCTCACATTAAACGGCCTCATGGTCCTCAATGGCGAAACAGTAGCAAAGATCTACGAATAAAAAAAAGAGCCGCAAGGCTCTTTTTTTTTGAATTATAGAAATCTAAAACTCTCCTCTAACTGGTTTCTCGTCTTCCAGCCATAAGAAACCATCTAAATATTCCATGTTGTCTTTCAACTGTTCTTCTGGATATAAGGTTTCTTTGATGTTCTTGTAATATTTGATATTTGAAATCTGCTTGTTTTTAACTCTGATGTCCATTTCTGCTGATTGTGAGAAATTAACTCCAATAAGACTGCCGTCGTCGTCTCTTAACCAATAAATAGTTTCTGCATTGCCTTCATTAAACATGTGGTCTATGTCGTTTCTTTTAAAGAATGTTGTTATCTGTTTGCCTTTCACTTGGTTAAAACCGTTAATGCTATCTTGCTGTATGACAAAGGCATTAGGTCTCATCAAAAGTTTGTCGATGCTTTGATTGCTGATGTGCGCATTGATGGAATCGCCACTTAACTGACTGTCTTCCGCCCAGATGACAGGTTTCTTTCTCATATAAACAATCGAGTCGGCAACGACGTAATGCAATGAGTCGCATTTGCCTTGAACATCATTTCTGAAAAATCTTACATTATAAAACGCTTTGATACGTTGAATGTCGTTTGTGACGGAGTCGAAATAAATGTAAAGAGTGTCGGCTTTGGCAAATAAAGTGTCAGTTTGCTCGTAATAAAAACCTTTTAGATTATCGGTTATCATACATTTGCCGATATTTTTCCACATCTCTGCATAATCTCCTTTTAATATGGCTTTGTTCACAGTGTCTTCAATTATCACGTCGTTGAGTGCTTTGGCGTAACCGGTTTTCTTGTTATAATACATTGTATCGGCAGTCATGCTTTGCTCTTTGTTTTTCAAAGTCGCACGTTTGTCTAAATAGGCTAATTCTGTTTCTGTATTATACCAACCGTAATTTCCGAACAAAGTGTTTTCCTTATTAAATATATCGGTCGGTCCGTAGAAATACATCATTTCATTGTCTGTGTCATAGACCAAAGTGTCGGAGACGATTTTATAGTCAGGCATTGTTCCAACGACATCTCTCCTGAAATAAACTACTTTTATGTCGTCTCTGTAATAGCCTTTTTTGCTTACAAGTTTCTTGTCGTTACGAGTGATAGTTCCTTTGTTGGGATAAGTGGCGAGATGTTTCACTCGGTCGTAAGTCATATATTGTGTTTTTAAAACAGTGGAGTCGTCTTTAAGAATGACATCATGAAAAAGTTCTGCGAATTTTGTTTCTCCGTTGTATTTTAATAACTTGCTATAGATATTCACGCTGTCGTTGACTATGATATGAACATTGCCGAAGCCGTCGAAGAATTTAGTCTTTTCATTATAATATGCGCTGTCGCTGTAGAAATATGTCGAGTCTTGACGCATGACGACATTGCCAATCAAACGTTGCACGTCTTTTCCTAAACGCTCGTCATAATCTGCTTTGTCGGCATTGAGGATATGAATCGTGGTCTTCTTCTGAGCCACGATGACATTCGATAGCAACAATAATACTATTAAGATATAATGTTTCATTTTTGAAGTCAATGAGTCAATGAATCTTTTAATTCCTAATTAATTAAAAGACGCTCAATTTGATTTTTTTAGGATTTGCTTTTATTTCTTCCAAAATAGACTGAAGTGTTGCAACTGTTTCATTTACGTTATGATATAAACTGTCATTTTTCATCAGGAGGCCGGCGCTGCCTTCACCTTTGTTTATTCCTTCTATCAAAATATTAAACTCAGCTATGCAGTCTTCTAATGAATTTACGATATGATTGTAATCTATATTTTTTAAAGAATCGCTGACAGTTCCGAAATTTTCTGTTATTGTTTCTAAATTATTGACAATCATAGTAAGCTTGCCGTCTTTGCTATCGGTGAGAATTTGTAAGTCGGATGAAATTTCGTTGATGTTATCCATTGAAGAAGCGAAACTGCTGACACCTTTATTAATATTGTCTTTAAGTTCAGAATTTAACAAATCGTTAAGATTTGAGGTCAGTTGGTTGAGAGAAACCAGCAGAGATTCCAAATTGTTTTTAAGAGGTATTATAGTTTCGGTAATCATTCCCATAGTTCCTGCATCGAAAGAGCATTGTAGTGTGTCGCCGCTTTGAGCGAGTTCTTTTGAGTCGCCCAATATTAAATTAAGGTTGGCATAACCCATGAGGCTCTTGACGATTTTAATGGTACTGTTTTTCGGGATATTTATTTCGTTGTTCATTATGAATTCAATGACGATAGAGCCGTCCTGGCTTGGGTGGAATTTCAAAGATGTGATTGTTCCGACTTGCATTCCGTTGATGGTGATAATGTCGCCGGGTAACAAACCCTGTGAATCGTTACATAATATATAATAATTCGACTGATGACGAAGTATAGATTTGCCTTTTAAGAAGTTAAATCCCCAAACAAATAAAGCTATCGCTGCAATGAATGATAAGCCGATTAGGATTGATTTAGTTCTGTCTTTCATTTTATATTTTTTTAAATTATAATCTTATTCCATTTTTAAACGATATGACAAAAGCTGTAGTGTAGCCTTTTGCCTTGACTGTCTTACAATATTCGTCGGCTTCTTTTTTTGTTAAGAAATAGCCTGCTGTATATTTGTATTGTCCGTTATGTTCGTAATAATCAATGTTTTTTAATTCTTTATAATGAAGAGAATGATTGTCGAGTTTTCTGCTTCTGCTTTCAATCTGTACTTTATAGACGATTTGGTTAGCGTCAACGTTCTGAGGTTTTTGATTGTTTTCGTAAGCCGGGCCTTCGGTCATATTTTCTTTGTCGTAAGCGTTTTTGTAGTCGCGGAATGCTCTGAACAAAGCCGAGGCGATGTAAGTCTGACCATCGTTGGAGTTAAGGAAATTTTCTTCTGCGGGATTTGATAGGAAGCCTATTTCTACCAGCACGGAAGGCATAGATGTTTTGTAAAGTACAAGGAAACCAGCTTGTTGTACGCCTCTGTCTTTTCTTCCAACTCTTTTGACGAGTTGATTTTGTATGCGTTCTGCTAAATCCAAGGAGGCGTTTTTGTATTCACTTTGGAAAAAGTTGAGCATAATATAAGCCTCTGTGCTGTTAGGATTGAAATTGTCGTAATCTTCTTGTGCGTTGTCTTCATACATAATCGCTGCGTTTTCTTTCTTAGCCACTTCCAAGTTGGCTGCATTTCTGTGTTCGCCCATCACGAAAGTCTCTACGCCGTATGGCTGTGGAGAAGCGTTGGCATTGCAATGTATAGAAATAAACAAGTCGGCATTTTGTTCATTGGCGATTTGCGCTCTTCGCAAAAGAGAAACGGATACGTCGCTGCTGCGAGTGTAAATGACTTTCACATCGGGACAATTCTTCTTTATATAATCGCCGGTCATCTTGGCAATCTTCAGAGTGATGTCTTTTTCCTTAGCTTTCTTGCCTATTGCGCCTGGGTCTTTGCCACCATGTCCAGCATCGATGACAACAGATGTGATCTTCTTTCTGTTCTGAGCTTGAACTTCATTCAAAAAAATGAAATTGCTGATCAGAATAAGAAAAAATAAAATCAATCGTTTTTTATAATTTAGTCGCAACTTATGCATAAGAAACGTATATTTGCAGATAATTTTTTACAAAAATATAAAATAAATTGTTGAGGAGTAAAATATATAGATATTTTCTTGTTTTTTTCTTTGTCTTCTCATTGATATTGTCAGGCTGTAAAACAGTCTCTAATATCAATGATGTTGATGAAAATCATATTGTTACGGAAATATCTGACACTCTTTCCAACGATACTGTAGTAGAAGAAAATATTACGACAGATTCCATCGAAATAGATACTGCAGAAGTTCTGACAAATGATACTATTGTAGTCGATTCTGTTGCGAAAAAAGACACCGTCATTTCCAAAAATCAAAATATCGTTGTAAAAAAAGAGTCTTTTGTCGATGATAAAATAGAACGTACTTGCAACGACTCTACGGTTCAGGATTTTAGAAACAATAAAATTTATTATTACGGACAAGCTAAAGTCGTTTATGAAGATATAACGATAGAGGCTGAGTTTATTGAATTTGACTTCGACAAACGCACTGTTTTCGCAAAAGGTCTCATCGATTCAACAGGAAAATTATACGGAACGCCGATTTTCCTCGAAGGCGATAAAAAATATCATTCCGAGTCTATGACTTTCAATTTTGAAACGAAGAAAGGCGTTATCACCAAAGTGTTTACCGAAGATGCGATGGGCTATATCCACGGAACGAGGATAAAGAAAATGGATGATAATACAATTAACATAAAATCAGGTTCTTACACTACTTGTAGCAATCCTGAGCATCCTCATTATGAATTTCATTTCGGCAAAGCTAAAGTCATCCCTAACGATAAAATCGTGACCGGACCGGCATATTTTAAGTTAGAAGGCACTCCTCTTCCTATCGGTGTTCCATTTGGAATTTTCCCTAATTCAAAAGGTCAGCGCAATGGTATCTTGGTTCCGTCATGGGGCGAATCGGCAAACAGAGGCTTCTATTTTGAAAACGGAGGTTTTTATTGGGGAATAAATGAACACGTTGACCTTCAACTTGTCGGTGATATTTATACCAGAGGCAGCTGGGCCGTCAAGCCTACCTTGAGATATAACAAAAGATATGCTTATAACGGTTCTTTCTCGGGAAGTTATGCCGTTAATAAAATAGGTACTAAAGGCTCCGCCGACTATAACGAAAGCACCGACTTCAAAGTACGTTGGGTGCATAAACAGGACCCTAAGGCGAGACCTAAATCATCGTTCTCCGCCGATGTCTATATCGTAAGCTCTAACTACAACAAATACAACGCTATATCATCAAATGAATATCTGAGCAATACGTTCCAGTCAAGTGTCGCTTATCAGACAAGTATTGGTAGTCTGTTTAATTTCACCGCTAATGCAAGTCATAGCCAAAATACTTTAACTCGCATAATGACAGTGACTTTGCCAGAAGTTACTCTTAGTATGAACCGCATATATCCTTTGAAAAATGTCGGTAATCCTGCTAAAAAAAGATGGTACAAAGACTTGTATATCAGCTATACCGCCAATGCAAAAAATTATGTGAGCATGGCCGACAGTCTCTTTTTCCAACCTAATTGGCTCGATAATCTGCAAAATGGTATTCAACATAGAGTGCCAATCAGTTTGCCGATTAAATTGTTCAAACATATAACATGGACTACTTCTGCTAATTTTTTGGATAGGATGTATTTCAGATATTTTGAAAAACAATGGATTAATGACAGTACTTTGCCATCGGGAGGGTATCTTAGAACTGATACGATAAATCAATTCAGAAATGTATTCAGCTTTGATGTCTCAAGTTCATTGACAACGAAATTGTACGGACAAGTCAATTTTAAAAAAGGTCCAATCAGAGCGATACGTCATGTTTTTACACCTTCGATAGGCCTTTCTTATAACCCTGATTTCTCTAAAGATTTCTGGAATTATTACGGAACATATTATGATGTAAATGGAATAGAACAGCTTTATTCCATGTTTCAAGGCAACATCTATGGTACGCCGCCATCTGGCGAAGCCGGACGAATCAATTATAGCTTCGGCAATAATTTGGAAATAAAAGTGCCGTCTAAAAAAGATACAATTACAGGAGTTAAAAAAGTCAAACTAATTGAAGACCTTTCTTTTAGTGGAAGTTATGATATTGCAAAAGACTCTCTTAACTTCTCTTATCTGTCGGTTAACGGTAGAACGACTTTGTTTAAAAATTTATCGGTAAGATATTCAAGTATTTGGGACCCTTATATCCTCGATTCGACTGGAAGAAAACAACTCAATCAATTTGAATGGGATGTAAATAAAAGATTATTCAGAAAAAATAGCGTGTCGTGGAATTTCAGCTTGAGTTATTCGCTTAACAACGATACGTTTAAGAAAAACAAAGGCGGAACGCGAAATTCTGCTACGCGACAGTTTGAGTCGTCGCCTTTGGCATCCGAGCAAGAAATGAACGATATACGTTCTAATCCGGAAGATTATATCGACTGGACGACTCAATGGTCGTTGTCGTTGAGCTATAATCTTACATTGTCGAATAATCTGACGTATTTTAATTATTTAATGCAAGATAATAGGAAAACTATTCAGACTCTTGGCGTTAATGGTAATATCAATTTGACTCCTAATTGGAAAGTCTCTGTGCAGACAGGCTGGGACTTTGAATTGAAAAAACTTTCATATACCTCTTTCACGATTTATAGAGATTTGCATTGCTGGGAAATGCGTTTCAACTGGATTCCTATTGGAACTTACAAAAGCTGGAATTTCACTATCAATGTCAAAGCCGCCGCTTTGCAGGATTTGAAACTCTCAAAGAAAAAAGACTATCGCGACAATTAATTATCAACAATTCATGGTTGATAAATTGATTTTAAAACTTTCTTTGTTTTGTAAACTATTTATGTTACATTTGCGGTATTAAATTGACCGTTATGAAAAAGCTTATTCCGATATTATTCTTTGTGTTCACTATGAATGTGCTTTGTGCTCAGGTTGAATCTGATTTTGATAGATTAAAAAGGGAGCAAGAGTCCATGTTCAATTCCATGAAACAAGAATATGATGATATTGTGAAAAATATGGAGAATGAATATCAGGAATATGTTAAAGCTGAAATAAATGCTTATAATAAATTCGTGAAGGAAATGAGCAGCATTTGGGGAGGTCAGAATGTTATTGAAAGCACTAATAAAGAATGGGTTGAATATTCGGATGACGGAAAAAGCAGAAGCAGCGTCGATTTTGAAAAAGGAGAAGCAACCATAGAAATAATTGTCACGCCTGAAGAGGAAAAATCAGAAGCGAAGATAGAACAGAAAGTAGAACAGAAAGTCAAAGAGCTTATTATAAGTAAAGGTAAAACCAAAGACTATGACTCGACAAAAGAAAAGGCGATACCTCTGCAAGAAACGCCGATTCTTGAAAATCAAGTGAAAACACCATCTGGAGAAGTCGTTACCAAAGAGAATGTTGACATCGCTGCTAAAGAAATAGCAAAAGATGTAGTGGTTGAAAAGAAAGTGATAAAAGGTGATGACGGAAAAAACCGCCAGGTTGTTCAGGTGAAGTTGGATTTGGCTCCGGATCATGTCAAAACAAGAGCCGAGAAATATAAAAACGAAGTGGAAAAATATTGTCGCAAATATGGAGTCGATCCTGCGATGGTGTTTGCTGTGATGCAGACAGAGTCTTCGTTCAATCCAAAAGCTAAATCTCATGTTCCGGCATACGGCCTGATGCAAATAGTGCCAAGCTCAGCTGGAAAAGACTGCGCCCAGAGCCTTAAAAAGTCATTCTCGACACCAACAGCCAACTATCTTTATGAACCGGAAAACAATATCGAAATGGGCGTGCATTATTTACATCTCTTGAAAAAACGCTATTATTCTGATGTCATAAATCCTAAAAGCCGTGATTTATGCGTGATAGCTTCGTATAATACAGGCGCAGGAAATGTGTCGAGAGCTTTGCGTGGTGACACTAAAATATCAAAAGCTATTCCTCAGATTAACGCAATGTCGTATGAGGAATTGTTTAGATATTTTGAAGTGAGACTGCTTCCTGAGACTCAGAACTATATAAGAAAAGTTACTGAACGTATGAATGATTTTAACAAATGGATGAAATAATTGTTTAACCAATAAAATAAAGAAAAAATGAAGAAAGTTATTGCAACAAAAAATGCACCTGGTGCAATTGGCCCTTATAGCCAGGCTATAGAGGTCAACGGAATGTTGTTTATTTCAGGCCAGATTCCTATCAATCCTGAAACAGGCAACATCGTTGAAGGCGGCATCTATGAGCAAACAGAACAAGTCATGAAAAACCTTGAAGGTATCTTGACAGAAGCTGGTTATACATTCGATGACGTAGTGAAATCGACATGTCTGCTCAGCGATATGGCTAACTTCGCAGCAATGAACGAAGTCTATGGAAAACGTTTCGCTCAAAATCCTCCAGCAAGAGCTGCTTTTGCTGTTAGAACACTTCCTAAAGAAGTTCTCGTAGAAATCGAAATGATTGCTGCTAAATAAATTAGAAGTATTAAACAAAAATTAATATGAAAAAGTTAGGATTTATAGCCTTGTTGTTCTTAGCCGTTTTCATGACATCATGCGGAGGCGGTGAAACGACAACTAACATTGAAAAAGATCAGATTGTCGGTAAATGGATGACTAACGACGCAAAATACTTTGAAGTATATTACGCCGACGGCACCGGCAAAGAATGGGACCTCAACGACGACGTGCAGGAAGAAGAAGCTTCTTGGTTTACGTGGGAATTTGATGAAGGAACTGCTGACAAGTTCTTCAAATATTACGAAATGGAAATTGGCGGCGTAGTGCCTCAATATTGTAATATTTTGGAACTCAATGCAACAAACTTCAAATATAATAACGACGGATACAGAGCTACTTATAACTTAGTTAGAGCAGATTGATTATGAAAAAACCGCTGAAAATAACACTGATAAGCTTGGGTTCTTTGTTTGGACTCGTATTATTGACAGTGATAATCGCATGCTGGTTTGTGGTGACTCCAGCCCGATTGACAGCAATAGTTAACAAACAGGCTCCTAATTTTATCAACTGCGATTTCAATATAGAAAAGGCTGACCTCACTCTTTTCAAGTCCTTCCCAAAAATTGGGTTGAAAATCAGTGATGTCGTGCTCGTTAATCCGATGGTAGGAAGCCCATCAGATACATTGGCCTATATTGATGAATGTGTTGTTTCGGTGGATGTTAAGAAATTTCTTAATGAAAATCAAATCGTTATCGATGAATGCCGACTTGACGGCGGTTATGTCAGCCTCTTTATCGATGAAAACGGTAACTCTAATTTGGATATTTTCCCTCCGTCAGAACCTGATACCATCGAAGAGAATTCGGAACTGACTTATGCCATCGATTTAGTGATGCTCAAGCTAAATAATGTTGACATTTGTTACAACGACTTCTCAGTGGGAATGATCGCTGATATCAATGGTTTGAACATGGCGGCAAAAGGAAAATTGAAAGACGAACTCATTGCTGGTAACATGAATCTGTCGATGAACGAAATCGTTTATCAACAAAAGTCAGATTCAATGTCAATGGCCGTAAAACTTAACAACTTAAAAGCAGAGGGAGTAGCTGAGATGTTTGGCGATGATGTAAAAGCCGACATCAAAGCTTCTTCTTCTGTTCTTTTTTATGAAAGCGATGGCCAAATCGCTGAATACAACGCTCTCACCTTTAAATTTAAAGGCCTCGTCAACGACTTCGATAATGTGTCGGGCAATGTGGAATTAGCCGTTGACGACTTGTCGTTCGCTATGGACGACGAAACTTTGCTTAAAGATGCAGACATCAGATTCATTTCTCCGCTCAATGCTACTTTAAGCACAATGAATGTCGAGTTTGGCAAGTCTCAACTTGCTCTTAACGACATTATCGTTGATTTTGTCGGCGACGCTGCTATGCCTGACGACAATATCGTAGTTGACCTTAGCGTCAAAACAAATACCTTAATAATAGAAAAACTCATCGAATTCATCCCTGCTTCGATGCGTGAAGAATTACTCGCCGGAATAGATGTGAAAGGCGAATTGCAATTCTCTGCCGACCTGAAAGGCGTTTATAACGAAAATTCAATGCCTGAAGTCGTGGCGGAAATATTTTATGATAAAGGAATGTTGGCTATGCCAGAAATGCTTCCTTATCCAATAACAAATCTCAAGACCTCAATAAAAGCTGAACTCGACCTTAATGATAAATCCGATATATATATCAATTCGTTTAAAGCCAATATGTCAAACTCATCACTCGATTTCTCAGGAACTATAAAAGACGTGATGAATAAGATGTATTGCGACATCAATCTCAAAGCTAATGCCGACCTCGACGAACTGCAATCTTTCATTCCTGAAGGAATTGAAGCTTATGGTAAAGTGAAACTTGATGTGAATGCTAATGTTAATAATCAGCAACTTGCCACAATGGATTTCATGAATGCCAAAGTCAATGGCAATATGCAATGGGAAAATATGAATGTGGTTTATTGCGATACTGTCAATATCAAATCCGATAAATTAAATGTTGATTTGGTATTGCCTAATGCCGCTTCTGAAGATTTGACTAACAGTCTGGCAGCCGTTGAGATAAGCGGCGCTAACTTCGATGCTAAAGTGTCGGATATGATAGTGGCAAATCTTAAAGATTATAAAATAGACGCTCAGATTTCTAATATATTGGACGAAAAAGAACCTATGTCGGTGTTCGCTGATTATTCTTTTGCAAGGATTGACGCTGCAATGGACGATATGAATTTCTTTACCAATAACCCGAAAGGAACATTGGCGATGTTTATGAAGGAAAATAATGATGCATCATATATCGCAGTCTATTCTAGTGACAGCTTGGCTTTTGGTATGGGCGAAGAAATGAGTTTCATGACAGAAAAAATGGACTTTAATGTGTCTGCTGATTATGTCGATGACCAGGAAAATCTTATTCTGCAATGGAATCCTCATGCCGGAATACAACTCAATAATGCTGTGTTTGCGATGAGCGATTTGCCTTTGCCTGTTTATATCCCTTCAATAGATTTCAACTACGACACAACAGGAATTGACATTAATAACAGCAGCATAGTGTTAGGTAACACCGACTTTGAAATGCAAGGCAAGTTCGTTAATGTAGATGAATTTTTTAGAAAAGAAGCGCTGCTGAAAGGCAATCTCGACTTTATCTCACATTATACCGATGTCAATCAGATTATGGAGATATTCAGCGGAATGGGCGATACTACTATGGTGGTTGAGGAAGAAGTCGTCGTGACAGATACAGTAGTAGAAGAACAAGAACCGTTTATGGTGCCTCTTGGTGTTGACATCACTCTTAACACAAAGATAGAAAAAGCTATTGCAGGTGATATGAATATATCAAATGTCGGCGGCGGTCTCACCGTGAAAGATGGCATCTTGGTTTTGAATGAAATGGGTTTCACAAGTGACGCAGCAACGATGATGCTTACAGCAATGTACAAGTCGCCACGCAGAAACCATCTCTATCTTGGCTTCGATTTCCATCTACTTGAAATAGATATAGAAGAGATGCTTAACATTATACCAGAACTCGATACTCTTGTGCCAATGTTGAGCTCTTTCGCAGGCAAAGCGGAATTTCATATTGCCGCAGAAACATACTTGAACTCTAAATATGAAGTGAAATTCTCTATGTTGAAAGGCGCAACAGCAGTTCACGGAAAAGATCTTGTTGTGCTCGATAATAAAACATTCAGAAAAATAGCAAGAATGCTCCGCTTCAAAGATAAAGACCATAACCAGATTGATGAGCTTTCTGCTGAAATAACAGTGTTTAAAAACGAAATTGATGTGTATCCAACTCTCATCACTCTCGATAAATATCAGGCAATAGTTGGTGGACGTCATAACCTCGACATGACCTTCGACTATAATTTCGGAATATCAAATCCTTGGCCGTTTAGAAGATTGGGTATCAATGCTATCGGTAATCTTGATGACATGAAAGTCAGGTTTGTTATGAAAAAGAATCAAAAGTTAGACGAACCAAAAGGCGAAGAAGGTGATGTTCATGTAATGCAAGAAACATTGAGACTGAAGAATATGATTTATGAGTCGTTAAATGCTAACGTAACAAAGAAAAATTGAAAATAAACATTTTTAAAGATATTTTTCGATATGGTATTGGCAGCATGTTCATCATCGCTGCCATACTTAAATTAATATCTATCGATAGCTTCGAGATTTATGTCTATAGCTTTGGCCTCCTTAACTTCCTTTTTACAACAATCTTCTCAAGATTGTTAATCGTCGGCGAATTGCTGATTGGTCTTATGTTCATTTTTAAAATGAAATATAAATTGGTCTGGCGAACGACACTTATAATCCAGATTCTCTTTACTCTGTTTCTGATTTACGTCATGATATTTAGAAATGACGACAACTGCCATTGCTTCGGAGATTTGATAGAACTGAGCCCGTTAGAATCTATAATCAAAAATGTTGCGATTATCGGAGTGTTGTTTTTGATTAAGACTACAAGACTACAAGACTACAAGGCTACAAGTAAGTTTGTTGGATTAAGAAAAGTATTATTGGCTGCTGCTGTGATAATTCCTTTTGTTGTGACGCCGATGGATTCTGTCTATAAGATGATTTATTCGTCAGAAAAAGAGATAAGCACCGTCGATTTTTACCAGACGCTTGACAAAGTCGTTGCGATGGATTTCGTTGATAACGACATCGTCTTCGATTCGACGGCGCAAATAAATATGGATGGAAAACAAATGGTGGTGATTGTGAGTTCCGGATGTAAATATTGCAGACTTGGAGTTAAGAAACTTTCCATGATGATGAGGAAAAACGATATTAAATCAGATAATGTGAACATCTTCATTTGGGGCAGCCGTGAAGGAATTTTGAATTTTAGGGAAGAAACACTTACCGATGATTTTTCATATTGGCATATCATGCCTCACGAAGCCATTGACATCACTTTAGGAAAATTTCCTGTCTTTATCATGTTAAAAGAAAAAGAAATCGTCAATATCAGCGATTTCCGTGATATTGACGAATCCTTGTTAAGATATTCCTAAAACACTGAATACCTCTATTTAAATATTCCTACAATAAGAAATATTATCATAAAAATAATCGTGAATGCTAAATATATCAACTGACATGCTATTGGTGTTATTCCGATGTATGTCAATATTATTGCTATAGTTGTAAAGAAAATAAACTTACCTGTTCCTACCATAAAACCTCTGATGAAACGACTTATTGGCGACGCAACCTTATATGCAAATTCCGGCATGCTTTCTTTACAAAATCTCATGCTGTAATACATGACAAAAATCAACGATAACAACATCATTGATACAATTCTGATATTGAACTTGTCAATAATCCAATGAGTCCAGATGGCATAAAATTCTGATTCATAAAGTGTATATAACAAAGGTGCTAAGAAGATGGCGCATAACACTATCGCAAAGTTGGCTCCTAAACGTGACATCAACGCCATTCTTTCCTCTAATTGCTTCTGCATCTTTGCTTCTTTAGAACCAGCCTGAGGGAATTTGTTGACTTTCTGTAACACACTCCACGCCTTTCCAAACTGACGAAGAGATACATATCTGTTGACCTTGTCTTTCAAATCATCCATGTGGTCCGACACCGGCGATGTCACCGTTATCAATTTCCAGTCGGAACCAAGCAACAAGCAAGTGTACCTCTTTCTATCTACCTCATATACCACGGTTTTTGCTTCACATTCGCACGATTCCAAAAGATTGAAACAGACAACAGTATGCGTAAGATGTTCCACTCTGTTCGGCAATCTCGACAACATGCTTCCGACTATCGGGCGTGATGCCAAATCATTTTTGTCGAAATTCTCTTTCTCGACATTCATTTTTTCCATCACACGCCAAGGAGTGCTGTTGTTGAACAACTTTATAATTTTTGGAACTTCGTCGGAAGGAACCTGTGCAGGGAAACGATAATCAACGTAAGTCTTAGTATAATGACTGCAATGCAACTGCCAGTATCTTACAAGATTTCTATCGCCGACACAAGTGCCGCAAGTGACTTTGCCGGTAGCGTGACATGTTGGACAAGGTTCTTCTTTATATGATTGAACTTCATGATAACCTCTGCCACTACAACTGGAGCAACTCACTGTCCTGGTTTTATCCACATAACGAGCTTTCAATCCTTCACTGGTGTTGTATTGTTCGAGTTCTCTATTAGTAACTTGAACTTGTCCTCTGCCTCCACATTTCGGACAAGGTTGTTTTACGGTATAGGGAACAGTGATTGTGCCTTTGCCTCCGCATCTGCCGCAATTTACCTTGCCTGTGGCATGACAAGTATGACATCCGTCAATATATTGTGAACCAGGTACTAAATACGATTTCTCATTGTTGGTAAAATCTTTAGGAGGCGATGCCAAAGACCAACGGTTAATCTGCGATTCAGTGCTTATGGTCCTTGGTGGGAACGTTCTTCCGCCAATTCTTTCGTATGTTTGCTTGAGCGTACGGTTGTCATATTGTGTTTTAAGCAAACCTCGGTAGATAGGAGTGTCCCATACTTCTACAATCTTCAGCTGGTTGCCTAATTTGTTACGATTGTAACCTTTTATCGAACTCGCCCAATCGTTGAACAACTGACGAAAACGATTTTCTTCCGCTTGGGAGAAACTAATCTTTTTTGCATCTCTATAATTTGCCATAATCAATCCTCCTTAATATGCTGTTGCGTCGTTGTCAAAATCAAGTTTTCTTATTGCGCTTAATCCGAGTCGTATTGAGACTATAATAGCTACTAATATCAAAATTGCTGCTATCAAAGGTAGAAACAACGAGAGACTATTGGTGACATTGATTTCCTCTTGGTATTCGTCTAATGCCTTCCAGCAATAAGAGACAATGGTAAATCCTTCGAATTTGTCATCAGTCTTGCCTTCTGCAAGTTCTTTCTGATGCAGGATTTTCGCATAATCCATCATCTTGTCTTTCTCAACTTTAAAACTCGATAGGGAGTAGTCTTTGTAGGATGCAGATATTTTCTCCATTAAACCGACAGTTTTGTCGGTTTTGTCGAATTTGTTTACGCTGTATCGATGAAATACAATCATCAATGCAAACGCCAATGCAATAAAGAATATTCGTTTGATTATTTTCCACATAGCAGTGTGTTTTGAAGGTTTAATAATACATTTGTTTCACGACTGCTAAGTTATAAACTAATATTTTAAAAAACAAAAAAATCCCGATAAAAAATCGGGATTTTTGCAATGTTTTGTGGAGCATATGAGAATCGAACTCATGACCTCTTGACTGCCAGTCAAACGCTCTAGCCAACTGAGCTAATGCCCCATCATTTCGAGTTGCAAAGATACAATTTTTTTTAATTCAAAAATGACTTTTTGTATTTTTTTACAAATAAAACTCTACGGTTAATAATTACAAATATAAGCTTTATTAATTGTGAATTGATATGAAATATTTACTACTTTTGCGGCTTGATTTAAGAAATGATATTATTTATTTAATAATATTTATAAATAAGTTAATTAACATTTATCATAAATTAAATTAAAAGATTATGAGAATTTTTCAACATTACACCCGAGTAAGATACCAACATGTGTTTGGTCTGGGTAGTAGCCGTCTTATGGCCAAGCCATGGTTTTCTGGAGCTCTTTTGATGCTCTGCGTTGTTGTTGCCATGTTGTTGGCAAACCTTCCTTTTACCAAAGAGGCATATCATCATTTCTTACACACAAAATTATCTATCTCAGTACAGTCAGGAAGTCATGAATGGTATTTTCCAAAAGACATGTCTGTTGAGAAATTCATCAACGATATTTTGATGGTTGTGTTCTTTTTCTGTGTTGGTCTTGAAATCAAGCGTGAGATTGTATGCGGAGAGTTGTCAACAGTCAAGAAGGCGATGTTGCCAGTGATAGCAGCTGCGGGCGGTATGCTTTTCCCAGCTCTTATCTATTCATGTTTCAATGCAGGAACAGCGGCAGGTAGCGGCTGGGGTATTCCAACAGCGACTGATATTGCGTTCGCAATCGGTATCATGTCGATGCTCGGTGACAGAGTGCCTGTCTCATTGAAGATTTTCCTCACAGCGCTTGCTATTGCCGACGACTTAGGCGCTATCTTAGTAGTAGCCTTTTTCTACGGAGGCGCAATAAATTTGACACTTTTATTAATATCATTCGGTATTTTATTCCTCGTGTTCTTGCTCAACAAAGCTGGTGTCAAAAGTATGATTTATTATCTCATACCAGCTATTGCAGTATGGATTTTGTTCTACTACGCTGGTATCCACGCAACAATGTCTGGCGTTGTTATGGCTATGATGATTCCTATGAAGGCTCGTTATTCTCGTTCATATTTCGACAGAAAGACTGCACATTATCAATATTTGATAGAGAAATTACATGATGATAACGAAATACCGAACCACGACCAGCAAATATGTCTTAAAAGTATCAGTAATGTAGCAAGCGGTTCTGTAGGTATGAGCTATCGTTTGGAACATGCTTTGACACCTTGGGTCAACTTCGTGATTATGCCTATTTTTGCTATAGCTAATGCTGGCGTTGTGATTCCAGATTTGAGTTATCTTAATTTCTTCCAATATTCAGCTGAACTCGGTTCTGTAGGTCTCGGTATCTACTGCGGATTATTGTTCGGAAAACCATTAGGTATCACTCTTGCAAGCTGGATTGCTATAAAGTTGAAAGTGGGTGAAATGCCGAGCGGCGCTACATGGAAGAAACTATTCGCTGTGGCATGTCTCGGCGGTATTGGCTTTACAATGTCAATATTCGTTGATACTCTTTCGTTCGGCGAACTTGCACCAGAGATGACAGTACATTTGCGTAATTTAGGTAAGATAGCTATCCTGGCTGCTTCGTTGTCGGCTGGTATTTTGGGAAGTGTCCTTATCTCAATATTAGGAAATAAAAAAGACTAAATGATAAAAAATAGAGCAACGAAATTTCGTTGCTCTATTTTTTATATTCAATGTGTTAGCGTTTAATAGCTGTCCATTTCTTTCCGTCGAAGTTGAAGCTTAAAATACCTTCGTTCCATTTTACTATAGCTATAGAACTTTCTTGATATCCGGCTTCGTAAAGGGCTATTTCATCTCCTACATGCAAGTTAACGTTGCCGTCAAAAGGATTGCATTCAAATCGTCTGCTATATGAGATATGAGTATATCCGTTATATTTATTTGCATTTTCTATAGAAAAACCTATTGACAGCCCTCCTTCAGCTTTTGGAGTTGTCTGACTTGCTGTCATTTCAAATTCAATTTCTATTTTTTTATCGTCCCAATATGGAACTGTGGTTGCATCAGTGGTCTTATTCATCCAAGCGAAATCTTCTCCTCCGCATGAGACCATAGAAAAGAATGGCTGCGTATGACTATTATCACGAGATAAACTTTCATATTTTAAAACGAAAGTCAATGTGTCGTTATCTTCAGAGACGAATGAGAATGACTCGCCTTCCTTATATGGGAAATAATTTGTCAGTTCCTCCGGAAATGCAGGAACATTGTGTTCCTCTTTACATGATGTGAATAATGCCACAAATGACAAAACGATAATTGATAATAAAGAGATTTTTTTCATGGTTAAGATATTTTAAAATTTTAAAAAGCGAACGTCATTGATTTAACTTTATTGTCTGATGATGAATTTTTTATAAAAAAATAGGTGCGTCATATTATTTGACGCACCTATTTCATATTGCTGAAGTTCTGAGATTTTGAACTTCTGAATTTCAATTATTCAGCTACAACTTCTTCTGTTGTTTCAACTGCTGGTTCGCTTTTAACGATTGTTAATTCGTCGATGAGGTTTGTTGCACCAGCGAATTTGTCGATAACGAATAAAACGTAACGAGCGTCAACGTTGATTGTACGTTGTAATGTTGGTTCGAAGTTGATGTCGCCGCTCATAGCTTCCCAGTTGCCGTCGAAAGCGAGACCGATGAGTTCACCTTTAGCGTTCATGATAGGGCTACCAGAGTTACCGCCAGTGATGTCGTTTGTTGAAAGGAAGCAAACGATTAACTCGCCGTTTTCGTCAGCATATTGACCGAAGTCTTTAGCAGCGATGAGGTCGAGGAGTCTTTGAGGGACGTCGAATTCATAGTCGCCAGGAACGTATTTTTCGAGGATACCGTTAGCTGTACAAACGTAGTCGTAGTGGATAGCGTCAGCTGGTTGGTAATCTTGAACAGAACCGTAGCTCATACGTAAAGATGAGTTAGCGTCTGGATATAAAGATTTTTCTGGTTGTGTTTCAGCGTAGAATTCGCGTAAGCCTTTAACGAATAAGTGGTTGTTTTCGTCGATAGTTTGCATTGCTGCGCGATAAGGAGCGAGACCGCTCGCCATGTGTGCGTACATTGTGTTTAATACTATGAAAGCTGGGTCTTTTGCGACTTTCTTAGCGTTAGGTTTTTCGATGAAAGCCTTGATTGATTCAGCAGTTGCGAAGATTGAGTTTTCTAAGATGTCGTTAGCCAAAGCAACAACGTCGCCTTTATATTCTTTTTCAACTAAGTTGTAGAAGTTAGGATTTGCTTCAGCGTTGAAAGTGTTGTAATATAATTTTAACATTTCAACTAAAGTCTTGTCTTCTAAAGCCTTGTATGTTTCAGCGAAATAAGCGTCAGCGTCGATAGCTTTGAGAGCTTCTTCAGCTGCTGCGATAGCCTCTTTATCTTTACCTTGAGCTGCAGCTACGTATTGTGCGAATTCTGCTGAGATAGCGATAGCGCCTGTTTGTGTAACGAAGTTAGGATAATAGATAGAAGGTGTGAATTGTTCAGCTATAGCGTAGTTTTCTGCTAATGTGTTCAAAACGTTGCCGTATTCTTCAACGCGTGCTGGGTTAGCGTTAACCCATTCTGTGAATTGAGCTTCGAGTTCAGCTTTTCTTTCAGCAACTTTGTTTTTGCGGAGCATCAACATTTGGCCTTCGAAGTTTTTCCATGTGTTAGCGAGACCAGCTTTGTTGTCAGCGTACATGATG
>JAGBVS010000085.1 GCA_017630195.1 Bacteroidales bacterium | reverse complement strand
TCAAATGTAAACAAGATAGACGGCATTGAAACATCAGGTGTTTACATGATAAGACTTACAAACGGCGAAGAAGCAATAAATTGCAGAATCGTTGTGGAATGATGTTTTTTTAAGACTACAAGACAACAAGTGGACGCTGCTATTACATAGTGGCGTCTTTTTTTTGACGAAAGACAAAAGCCTCAGCAACCACAGATTTCACAGATTTCACAGATTTCTCAAGTCCCTCTACAACCACAGATTTCACAGATGTCTTAGCACCTCAAGTTTCTCAAAATTTTCTCTCGAAAACATTTGTCAAATAAAAATAAAATAAATACATTTGCTACCTAATTTAACTTTATCACAACATTACTTCATTACTGAAAAAAAAGATTCGGTCACTGAGCTTGTCGAGTGCCGAATCTTTTTTTCTGAACTATGCCGAAGTTTTATTTTTTCATTCCACAAACTTCAAGCTGTATAAGATGCTTTCTTGTTGACGTAAAAGGTCTCTTTTATCTTTGTTAGGATAATAAATCCAGCCTTCTGCCGTGACGATTTTTGTATTTTCCGGATTTACTATAGAATAAGAAACGAAAGGTCCGGCCATGAAGTCACCGACGACATTCCATAAACCGCGAGTCTCAACGGCGTAACCTGCCGGGAAATCGGGCAATGTCTTGGATGTTGGTGTGATAAATTCCTTGTCTGTTGTCATGTATGAGCCATCAGTTGG
Source organism: Bacteroidales bacterium (assembly GCA_017630195.1). GTDB lineage: Bacteria > Bacteroidota > Bacteroidia > Bacteroidales > F082 > Limimorpha. Next base: position 34,764 of record JAGBVS010000085.1, on the reverse strand, counting down.
TCCTGGAATATATTTGTTTACAATAGAGTCTCTAACTCTGATAATGTTCTCAGGATCCAAGTCGGAGGTGCTTTTGTAAGGGAGCTCATAAATCAAGAAAGCCATGCTCATTACGTCGGTCTCCTTGCGAATCCACATGAAATTGTCTTTGTCGATGCCGATGAAATATCCTTCAGGAACATTCATGGTGACTCCGAATTGTTTTTTGAGTCGTGATACAATTTTGGTGTCTGTTGTAGGACGGAAAAATTCTTGGAATCTTTCTCTTTCATTTTGGTCGAACATGAGTTTAAGCTCGTCTTTTTGTGATTCAAATATTTTAATCCATGATTCTTCTGATGGAGCTGTTATTCTTATCACATATTGAGGTTCGGACATCCAGTTTTTCTGTGTCTCTATCAATGGATTTTCTATCTCGTTGTTAATTTTGCCGATGATGAGGTTGCGATGCTTCTTGAACATATCGTTGAAAGCGTCTATATTAATATGAGCCACTTTGAAGTTTTTCTCAGGTTGTGGCAATCCATATTGTTCTTGCTCGAAGAAATCGCGGACTGCTTGTCCCATCTGTCCGTTCCATTGGTTTTCGTTTTGAGTTATCAGAAGCACTTCCGATGTTCCGCCAACAGAACGAGCTTTTTTAATTTCTTTTTTCTCGGCAACTTTTCCTTCTTTATCATTATTGACGCAGGAAGAAAATGATGTTATCAAAAACAACATCATTACTATCAAACTAAACTTTTTCATATTACGTATTTTTTTAAACCTTGGCTTTTGGCCGTTGGCATTTTATTAATTATTTTTATTTATTTTTCTCTAATTATTAATTGTCAATTTAATTCCTACTTGTAACCACAGATATCACAGATTACTCAGATTTGAATTTAGTCTTTAGTTTAACTAACTCCTAATTCTTAATTATTAACTTTTGTCCTACTTTTAATACAGCTTTGGAGCTTAAACCGTTAAGTTTTCTTATCTGTTCAACGCTGACGCCATATTTTTTAGAGATGTCCCAAAGGTTGTCGCCAGATTTGACGGTGTGTACCACTGATGTTCCGCTTGACGAAGAGCCGCTGGTTTTGCTTATTTTCAGCTTTTGTCCGACTTTAAGTACGGAGTTTTTGTCGAGCTTGTTGAGTGTTCTTATTTGTTCCACGGTGACGCCGTCGAATTTCTTGGCGATGTCCCAAAGGTTATCACCTGATTTGACAGTATATATTACATAACCGCCGCTTGTTGTAGTTGTAACATTTGACGATTTTTCTTCTGCTGGAGGATACACTTTAAGTTTTTGACCGATGCTCAAGTTTGTTGATTTCAGATTGTTCCATTCTTTGAGGTCGGTGATAGAACATTTGTATTTCTTAGCTATGAGGCTTAAATTTTCTCCTGATTTCACGATATGAGTCGTTTGTTCTGTTGATCTCATTACAGGCTTGTCGTTTCCAACTTGAGCCATAGGAGCTCCTGAGCTATAGACGATAAGTTTTTGGCCAGGATATATCGTAGTGCTTTTCAGGCTGTTCCATGTTTTGAGCTGGTTGACGCTGATACGATATTTCTTAGCTATGCTGCCGAGGCTTTCACCGCTTTTCACGATGTGTACGCTTCTGTCGCTAACCTTTTTCATCTCTTCTTCGAGTTTTTCTCTGTCGATGCCTTTCTTTGTTTTGAAAGTATAGAGTTCTTTTTCGTTATCGATGAAGCTGTTGATATATTTTTCTGGAAGTCGCAGCGACATTGGATTTTTCTCGTTTGCAGGAATTATGTTAGCCTTATATTGAGGGTTGAAGAATTTTATGTCTTCCATCGGGATGTTGAGCATCTCATGAAGTTGGTCGAAATGCAGAGGCTCATGGACTGTCACGCTGTCAACGCCGTCGGCTATGATGCCAGGGTCGATAGGGTAGAGGTTATGTTCTTGTGAGTAGTTCATCACATAATTGACAGCGATGAAAGCCGGAACGTAGCCTCTTGTCTCTTTAGGAAGGAATGGCCATACAGCCCAATAATTTTTCAATCCGCCGGCGCGACGAATAGCCTTGTTGACATTGCCGGCTCCTGAGTTGTAAGCCGCCAAAGCCAAGAACCAATCGTCGTATATGTCATGTAAATCTTGAAGATGTTGACAAGCTGCCTCTGTCGCTTTGATAGGGTCGAAACGGTCGTCAACCAACGAAGTCACATTTAATTTATAAACCTTTCCTGTTCCGTACATGAACTGCCACAATCCTTTAGCTCCTGCATGAGAACCGGCTGTAGGATTCAATGCCGACTCCACGACAGCGAGGTATTTAATCTCTAAAGGCATATTATATTTGTCTAATGCCTCTTCAAACATTGGGAAATAAATGTCGGCGAGACCTAAGATTCTGCTTGTATGCTCTCTTTTTCTTACTGCATAAACATCGATGAAGCTCTTGACGTGCTTGTTGTAAACCAGTTCGATGGTTGTCTGGCTTCTCAGCTTTGCAATACGTTCGGCATATACACTGTCAGGGAAAGTTGGCACATAATCAGCAGGATAGTTGTATATGTTTTCTGATTTAGAACTTGACTCGAGTTTGTTTTCTTCGAAATATTTTATGTCTTGCAACTCGTCAATCATTCCCATCATGGTCTCAGATTCTTCAACGATGGCTTCGCCTGAATTTTCAGAATCGATGCGTTCCTGCAAAGCCATTTCCAAACTGTCGGAGACGTATTCGTTGGTATCTATAATTGTTTCGTTATAAATATTTTCTTCATCATAAAATGAAGTTGCGTCGTCGAAAGAAATGGCATTCTCTTGTTCTGTAGTATCTTCAGAAACGAATTCATTGTCGTCGGTTAAATCGTCAGGCGCTGTTTCTTTTGACTCTTTGTTGAAAAATGTTGCTGAATATTTTTCAACGACCTTGCATGAAGATGTTGAAATCAAAATACAAAACAACACAATCAAAAGTGATTGATAAGCAAGTTTTTTCATTTATAGGAAATAATTTTTAAAATATGATATTAATGTCTGCAAAGATAACGTAATTATGGGAAAAAATGGTATTTTTGCGAAACAAAATTAATCAAAAAAATGAGAAAAAATTTTACTTTATTCGGACTGTTATTTTGTTTAGCATTAGGTCTAAATTTAAAAGCGCAAGAACAAGAACTCCCTAAGTGGAGATTGATGAAATATCTCTCAGAAGAAGAGATGAACATGCCAATCACAACACGTAGTTTTGTAGAGACTCCACCTCCAACAGGCGAGGTGCGTTTCCCAGGCGAATATGAGCCAATGCAGGCTGTGATGATTGTCTATCCTCTTGGCATTCCTGTTGAACTCGTCAGAGAAATGGCTGAAGATTGCAAGGTCATCACTGTCGTTACAGCTTACGAACAATCTTCGGCTCAAAGCGAATTTCAATCTGCCGGCGTTAATATGAGCAATGTCGAATTCTTGAATGCCAACACCAACTCATATTGGATTCGTGACTTCGGTCCATGGTATATCTTCAACGGCAAAGAACCTGCTATCGTTGACAATATCTACAATCGTCCTCGTCCTTCAGATGACGACCTCCCAGGTCATTTCGCTGAATATTGGGATATTGAGATGTTCGGCATGAAAGTCGTTCATACCGGAGGTAACATGATGCAAGACGGCCGCGGCAATGGCGTCTCCGACGACATTGTCATCACTGAAAGCGTCGCTGAAGGCATCTCAGAAGAACAAGTATATGAAAGAATGAGAGACTATCTCGGCATCGACCCTTATCACGTAACAATAGACCCACAAGGCGATTATATCGCTCACGTTGACTGCTGGGGCAAATATTTAGCTCCTGACAAAATATTGCTGGCACGCGTCCCTGAATCAAATCCTCGTTATCCTTATTACGAAGAAGTGGCAGAATATTTCGCAACAACTAACTGCTGCTGGGGCTATCCTTATAAAGTATATCGCGTTGACATTCCTGGAGGAAGCATTATCTCTCCATATACAAACAGCTTGATTCTTAATAAGAAAGTCCTCGTTCCAATGGGTTCTAACTCAACATATAACGAAGGAGCTCTTAACATCTATCGTCAGGCAATGCCAGGTTATGAAGTTATCGGTATCACAAACAATAGTTATTGGGACGGCTGGTTGAATACTGACGCTCTTCACTGCCGTACTCGCGGCGTTATGGATTTCAACATGTTTTATGTTGACCATCGCAATGTCGTCTTCGGCGAACAAGAATGGCAAGACTCAATCGCTATCACAAGTAAGTTCATCGCTTACAGCGGCGCTGAATTGAAACAAGATTCTCTCCTCGTTTATTATAGCATCGACGGCGGCGAATACCAAACAGCTGCCATGACAGCAACAGGCAACCCTGATGAATATGTCGGCTATATCAAAGGCTATCAAGCAAAATCAGAAGTGAAATATTATGTATTCGGCGCTGACGAATCAAACCGCAGATACCAACAACCTGTCTTCGGTGAACTCGACCCTCACGTCTTTACAATAGGAGAACACGCAGAAACAGCTCTCGCTTTAAACCCAACAGAAATTGTTTTTGACGATGAAAGCGATGGCGTTGAAATGTTGACAATCACAAACAATACCGCAAATGAGGTTGTTATAAATAGTATTAGCGTAAAAGATGACCTCTCTTATCATACAGAGCACGATTTCACTCTTCCATACACATTATCTGTAGGTGAATCTGTAGAAATTGAGATTTATTGTGATTTTGCTGTTAAACACGAATTATATGATTCAGAATTGTCGATAGTATCATCATTAGGCGAACAAATAGTACCTATCATCTGGAATTGTACAATAGGTCTCGAAGAAAACAACGCTATTAAAGTTGAATTATATCCAAACCCTGTAAACGATGTTCTTACGGTAAAAGGTGACAATATCGTTAAAGTCGCTATCTTCAGCGCATTAGGACAAGAAATCATTTCAGTTGAAAACAGAAATGAAATTGACGTTACATCATTGAACAATGGACTTTATTTCGTAAGACTCGTTGATAACAAAGGCAACACATTAACAAAGAAAATTGTTAAACAATAAAATTATTAGGGACGTTATTTGCGTCCCTTTTTTACCTTAATGAAACGTATTATTCTAATATCTTCCGCTTTAATAGTTTTTTTCATCTTGTACGGATGTACATCAAAGACATTATATAATGATGTATCCGACATTTCTGAAAAAAATATAGGAATCCTTAAAAATGATGTCGGGGAAGAAGCGAAAAAACTTTTCTCGCAGTCTGCTGTCACAGAATATGACAAAGCCATCTCGCTTTTCTTAGACATGGAATCTAATCGTTGCGATGCAGCCTTGATGACAGAAGAAGTTGCTGATATGGTTGTCAAACGCAACCATGATTATGTTATGCTTGGTACTGTCGTCACGACGGATGGTGAAGAATTATATGTCATCGTACCTCGTAAAAATGTGGCATTAAGTGAAGGATCTCCAATCGGAGAATTAGGATTTTTGGGAAAGATAAAAGGCAGTCTAAGTCGTAATTTGTTTAACGAAGAGGCGCTGCATCTGATTTGGGGAGGATTAAAAACCACCGTAATCATACTTTTCTTTGGAGCTATATTGGCAATCATAATAGGCTCTTTTCTGGCATATCTCTCTATAAGCCACAAATGTCTATGGCTGTATAAGCCGCTCAGCTGGTTTGTGATGACGATACACGACATACCGTCAGTCGTATTGATGATGTTCTTTTTTTACGTCGTTTTCGGCGGTGCGATGAACGGAATTGTAGTATCAATAATAGCGCTCGGAATATATTCTTCAGGTTCATTATACAAGATTTTCAAGATACATATCTCGCAGGTTGGTAAAGAACAGTTAGAAGCAGGACGCATGTTAGGGTTAAGCTCTTTCAAATGTTATCGCTACATCATACTTCCTCAAGCCGTCAAGACGATGTTGCCATTGGTAGTAGGCGAGATAAAACTCTTGTTGAGAGCGACTTCGTATGCAGGTTATATAGCTCAGAAAGACTTGGTGAAAGCAGTTGATGCCATCAGAGGGTTCACATACGACGCCTTCGTACCTCTGTTGTTGGTGTCGCTCTTATATCTCCTTCTTTCATGGATTATAGCAAAGACATTAGATTATATATCATCAAAAATATTTAACAATGATTGATTTCTTACATATCAGCAAATCGTTTCAAGGTAAAGAGATACTTCGTGACGTGTCGTTTTCTATCGAAGACCGTCAAACGGTATGTGTTATTGGACCGTCAGGCTGTGGTAAGACGACATTATTGCGTTGTATAGCAGGATTAGAGAAATTGGATGGCGGAGTTATTCATGGTGACGGATTCTCCCAAAACAAATCGCATGATGTAGGCATGGTATTTCAACGCTTTAATCTTTTTGAAAATATGAATGTGTTGCAAAATATAACGTTAGCTCCTATTCATGTTTTGAAAATGACAAAAGAAGATGCCGAGGAAATGGCGATGACATACCTTAAAATGGTAGGAATGTCGGGAAGAGCGACATATTATCCAAGTCAGTTGTCGTTAGGTCAGCAGCAGCGTGTTGCTATAGCTCGTTGTCTGGCCATGAAACCAAAGATATTGCTTCTTGATGAACCGTTAGCCTCTTTAGATCCTATATCAAGAAGAGAGGTGATGGACGTGCTTCGTAAATTAAGAAAAGAGATAACTATGATAATGGTGTTGCACAATCTTGATGCTGTGGCAGAACTCGCCGACTATGTTGTCTTTTTGCATGACGGCAAGATTTGTGAAAGCGGAACACCAAAACAGATACTGAATACGCCGTCAAAAAAAGAGACACAGTCTTTCGTCAGCTATCAGAAAAATCTCTTCTATACTATCGATTCTAATAACTTTGACCATCCAGAGCTCAACGCTCGTATAGAACATTACTGCAACAGATTCGGACTCGGCAGACAAGCCAGCCATTATGTACAGTTGGCTGTTGAAGAACTGCTTAACCTGACGACAATAGACAATCAAATAAATATCATTTTGTCTAAAGCAGATAACGAAGTGCGTATGTCGTTAGACTTCAGTTTTAAAGATAAAGGAAAAGATATACTCGCTGAAGAAAATATAGAGGAAGATAACCTTCTAAGTCTTAGTATTATACAAGGATTATGCGACGTTGTCAAGGAATGCACAGAAAACGGCATGAGAAATATTCATCTCGAATTAAATCAAGACAGGTTATTGTTAAAATAAATTAATAATGAAAAAAATATTATTACTAACGCTATCATTGTTATTGTTGACATCTGTCAAAGCACAGAAAATCACATTCACACCAAAGTGGCTGCCACAGAGCCAGTTTGCGGGTTATTATGTGGCGCAAGAAATGGGGTTTTATAAAGAAGCTGGTCTCGATGTGGTGATAAAACATCCTTCAGCGTCTGAATTTGCTGTAGATTGTCTCAAAGAAGGAAGATGCGATGCCATAACAATGACATTATTTGATGCCATAGCAAATATAGATGAAGGCTTAGAAATCGTCAATGTCTTGCAGACAGACTTGCATACAGGTCTTGTCATTGCACCTCGAAGCAACGACATAAAGTCACTCGACGATTTGCGTGACAAAAGAGTTGGCATCTGGCGTACACACTATTATCAGCTTTCTCAAATAGTAAACAACGACCATAACCTTAATATAGAATGGGTTCCTTTTGTGCAAAATGTTAATCTCTATATCTCTGGCGCGGTAGACGCTACTATGGCTATGATTTATAACGAAGCATATAATATCTATTCTTCAGGCTTCGAAAATATCACTTTCATCTCTCTTGCAGATTACGGCTATGACTTCCCGGAAGAGGGAGTATATTTCACAAAAGATTATGTCGAGAAATATCCTGATAATGCTAAAGCTTTTGCTGACGCTTCTCGCCGCGGATGGGAATGGGCTCACCAACATCCAGAAGAAACCATCGACATAGTGATGAAAATAATTCAAAATGAAGACTTGCCTGCAAATCGTCAGCAACAAGAATGGATGTTGAAAAAAATCCTTAGCCTTCAAATTGATGATGAATCTGGCAAACCTACATTTGAACTTGATGAAGAAAAGATAGAACAGATTAATGAGTTGTTGTTGAAAAATAATCGTATCGCTAAGAGTGTAACAAAAGCACAGATAAAAGGAGAATGATTATGAAGCAAAAACGTAAAATAAGAATAGGTTCATTGTCAGCACAATTGAGTTTATTTATATTGATATTAACAACAACATTGTTGACTACCATTGTTTTTCTTAATTATAACTCATCGCGTAAATTAGTGCGTGAAGAATCCATTGAACATGCGCAAGACGCTCTCGACAATACCATATTACGCATCGACAAAGTATTGAGTTCTGTTGAAATAGCAGTACAAAACATTTCGCTGGTAGTGAAAGAAAATATCGACGACCCTAGTCATATGTATGGTGTGACCATGAATCTCGTACAAAGCGAAGAATACATCTGCGGAAGTGCAGTGGCTTTTGAACCAGACTATTACAAGGAAAAAGGTCATTTCTATTCTCCATATTCTTATCGTGACGGAGATACTATCAAGAGCAAACAACTGGGAAACAAGAACTACGACTACCACTACATGGACTGGTATCAGATTCCGAAATTGCTCAACAAACCTTATTGGAGCGAACCTTATTTCGACCAAGGCGGAGCCGATGTCATTATGACGACATATTCTTATCCTTTGTATGACGACGACGGAAATTTATTCGCCATGCTCACCGCTGATATTTCATTGGAATTGTTTGCAGAACACGTCAACGCCATAAAAACATATCCTAATTCATTTAATGTGATGATTGGTCATGGAGGAACATTCCTTGTTCATAGAGACAAGGATTTTATTCTTAACAAGACTTTGTTTGAAATGGCCTTATATAACAACGACTCATTGACTTTAAAGGCGACGCACGACATGGTTGACGGCAAGCGCGGCATGGTGGAATATAATTATGGAGAGGAAAGATTCCTTTTTTACGCACCAATTCAAGCCACAGGATGGTCGGTGGCCGTAAGCTGCATGCACTCTGACGTATTCGCTAAAATAGAAGACATGAGAGCTAAGGTGATGTCGGTCGCGATACCAGGACTGATATTGTTAGTGGTATTATGTTATATTCTTATACATTATATGATGCATCCTCTCAATGAGTTTGCGCATTCAGCTATGGAAATAGCAAGAGGTAATTTCTCTGCCAAATTACCACACCACAACAACAATTACGAGATGAAGACATTATATAAGTCGTTTAGCTTCTTACAAAATTCATTGCAGAATTACATCGACGAGCTTCAACTTGCGACAGTTAATAAGGAACGTATCGAAAGCGAACTACGCATCGCCCGCGACATACAGATGGGCATGGTTCCTAAGATTTTCCCTCCTTTCCCAGAACGCGAAGATATTGACTTATACGCAAAACTCATCCCTGCCAAGGAAGTTGGAGGCGACTTGTATGACTTCTTTATCGAAAATAACAAACTACATTTCATCATTGGCGATGTGTCGGGCAAAGGAGTGCCTGCATCTCTCGTGATGTCGGTGACCTGTCGTTTGTTCAGAACAGTGGCATCAAGCGTTCATGAACCTTCAGGAATAATAAAATCGCTCAACGACGCACTCTCAGAGTCTAACGACTCTAATATGTTCTGCACCGCTTTCGTGGGAATAATGGATTTTGATTCAGGAATATTGAAATATTGCAACGCCGGACATAACCCTCCAGTCATCATTGACGCTGACGGAAACGCTTCATTCTTACCTGTGATATCTAATCTAGCTCTCGGAGTATGGAAAGACTTCAACTTTGAAGATCAAGAAATTAAGATAGAAAAAGGTTCCAATATCTTCCTATATACAGACGGTGTCAACGAAGCTGAAAACACCAATAAGGAATTATTTGGCGAAGAAAGAATGCTGGAATGTCTTGCAAAATATCATTCTAAATCACCAAGAATCATAGTGGAAGAAATACTTAATGAAATCAAAGCTCATGCATCAGGCGCAGAACAAAATGATGACATCACAATACTATGTTGTAAACTTACGCTGAATGACAACATCGCTCCCGACTGCGAACTCGTGATGCGTAACGACACTGCCGACATCATGTTAATGGCAGAATTTATCGACGGTTTGTGTGAGAAATATCAGCTTCCAATGGATGTGGGTTTCAGTCTAAACCTCGCTTTGGAAGAAGCCGTCGCTAATGTCATGAAATATGCTTATCCAGAAGGTGAAGTTCATGATATTGTATTGTCAGTCAAACTAACAGATAACAGATTGATGTTTAAGTTGATAGATACAGGCAAACCATTCGACCCAACTATCGTTCCTGACGCTGATGTAAACCTGTCAGCAGAAGAACGTCAAATCGGAGGTTTGGGAATATTCCTGGTACGACAGATTATGGATTCTGTAGAATATCGTCGTATAGATGGCAAAAATATTCTTACAATGATAAAACTTCTGTAATGTAAATAAAAATTATTAAAAATATTATACTATGGAAATCACTATTTTAAAGGAAAATGAGACATCGGTTGTTGTAATTGAAGGCCGAGTAGATACAGTAACAGCTCCAGAATTGGAGTCAGCAGTAAAACCTCTTATCAATATGGGAACTTCTGTCGTGTTTGAATGCGAGAAGTTGGAATACATCAGCAGTGCAGGACTTAGAGTAGTTCTTGCAGCTCATAAACAATTGACAGCATGCGCAGGAAAATTTGTCATTCGCCATCTCAATAGAGAAGTGAAATCTGTATTCGACATCACAGGATTCTCAAAGATATTGAATATAGAAGAATAATTTTTCGGTTGACAAGCTGTGAGTAATGAGCCATGAGTAATGAGAGTTTTTGTTAATCTCAAAGCTCGTGGCTCATTTTATTAACCAACAATAATTTTCTATTTCCCAAAAAACTTTAGTAAAGGCTTACAACATCAGCGACCATTAGATAGGATATTAGATTAAAGACCGAGCAGGATAGAACATGTATTCGGATTATAATAAATAGAACCCACCTAAATAGAATCCACCTTAAATTTATTACCATGAAAAAAACGCTATTACTTGCACTATTTGTATGCGGAATGCTACATTTGAAATCTCAAAACTTGCAAAGCTATCCTATAGATCCAGAAGTTTTCTGGACCGACATCGTCACTTCTCAACCCGAAGGTTATGTTGTTGATGACAATGGAAATATTCATATTCATTCTGCTGAAGCTCTGGCATGGCTTAGTGCTGTAAGTAACGGTATGTATGGTAATGAAGCTACAAATTTCGAAGACGTTACAATCATATTGGAAAACGACATAGACTTGTCTGGCGCAAAATGGTTTTCTATAGCAGGGATCAATAATGACGGTTCGTTTAATGGCAAATTTGATGGTAAAGGATATGTAATCAACCATATTGTATTGACAGACAATCCTCCCTACTACAACTCAACTAGAGGTTTCTTCTGCAATTTAGATAATGCCACAATAGAAAATGTAATATTTAGAAATGCTTATTATAAAGGTCGAGGAGCAGCAGGAATTCTTGCATATAACGCTTTCAATAGCACTATTAATCAATGTTTCTTTGAATGTGAGTTTTTAATCTCAGAGGGAAATATGTCTCCTTTAATTTATGGGATACACGAAACTACTATCAGCAACTGCATGCTACATATTCCAAGTCTTCTTGACGAAAACGAAGTTCATTCGAATGCAATATATAGTTATGGCATCGGCGATATTCAAGATAACTCTCATATTTATAATTGTGCCATAATAATAGATAAATCACATTTGGCTTGGAATGAAAGCATAGGATTTGTTAGGTGGAATGCGACAAACTGTAAAATTGAAAATTGCTACATACATATTAAGTCATTAGTTGACTCACCTATTCCAGTTGGTGGAACAATATCAAGAAATGGCATAGCAAGTAGTAATTTCGGAACGATAAGAAATTGCTATTTCAACAGAGATATTTATATTGATGGATTCCCTGATGATATTATCCACGATTTTGACGATGAAGCTGTCAGTAATAATGACGGTATTGTTGAAAATACCTACTATTATTTCGATGAAAATGATTATTGGCAATTGAAGGAGTCTATAGTTTATAATGAAAACACGACGGACAATCTTATTGAAGCATTGAACTTGGGTGTTGAACATCTTAATAATGAAGGTTATTCATGTTTGAATTGGAGTGATACAGGAATGGACTTCGATAATATGGGACTTCCCGTTTTTGATGATTTTGAAAACATTCTAAGCATTACCGAAAAAACAAGTGACAATATCTCCATCTATCCAAATCCGGCAAAAGATGTTGTAAAAGTTTCAGCTGTCAGCTGTCAGCCTTCAGTGATTAGAATCTTCAATTGTCTCGGAATGTTAGTCGAAGAAATTGAAATAACTTCTGAAGAGATTGAAATCAATATCTCAAACTACAATCCTGGCATATATTTCTTTAACATCAATGGAGAAACGGTTAAGGTAATTAGGAATTAAAAAACTTTAGTCATTAGTCTTTAGCCATTAGCCTTTTTTTCTTATATTTGCAAGTTTTATAGCCAAATAAGAAAATCAATATATTATGTTAAGCGAACAAGAACAAATAAGAAGGAACTCTTTGAATGAGTTGTACAAATTAGGTATCAATCCTTATCCTCAAGCAGCTTTTGAAGTTAATGTAAATACAGCGCAAATCGCTGAAGAATTTGATGACAACGACTTGTCAAAATTCGAGAACGTCAGCATCGGCGGTCGTATCATGAGCCGTCGTATCATGGGAGCTGCTTCTTTCTGCGAGCTTCAAGACGCTCACGGACGCGTTCAGATTTATATCAAACGCGACGAGATTTGCCCAGGCGAGGATAAGACTTTATATAACGTCGTATTCAAACGTCTCTTAGACATCGGCGATTTTATCGGTGTAAAGGGCTTCGTGTTCCGCACACAAGCTGGCGAAGTGTCAATACACGTTAAAGAATTGACAGTGCTCAGCAAGTCATTACGTCCACTTCCTATCGTAAAAGAAAAAGACGGTGTCATCTACGACGCTTTCACAGATCCAGAACAACGTTATCGTATGCGTTATGTTGACTTGGTAGTTAACGAAAACGTGAAAAACATCTTCATCGCTCGTACTAAAATCATCAACTCAATGCGTAACTTCTTTAATGAAAGCGGCTACTTAGAAGTTGAAACTCCAATCTTGCAATCAATCCCTGGCGGCGCAACAGCTCGTCCTTTCATCACACACCACAACGCTCTCGACATTCCTATGTACATGCGTATCGCTAACGAGCTTTACCTCAAACGTCTTATCGTTGGCGGCTTCGACGGTGTTTATGAGTTCTCACGTAATTTCCGCAACGAAGGTATGGACCGCACTCACAACCCTGAGTTCACATGTATGGAAATCTACGTCGCTTATAAAGACTACATCTGGATGATGGACTTCACAGAAAGAATGATTGAACGCGTTGTTACAGAAGTGTTCGGCACTGACACAGTGAAAGTCGGCGACAACGAAATCTGCTTCAAACGTCCTTTCAAACGCATCTCTATGATTGACTCTATCAAAGAAAAGACTGGCGTCGATATCACAGGAATGGACGAAGCTCAACTTCGTGAAGTATGTAAAAACCTCGATATCGAAATCGACGACACAATGGGTAAAGGCAAACTCATCGATGAAATCTTCGGAGCAAAATGCGAAGGCACATATATCCAACCTACTTTCATCACCGATTACCCAGTTGAAATGTCGCCATTATGTAAACGTCACCGCGAGAATCCAGAACTCACAGAACGTTTTGAATTGATGGTCAACGGCAAGGAACTCGCTAACGCTTATACTGAGTTGAACGACCCTATCGACCAACGCGCTCGTTTTGAAGAACAAATGAAACTCTCAGAACGCGGCGACAACGAAGCTATGTTCATCGACCAAGACTTCTTACGCGCTATGGAATACGGTATGCCTCCAACATCAGGTATGGGTATCGGTATCGACCGCCTTGTCATGTTGCTTACAGGTCAGCTCGCAATTCAAGAAGTTCTCTTCTTCCCAACAATGCGTCCTGAAAAAGTTAAGAAAGTCGCTACAGAACAAGACTTTATGGCAATAGGTGTTCCGGAAGTATGGGCTCAAGTTCTTATCAAGGCTGGCTATACTTCAGTAGATATGATGAAGGCTGAGAAACCAGCGGCGCTCCGTGAAAAACTCAACGGCCTCCGCAAGAAAAATAAGATGGATGTACCAGCTCTTCAATTAGAAGAAGTAACACAATGGATTGAAAGTAATGCTTAATTCATAATTAGTAATTTATAATGCATAATACCAATTACATACAAGAAACTGTTATATGAAAAAACTTCTATTAACATTAAGTATAATAATGATGGTTTTCTCTGTGTCCGCTCAGGTCATAGAGAAAACCTTTTATTTTTCAAATCCTTCATTTGAAGAATATCAAGGCTACGAACAAATAAAATTCGACAACTGTATTCAAAGAGGCGAAACAGGAAACCCTACGCTTCCGTGGCATTCAATATCTCTTTTGCTGCCTCAAAATACAGAAGCTCAAGACATTGAAATAGAATATTCTAACTACATTGATGTAGAAGGCTATCATCTTCTATATCCTTATCAGTCACCTCGTCCATTGTCTGTGACAGAGGAAATTCCTTTTGAAAAAAACGAAAGCATTTATGCTTCAAAAGAAATATATCCTTCCGATTATAAATCAAAAGTGAAAACACAATATCTAAACGGATATTCATTCGCATTCTCAGGCTTTACTCCAGTGAGATATATCCCATCGGAAGGCAAAGTGTCATACGCTCAATCTGTTACAGTGCGTGTGACTTATTCTTCATCAAGAGATGATAAAAGCAAGATGTTAAATGTTTCGCCTGAAGTGCAGGCTCGCGTCCAACGTCTCGCACAAAATCCAGAATCTATAGGTTTATATTCTGATAACTCAAAACAAAGAAAATTAGATGGTTATGAGTTGTTGGTGATAACTCCTGAAGAATGGGTCTCTCATTTTGACGAATATAAGGCATTCTATGGTGCACGAGGAATAAGAACTAAAGTAGTCGCTTTGGAAGATATTTACAATTCATATTATTATGGTCGTGATGAACAAGAACAGATTCGTTATTTCATCAAACATGAATATGAAAACGAAGGCATTATGATGGTGCTTCTCGGCGGTGACTCTAAAGTTGTTCCTTATCGCGGATTGTATTGTCGCGTGAATGATGAATATAAAGATGATCTTCCTGCTGATATGTATTATGTCTGTCTCGATGGCACTTGGAATGACGACGATGATGAGCGATGGGGAGAAATTGGCGAAGACGATTTGTTGCCAGAACTTGCTATCGGCCGTATGCCTTTCAATAATGAAACTCAATTAAACAATATGATGCACAAGACTTTGGAATATCAGTCAAATCCGGTCTTAGGCGAGTTTAATGATATTGTTTTAGGTGGAGAACATCTTGGCGACGGCTATTATGGCAGCACCGACTTAGAACTTCTCATTGGAGAACAGGACGAGGATAATTACACGACAATAGGCATACCGGAAGATTATACTTACCATCGTATTTATGCTAACGGCCCGTCAGGATGGAGCGGAACAATATTTAGAAATAAAATCAACGAAGTCGGAGGTGGCTATGTTCATCACGTTGGTCATGCCGATTTTAACTATGTGGCAGGCTGGTACACCGAATCAACAGATGATGATTCATTCAGAAAACTCGATGGTGTTAATCATAACTACAACTTCTTCCATTCTCATGGATGTATCTGCGGCGACTTTACAAGGACTTGTATGTTAGAGCGTTTGGTGAATGTCTCAACAGGTTTCGTCGCTACAACAGGTAACTCTCGTTATGGTTGGTATATTCCATGGGGCGACGGCCCGGCTCGTCACTTGCACCGTGAATTTATCGATTCTTATTATAACGACAGAATACCTTACATAGGAACAGCTTTTGTCGAAATGAAAATACAGTCAGCTCCATACATTACAGAAATGTGGGGTGAAAACGGCGCACTTCGCTGGAATTACTATTGTATCAATATCTTAGGCGATGTCGCTGTGTGTCCATGGCTCGACGAACCTTTCATACCTGAGATAAAATATGCTCCAGCTATCATCAAAGGCGCTACTTCAACAGAGATACTCATTGAAAAAAATGGCTCTGATCAAAGTAATTTCAGATGCAGCTTGTTCAATGGCGAACAACTCTTGGCATTCGGCATGACTGACAATAATGGTAAAACAACTCTTGAATTTACTGAGCCTCTTAACGTTAGCGGTACCTTGAAACTTATAATAACAGGCCCTAACGCTTGGTGTCAGACTTATGATGTCACAGTGGTCGAACCTAATACTGCTCATGTGTTCGCTGAAGAAATAATGATAATCGATAAAGAAGGTAACGACAATGGAAAATTGGATTTCGGAGAAAATGTCGAATTTGACATCGTATTCTTCAACCCTGGAAATGTCAAGGCTGAAAATGTTAGCGCAACATTGATAACAACATCAGAATTTATTGAAATGATAGATGCTGAAACATCGGTCGGCAATGTAGATGCTAATTCTTCTAAAGACATTACTAACGCTTTCTCATTTAAAGTCAAAGAAAATGTCGCTGACCAAGATTATATCTATTTCACAGTGACTTGCACCGATGGAAACAACACATGGTCTCAGGAATTGGTTTATAGAGCTTCTGCTCCGGTGTTCGAAATCAAAGAGTTGTCGTTTGATGATTATTTGGGCGATAACGATGGTTTCGTCAATAATGGAGAAACAATACAAATTCATGTTAAAGGAAAAAATATAGGTCATAGTAAATCTGGAAATGTTGTTATTGAAGGAAGTTTGTCAAATCAATATGCAGCATTCGAAGAAAATACCATTGAAGTTGAAAGCCTCGATGTAAATGAAGAATTGAACGCTACATTGACTCTCGTCATCGATGAAAATACTCCTGACGGTGAACAATTTGTAACAAAAATCAAGTTGACATCGGGAATGTATGAGATAGAAAAAGACCTTAAATTTACAGTAGGAACAATTAAAGAAGACTTTGAAACAGGCAATTTCTCTAAATTACAATGGAAATTTGATTACGATTTGCCTTGGATTGTAACTAAAGAGCAATCTTATACCGGTGACTATTGCGCTGAATCAGGCCATATCGATGATGACGAAATAACATCGCTTCTCATTGAAGTAGAGACAACTACTGATGGTGAGATTTCTTTCCAATATAAGACATCAACAGAACTTCGTTGCGACTATTTGGTATTCTACATCGACGGAGAACTTATGGACAGATGGAGTGGTGAAATAGACTGGACCAAGGCTGTTTATGAAGTAAATAAAGGTATGCACATCTTTGAATGGCGATACGACAAAAATAAAAGAGACAAAGATGGTTCCGACAGATGCTGGCTCGACGACGTTGTTTTTCCTGGCAATACAATAGTCTTAGGCGTGGAATCTTATACTGAAAAGAAAGACTTCGATGTTTATCCTAATCCGGCAAATAATTATATTGTCGTGGATGGCGATGACATTCAAGAAGTTGAAATATATGATATGATGGGAAGAAAAGTTGTTTCTTCAGAAATGCAATCTTCTTCTGTAATAGAAATCGACAATCTCTCAAGCGGCATTTACATGATTCGCTCGATAGATGTTAATAATAATGTGTCAACGAAAAAATTTATTAAGAAATAATAATAGTTAAGTAATGTTGTTCTCTCAAATTATTGGACACGAAGATATTAAGAAAAAACTTATCCAAAGTGTAAAGGATAACCGCGTCGCTCATGCTCAGCTGTTCCTCGGACCCGAAGGTACAGGAAAGTTAGCATTGGCTATAGCTTACGCTCAATATATCAATTGTTCTAATAAAAAAGATAACGACAGCTGCGGTGAGTGCCCTTCTTGTAAGAAATACAATAACTTAGCACATCCTGACTTACACTTCATTTTCCCGACAACGACAAATAAATCCGTTAAAAAAGACGCAGAATCGGATCTTTTTATGACGGAATGGCGCGATTATCTTATTTCATCTAAAACATATGCCGACTTGCATTCATGGTATAATTTTCTTGATGTTGAAAATAAACAGGGCATGATAAATGTCCGTGACGCTTCAACGATAATAAGAAAATTAAACTTGAAAACATACGAAGCCGAATATAAAGTTGCGATAATATGGATGGCTGAGAAACTTAATATTCAGGCTGCCAATAAGTTACTTAAACTTCTGGAAGAACCTCCGGAAAAAACAGTCTTTTTGCTTATATCTGAAAATCAAGATGAACTGTTAAATACAGTGCGCTCTCGAACCGTATTGGTGAAAATACCTAAATTGTCACTCGATGAAGTACAAAATGCTCTTGTTCAAGAGTTTCACTGCGATAGCGTCAAGGCTTATAATACAGCAGTGCTCGCTAATGGCAACTGGATTAAAGCTCGTAGCTTCGTCAATGATGACAACGACGATAATTTGTATTTCCGACTCTTCCAAAAATGGATGCGCTATTGCTTCAGATTCAGCGCTTCCGAACTCATCGACTTCATAGCTAATGATATAAAACCTCTCGTGAGAGAGAAACAAAAAGAATTTCTCGCTTACGGACTTAATATCTTCCATAATTCTTTGCTTTATAACAATGGATTGAAAGACAGAGTTTTACTTAGTCAGGAAGAGATGGGTTTCTTGAATAATTTTGCTCCTTTCATATCTAATAATAATATAGATTTGATAATTGAACTTTTTGAAGAAAGCATAAATCAAATTGAACGTAATGGAAGCGCTTCGCTGATTTTCTTGGATGATAGTTTTAAAATCTTTAACTATTTTAAAATGAAGTAAATGAGAAATATTACGAAAATTTCATTGGCTTTATTGAGTGGCTTGATTCTCGCTGCAGCATGGCCGACTAAGGGTGTCACAGTATTGATTTTCATCGCTTTTGTGCCGCTGATTTTTCTCCAAGATTATATTGGCGACAAAAATAACAATGCCAAAGGCAATATTTTTCTGCTTTCATTTCTTGCTTTTCTTGTATGGAACAGCCTCACTACATGGTGGATTTGGAACAGCACGCCTGCCGGTTCCGTGGCGACAATCTTGCTGAACAGCTCCTTCATGGCGACAACATTCTGGCTTTATCATTTCACAAGAACTAATATCTTTAAAAATAAAAACGCTTATTTCCTCCTTATAATATTCTTCTTGGCTTTTGAGAATCTGCATCTTAACTGGCAGCTTAATTGGCCTTGGCTCAATATAGGCAATGTGTTTTCTCATAATCATTCTTGGGTGCAATGGTATGAAATTACCGGAGTCGCCGGCGGAACATTATGGGTGCTTTTATGCAATATTTTGACTTATAGACTTATTAAATCTTTTGTTGTTAAAAATAATAAAGAAATAACAAAATATTCAGTTCTTCTTTTGTTAACTATCGTTGTTCCGTTGACAATCAGTAAGATAATGTATAATAGATATGAAGAAAGAGGCGATGATGTTGAAGTCGTCGTGGTTCAGCCAAATATCGACCCTTATCATGAGGAATTTGTATTGTCGGCAGCTGAGATAATAGATAGAAATCTTGGTCTCGCTGCTCCTCTGATGAGCGAAAAGACTCGCTTTGTCGTCAGTCCGGAATCTTCTATCCATGAGAATATATGGCTCGAAAACATCAATACTTATTTCTCTGTTAGAAGACTGAAAATGTTTTCTAAAAACAATGGAAACGTCGCTTATGTCATAGGAGCAAGCACTCTTGGAATGGTCCCAGAAGGCGAGGAGAAAGACTTTGCGGCTCGCAAATTCTACGACGCGGACAAATATTATTATTCCTACAACACAGCTCTTATGATTGACGGCAGCGATGAAATTCAATATCATCATAAATCGCGCCTGACACCTGGTGTGGAAATGATGCCTTCATGGTGGATTCTCCGTCCTATAAAAAATCTCGCAATAGATTTAGGCGGAACTGTAGGAACATTGAAAAGAGAAGATAAAATCACTTTGTTAGATTTTGAAAATTATAAAGTGGCATCCATGATATGCTATGAATCTGTCTTCGGTGACTATGTCGCCGACTTTGTTAATGAAGGCGCTGATTTGCTGTTCGTTATTACCAACGACGGCTGGTGGGGCGACACTCCTGGCCATAGACAGCATTTCGAGATGTCGAAACTTAGAGCCATAGAAAACAGAAGAAGCGTGGCTCGCTCAGCTAATACAGGCATTTCCGGATTCATAAATCAACGTGGTGATGTCGTATCCAAAACAAATTATTGGGAACCAAATGCCTTGTCTAACATAATGAAAGCCAATGAAAAACTGACTTTCTACTCAAAACATGGCGATTATTTATACAGAGCGGCATCGTTCATGGCATTGTTGCTCTTATGTTTCAGTATTGTTGTAAAAATTTCTAAAAAAGAAAGATGATTTTAAGTTTAGCTCCATTTCAAGGTATCACCGATTCGGTGTATCGTAACTTGTATAAAGAATATTTTACAGGAATAGATAAATATTACACTCCATTTTTTACAGGAATACATAAAGAAAACAGCAGAAGCCTGAAAGGGGAGGAGATAGATATTAATTGTAACGATGTCAATACTTTAACGCCACAGATTCTTGCCAATGACGCAGAAGAGATAATCAGATTCGCCGATCAATGTCAGGCGATGGGTTATAAGGAGATAAATCTTAATATGGGCTGCCCGTTCCCAAGAGTTGCCAATAAAGTGAGAGGCTGCGGTCTCATGGCTGAACCTAAAAGGGTTAACGAAATCTTTGATAAAGTCTTTAATAATATAAATATTAATTTCAGCCTTAAATGCCGTCTCGGTTATTATAATGATACTGAAATTGACGAACTCATCGATACATTCAACGCTTATCCTTTCAGCGAGATAATAATTCATCCAAGAATAGGAAAACAGTTATATACAGGCAATGCCGATGTTGACAGATTCGCTGAAATAGCTCCGAAAATAAAACGTCCGCTCGTATATAACGGCGATATCTTCTCCGTAGAGGATTTTAAACGTATAAGCTCTAAATTGCCTGAAATTAGCATGTTTATGCTCGGAAGAGGCCTGCTCACCAATCCTTTCCTCGCCGATGAAATAAAAGGAAAAACCTTCGATTATGACGAAAGAAAAAAGAAACTTCATCATTTTGTGGTGTCGCTTTATCTCGAACGTTTGCGTCATGCTGGTGGCAGCCCTAAAATAATCGGATGCATGAAAGAAATGTGGTCTTATCTCATGAATTCTTTCGAGGATTCTCAAAATATATGGCGCAAAATAAAGAAAATAAACAACTTGGATGTTTATGAAGAAACAGTGGAAATAATTTTCAGAGATGAGAAACTTCTTAATCAATAATTGTAAGTTCGTTGTTTATGAAAAAGATTCTCTTAATCCGTTTCAGCTCTATAGGCGATATTGTCTTGACGACTCCTGTCGTGAGATGCCTGAAAAATCAGTTGAAAGATATTGAACTTCACGTTCTTACAAAAAAGAAATTCAGCAATCTTTATAAAAAGAATCCTTATATAGATAAAGTCTTTGAATTTGATACTTCCTTAAAAGACAATATTAATGAGCTGAAGACAGAAAATTATGATTATGTCGTTGACTTGCAGAAAAATAAAAGAAGCAAAAGAGTGACATCTTCCTTGAAATGTCCTTATTCTTCTTTCCCTAAACTTAATTTCAAGAAATTCCTGCTCACGACTTTCAAAATCAATTTAATGCCCGATGTTCATATCGTTGACAGATATTTTGAAGCTGTTAAGGACTTAGGTGTTGAAAATGATTTGCAAGGCCTCGATTTCTTTATTTCTGAAGAAAACAAATTTGATATTACAGAATTGCCGTCAGAGTTTCAAAAAGGATTCTATGCCTTTGTAATAGGCGGAACTTATAAGACAAAGATATTGCCTGCTGTTAAAGTCATAGAGGTGATAAAAAGACTTAATGAGCCGGTTGTGCTCCTTGGCGGTCCTGATGATATTGAACGTGCCAATGAGATTTTAGCTGCTGTAAATGATAATGTGGTAAGCCTTGTCGGTAAGATAAATCTTGAGAAATCGGCTTCTCTCGTGAAGCAAGCTAAGAGCGTTTTAACTAACGATACGGGCTTGATGCATATAGCGGCTGCTTTCCATAAAAATATAGTATCGGTGTGGGGCAATACAGTTCCGGAATTAGGAATGTATCCGTACCTGCCTAATGAGTCGGAGAAATGTCATATTGTAGAATGTAAAGACGTGAAATGCCGACCATGCAGCAAATTAGGATTCAAGGAATGCCCTAAGAGACATTTCAGATGTATGATGGAGATAGGTACGGAAAAGATTGTGACAAAATTAGGAATTAGGAATTAGGATGCGTGATTCAGTATAATCTTTCCACCATTCTTGGTTGTAGATACATTTTAACGCAATGTCTATAATCTGCATTCTGTCATATTGAGCAATATAATCTGTTAACAATTCGTCAAATATTTTTTTATATATCTTCATATACAATCGGGGCACTTTGCTCTATTCTCATTTCTCTCTACTTTAAATTTGATTAAAGTTCATTTATCTTTTCCAAGAGGAAATCCTCGATATAAAGCACACCAAGAAGATAGGATTTACCGCAACGTCTAACGCCGGTTATTATCTTTATTTGACCATTCTTACGACTATTAATAAGTCTTTGCAGATTTCTTTTACGCTCTATTCTCATATCCTAAGGGTTATTTTTGCGGATAACCGCATTTTTACCCTACAAATGTAAACATTAAAATTGAATAATTATGTAAATATTAAAAAAGTTTTAACCTTTATCTTGCATTCGACCTTGTAAGAACAAAAGTTTTTTTTAAAGCATAATCGTTCCTAAAATGTAATTCCTTCAAACTGTATAAATAACGTGAGTTCGATATAAGAACTATTATATAATCAAGAGGTTATTATGTTTAATTGATATACATTGCTTTACAATGATATTACCAATTGTTTTTGTCTATTATACCTCCAAAAAAAGAACCACTCCAAAAATCTTGAAGTGGTTCTTAAATGAAATCTTATTGTGAATTATTTTCTTCTTCTGATTCCGTATGCAAGTCCCATGCCTGCTAATAATAATAAGCCTGAGCCTGTTGGAACTCCATTTTGATTTCCAGTTAAACCATGACCAAACAATGATGGCATTATGCCCCAGCCGTCAGGTGTGTCGTTTGTACGAAACTGATTGTTGACATTGCTGATTGTGAAGAATCTATCAACGTCTTGACTATTAATATCGTCATAATTACTATAATTCTGGCCGAATGATAATCCGCAACTTATTGATATAATGAATATCGCTAATATAATTTTTTTCATAATAAATAAAATATTTTAAATTTTAGCTTTGAGCTATGAGTGTGGCACTAAGCTCACAACTCATAACTCATAACTCATAACCCATTAATTAGTAGATAACAACTTTTTGTACTTTAACATCATTATCTGTAATGTTGCGTACAATGTATGTTGCACCTTTTAAGTTGCTTACATTGATTCTGCTGTTTTCAGCATTGCTGCTGTAAATCATTCTTCCCATCATATCGATGATTTGGATTGTGCCTTCAGCGTTGATGATGAGTTCTTCACCTGATTGATATACAAATTGGCTGTTTTCTGAAGGTTCTTCGCCGTTGGCTAATTTCAATACGAATCTGTCTGAACGATCGTCTTTTGTAGCGATAAAGTTATATTCTTTTTCAGCTAACATGTCTGTTTCAATGCCTGTCAAACGGTCAACTAACACTACGCTTTCAAATTCGCCGTCGATGTCGAAGCTGATGCTGTAGCTGCCCATTTGTTTAGGAATGAATGAAAGTGTTACTTCATTAACGTCTCTGTTGCAGTTGAAGATACCGTAACGTTCGTTTTCTTTAGCAACAAAGATGTTAGCTATACCTTCGTTGAAGTTTTGTAATTTGTTGAAACCTTCTTTTTTACCATTGAAGTTGATGATTACATTGTCTTCACCGGCATTGCTGCTTGCGATAATGTTGATGCTTTCAACTTTTTCACTTCTCTTGGCAGCAGCATTTTCATCGTATGAAATTGATGGATATGCTCCTGTAGTCTTGATGAAGAAACCGTCACCGACAGGAACGATGCCGTTGTTAGAAACAGTACGATATTCGTAACCGCCAGTAGGTTTAACAACAGCTATACCTTCAACAACATTACTGAATGTCATGTATTTGAGATCCATGTCGAATGTGAATGGGTTACCAACCAAGAAGAAGTTTTTGAATTTGTCTGTGTTTTCAACTTCTTCAGTATATGAATATTGACGAGCAAATGTTTTTTCTGCATTTAATTTGCCGCTTAATGTAACTGTTTCTGCAATTTCGAGTGATGCCAAGTAAGCGCGACCAGAAACGAATGTTTCATCATTAAATCCACCTGCTTTATGGTTGTACCATGTTCCGCCATCATATCTGTAAAGGTCATAGTCGCCTTGAGCTTGGTTTGCAGGAATAAATTGTGAAATTGGAGCATTTGGGATAGGAGATGAAATGAATTGCCATCCTGTTGTATCGTTTTCTGCTGACCAGTCACCTTTAACGATATTCATAACGAATTTACCGTTGAGGCTTTCATTGCTTTGACGTAATTGACCGCCATCGTTGATACATAAATTACCAGCTTGTGTGTTGTTATAAACATTATCAGCTGTCAAAGAACCGTTGATTGTCAAGCTTCCTTCTGATTGGATGTTAATAGTTTCAACTGTAATTTCTTCATCTTTTGCAATTGTTAATGCGTTGAAGATATATACATTAGCTGTTGATGCTGGAATTTCGTTATCTCTCCAGTTTGCTTCGTTATTCCATGATTCGTCTTCTCCACCTTCGAAAACATCGTGGCTGATTGTTTTTACACTTGACCAGTTGATTTCTTCGTCTATTTTTGAAACACCGAATTGGTAGTTACCTTTGCCTAAGCCTCCCCAATTTAAATATTTGAAATAAACTGATGTTGTCATATCATCAGGAGCTGCAAAGAATTGTGTTCCTAAATCATCAATGTCGTCACCATTCTTGAGATATACATGGTAATTACCTGGTTGAGCATCTTCCCAGTTTTCATTTTCCAAATAAACGTCAATTGTGTTGAATGTCTCGTTGAAGAGTGTAACATCAAATATAACAGTAGGGTCTGCTGTTAATATTTGACTTAATGTTGTTGTTTCACCTTTGTTAATTGTAATTGTACCTTCGTAAGATTCATAGTTATCTTTTGAAACTGTAACATTGTATGTACCGTTTTGAATTCTTATTGATGTAACTTGCTCGACGCTATTATCAGGGTTTGTAATTTCGTAATATGCTTGACCCAATGAGTTTGTTGTATATTCATATTGTTCACCAACACCTTCTTCATATACATTGCCGAATTCGTCTCCAGTGCATGACAATGTGATTGTAGCGCCTTCGAGACGGTTGTAGTAGTCGTTTTTATATATTGTAGCTTTAAAATAACCAGTACCTGTAACTTTAACGTTAACAGCG
This sequence comes from Bacteroidales bacterium, assembly GCA_017630195.1. GTDB lineage: Bacteria > Bacteroidota > Bacteroidia > Bacteroidales > F082 > Limimorpha. The sequence continues at coordinate 9,070 of JAGBVS010000085.1, read as the reverse complement.
TCTGACTTTACTGAACCTAATTCGTCTCCATAATAAGCTTCGACAAAGAAGTCGTAACCTGGATCCATGTTGTAATTAAGTTTCAATGAATTAGCAGGGATTTCGTAGTTAGTTGTGTCTGTAGGAAGTAATTCTGCATTCAATTTTTCTTCACCTAAATAAACGTTATAACCTTGTACAGTCTCAATTTTATTCCAGTTAATTGTTGTGCTACCATAATCACCTAATGAAGGAACAACTTGAGCTGGGTTAGCTTGTGCTACAGGAGCTTCTAATGTTGTTACGAATGACCATACGTCACCTGCTAAAACTGTTTCGCTATTTTCACCTTCTTTAACATCGACTCTCCAGAAGTATTGAGTTGCTGCTGCCAAATCTGTTGTTTGGTATGAACCGCTGCCTACTAAGCCTGTACCTTCTGTACCTCTTGCTAACCATTCTGTTTGAGCTGTCAAGTTGTTTTCTTCTGTGCCTAAGTAAACCATGTAATGTGTAGCATTACCTTTGAAGTTCCATGACAATACAGGGTTTTCTAAGTTGTTAGTGCCATTTTCTGGAGCTACGTTAGCAACAGGTAAAGTGCTTGCTGCTGTGAATGAGTAGATAGCAGCTTTTTCTTCATCGTTAATGCTAAATACAGATCTTTCACCTATAGCGTTTTTAACGTCAACAGCCCAGTATAATGTTTTGCCTAATCCGAAGTATGGTATTGTAAATGACATTTCTTCAACGCCATTTGTTTCTGTCCAATTATTTCCAGTTCCACCATTTGCTTGTGAAAAATAAAACATTCCATTTTCATCTGTATCTGACATCACAAGCTTATAGTGTGTGGTATTAGGAGCGAATTTGAATGTCACGATGTTGCTTGTAACGCCTGTTGCGCCGTCAACTGGAGAAATTGGAGTTATGTTGTCTGGGATACTTGCAATTGAGAAAGAATATTCTGTACCTGTTGTTGTAGCTACAGAGTTCTTTGCATCAATTCTCCATGTGTGTTCACCAGCAGATAAGCCTGATGTTTGGTAAGAACCTGTTGTAGAAGAACCAGGGTTTGTCCATTCTGTTTTAGCTTCGCCGTCTATTATGACTTGATATTCTTCTGTATCAGAACCGAATGTCCATGTGAATTCAGGATTTACTAAACCTTGTTCTCCATTAGGATAAGCGTCTTCTATTTGACCTGGAGCTGAAATTTGTTTTGTTGTGAAACTCCAAGTGTCAGATTCTGTTGTTTTAGGGTCATCATTTTTATCATTTTTAGCAACGACTTTCCATGTGTATGTTGTATTAGGTTGTAAACCTGATGTTTGGAAGTCAACTTCGGAAATTGTTTTTTCAACCCAATCTGTCAAAGCAGTCATTTCGCCTGTGCCTGTTCCCATTAAGATTTGGTAGTGAGTGGTGTTGCTGCCAAGAGTAAATCTCAAAAATGGATTGAATACATTTTCTTGATTATTTAATGGGTAGTTAAGGGTTGGAGCTGTTGGAGCTGGAGTTTCAGCTGGATCTTCACTATCAGCTGAGAAGGTGAATCCCATTTGAGCTTTTGATGTTGTTGGGCTATTGCCAGATCTCCAATTGTTTACATCCAATCCAGATGTGGAATTTCCTGAATAGTATAATGTCTTTTTTGATTGGGTGGAAAAAGCTTTAAAGTAACTTCTCGCTGTGGCTGAAGATTTTGAGTTAACATCAACGTAAACCAAAATACTTTGTGTTCTGTTCCATACGAATGGAGTTGTTAAAGGTAATTCTAAGACCCCATCTACTATAGATAACGTAGCTCCATTACTATCAAAGACAAGGTCACTTTCTGTAAAATCTTTAACCCAGTCGCTACTGCTAGAAAATGCTTCCTTATCTGTGTGTTTCATGTAAACTTTGATGTTGGTACAAGTCAAGTTTTGACCAGTATTTTCATAGAATGTCAACTTAGAAATGTTGCCACTTGGAATGGTGTTATTTTCTGCATAGTTTGTAAATTCTGCTACAGTATAAATCTGTTGGCAAACAGAATTTATTGCATAAAGGTTAAATGGTGCCTTTTCTAATTTAGAGGTGCCATCACTGCCGATGTGAACTGTTTGTGCCCATAAAGAAGAGCTTACTCCTCCTAAAAGGCACATCAAAAATAAAAGTAAAAAATTTTTTTTCATAGAATGTGTTTTATTGTTAAAAAAATAATTCAATGTTAAGTTATTGAGAGACAATGTGTTTTAAATTCATGTTAGAGTTTTAAAATATTTGTATATATCATGAAATAAACGTTCGCAAAAATAGAATATTTTTTTCTAATAATCAATACATTACTTTAAAAAAATTAACAATTTATTTAGGCGGTTAACGAGATTGAATACGGGGACGAAATGTATTGGTTTTTCTTGTTTTTTCATTCCCCAAAAAAACATTATCTTTGCTGTCTGAAATCTGAAAGGCTTATAAAACCTTTAAAAAAACACATAGACTTATATACTCATAGACTTGAATTATGGAAGATGTTGTAAAAAAAATGAATGCTCTTAACAAGGGTACTATGATGGAAACTCTCGGCATAGAATATCTCGAGGTTAAAGATGGATATGTTTATGCTCGTATGTTCGTGAAGAAGGAATTGTCGCAGCCTTACGGTATGCTGCACGGCGGCGCAAGCATGGCATTCGCTGAGAGCGTAGGTGGAGTGGGCTCTGCCTGTTATGTGGACATGAGGGATTATGTCATCAGAGGAATGCAGATGAGCGCTAATCATATCAAGGCAGCTAAAGTAGGAACGTACGTGTTTGCCGTCGCTACAATCATTCATAAAGGCCGTCAGACTCACGTCTGGAATATCGACATTAAAAATGAAGACGGCGATATAGTGTCAACATGCCGACTCACGAATTTTGTTTTTAAGAGGGATTAGAGGGTTAAGGGACTTGAGGAAATAAAGTCTAAAGAAAATACTTCTCCTAATACATCTTCCTAATTAACTAAAACTCTGCTATTAATTTCAAATTAATCTGTCGTGGGGTGAGATAATTTGGTACAGCGTATTGTACATTGTAAATGTCTGTCACCCATGTGTATGAGCTGACGTTGTATATTCCTAATAGGTTGAACACTTCAAGTGTTAGCCAGCAGTTTCTTACGTGGCTCAATGGGTTGTTTCTCTTGAAACTTGAAGTCTCGCTGATAAGTTGTTTGCTGAAACCTATATCGACTCTTCTGTATGAAGACATTCTCATCTTTTGTTGGTAACGTTCGCTATAAGGCGCTCCAAATGGTAATCCTGTTCCGAAGACGAGTTTCAGATTGACCTTGAAGGATGGTATGTAAGGGATGTAATCCTGGAAAAATACCGACATGTTGAGTCTTTGGTCGGAAGGACGAGGAATGCCTTTTATGATAGTGTCGCAAACATATTCTGCTCCGTTGTTGACATCGCTTTGTGACAATATCGAGCCGCTTGGAGAGATGTAATATTTTATGTTTTCCGTTGATTTCATTATAGAAAGACTTGCCCAGCTGTCAATGCCTTTGACGAATTCACCGTTTATTCTCACGTCTAAGCCTGCTGCATGACCTGTGGCTTTTTGGTCGGCGAAATATTTGATTCTTATGTTATCAACTTCGTAAGGGATGATGTCTTTCAGATATTTGTAATATAATTCTGACGTGAGCACGAAAGGTCTGTCCCAAGCCATGAAATTATATTCGTGAGTGAAAACTACTTGATATGATTTCTGTGTCGATGCTTTTTCTGGACTTACAAGGCTGCCGTTGAACAAGCGCAACTCACGATAGAAAGGAGGCTGTACGTACATGCCGCCCGACAGTCTGAAGAGCATATCGCTGTTCCATCCCGGCTTGTACGCGATACCAGCGCGAGGGCTTATGTTAATCTCGTTGTTGTAGCCCCAATAGTTGGCGCGGAGGCCTAATGCCAAAGTCAGCACATCGGCGTTTTTAGTGTTGAAGTTCCATTCGTTATGAAGATAACCGTCAACATTATTGATATATAAAGCGTTGTGGCTTTTAGAGAGATGTTTTATGTTGAATTGGTCGTTAGGTGTTGTGATGCCGATTCCGTTGTTATGAGGAAGGCTGTAGCCTGCCGAGTCAATCATTTCCCATTCGTTGGTTACGTCATCGAAATATTGATGTTGATAGCGAGCGCCCCATTTCAAAGTGATGAGGTCGTTTTTATATGCGCCTTTATGGTCGATGTTCAGCACGCGTGAGTAGAAAGCGTTGCGTGCATGTTCTACGTAAGTTCCTACGCCTTGATAAGAAATAGCTGTGTCGTTATTATCGCTTCCTGGATTGGTTTCTAATTGTCCTATGAAATATTGTCCCATGATGTCGTAGTTCTCATTTTCAACAGCGGAATAAGCTGATGCGATGAGCTTGAGATTGAGGTTTTCAGTAGGGCTGTAATTAAGTGTGAAAGCGCCGAGGCCGGTGTTGTAACTGCTTGCTTCTCTTCCGTCGAAATATATTGTAAGTCGGTATGATTCTTGAATGTTGCCGAAATCTGTTTCGCGAGTGTCGGGAATCATGGAGTAGTTGTTGCTTGAATAATAGCCGAATGCCGATACTTCGAGGCGAGGTGATATGTTGTAAGACAATATTCCTTGTACGTCGGTGAAATTAGGCTGATAAACGCCTTTTGTCTCCATTTTTCCGAGTATGTATTTGTTGTTTTTGTAGCGGGCTCCTACGAGGTAAGAGAGTTTATGATGAAGAGTTGTTCCTTCGGCGTGGGCTTCGAGTCCGAGGAGGCTCATTGCGATAGAAGCTTCTGGGATGAGCGGTCTTTTGTATGTGATGTCGAGCACCGACGATAATTTGTCGCCATATTCGGCCGAGAAACCGCCAGCCGAGAAATCAATGTTGGATACGAGTCGAGGGTTGATGATGCTAAGTCCTTCTTGTTGTCCGGAACCGACAAGGAAAGGCTTGTATATCTCTATTCCATTGATATAGGTAAGGTTTTCGTCGAAGTTGCCGCCTCTTACGTTGTATTGTGAGCTGAGTTCGTTTGTTGAGGATACGCCTGGCAATGTCTTTACTAAGTCTTCCACGCCGCCAGCGCCGCTGCTCGGAACAAAAGTCACTTCACGTGCGTCGAGTCGCGTTATTGTTACGGAATTGTTCTTTTTTGTAGAGATGACGGTCTCGGGAAGAGTCATCGAAGTGACTTCCATCACTATGTCTATTTTACGTTCTTCACCTTTTTTAAGCTTGATGTTTCTTGTCTCGTTTTTATATCCGACGAAAGAAAACACTATTTCGAGCTCTTTGTCGGCTGGAAGTGCAAGTTCGTATTGTCCGCGCGTGTTCGATGAAGTTCCGTAGGAAGTGCCCATTACGGCAACATTGACGAGTTCTATTACATCGCCGTTATTATCAATGATTTTTCCGTATATCAAAGCGTCCTCTTTATTTTGAGCAAAGAGTATGAATGGAAACATCAATAATATCAGTAATGTAAGTCTTAATCTCATCAATAAAAATTTATTATATAACTATAATTTGTCAAAAATATTATTGTCGTGTCTAAAGCGTTTTTTTTTGGAACTCTAAAAAAAAAGTCGTCAAAAAAGACGACTTTTTCTTATAGTGTTTTTTAATTATTACCAACGATTTAAGTGACCTTCCATTGAAGCGTCCATAAGAGCTTGGTAGATACCTTTTTTGTTGATTGTACGTAAACCGGCTGCTGAAACTTTTAATACGATCCATTCATCCCATTCTGGAACGTAGAAACGTTTAATTTGTAAGTTTGGAGCGAAAGTTCTCTTTGTCTTTCTGTTTGAGTGAGAAACGTTATTACCGGTAATAACTTTTTTACCTGTGATTTGACAAACTTTTGACATGACTCTTAATATTTTATAGTTATAATTTTCCCGTAAAAATTGAGGTGCAAAGTAACGACTTTTTTTTGAATTACGCAATAGCTTTGAGAAAAAACTTTAAACTTTTTTTTACACAGTGTGTTAAGGCTTGTAGCCGTTAGGTATTTAGGTCTTATAGTCTTTTTTTTTAAGGTATTATAAATAGGTACAACATAATTTTTTATTTTTGCAAAAACGTTTTTTATATGCAGAACATTCCAATGGTTGACCTTGTCGGTCAATATAATAAGATAAAACCTGAAGTGGATTCTGCCATTCAGGAAATATTATCTACGGCTTCATTTATCAATGGTCCGTATGTTAAATCATTCCAAGAAAATTTACAGAAATATCTTAACGTAAAGCATGTCATTCCTTGTGCAAACGGAACAGACGCTCTTCAAGTGGCTATGATGGCGCTCAATCTTCAGCCTGGCGATGAGGTTATTACGACAACTTTTACATTCATAGCAACAGCAGAAGTGATAGCTCTTTTGCGTCTCACTCCGGTCTTGGTCGATATAGAAAAAGATTCTTATAATATTGATCCGGAAGCTATCGAACGTGCCATAACACCAAAGACAAAAGCCATTGTTCCTGTTCATATCTTCGGTCAATGTGCTAACATGGAAGCAATCATGGACATCGCTCGCCGTCATAATCTTTATGTTGTTGAAGACAACGCTCAGGCTATTGGCGCCGACTATACCTTCAGCGACGGCTCAGTCAAAAAGTCAGGAACTATAGGAACTATAGGATGCACTTCTTTCTTCCCATCAAAGAATCTCGGCTGCTTCGGCGACGGCGGCGCTCTCTTCACTAACGACGACAAACTCGCAGAACAGATAAGAACAGTGGTGAACCACGGAATGAAAGTGCGTTATTATCACGATTATGTCGGCGTTAATTCTCGCCTCGATACAATACAGGCTGCTGTGCTCGACATCAAACTGAAACATTTAGACGAATATATAAAGGCTCGTCAGTATGCAGCAGCTTACTACGACAAAGCTTTCTCTGTCACAGATAAAATCATAACACCTAAGAAATCAGGATTCACAACTCACGTCTATCATCAATATGTGATGGTGCTCAATGGCGTTGACCGCGCTGAATTGATGAAACATCTTCAATCGAAAGGTATAGCATGCGCTATTTATTATCCTGTGCCTCTCCACGAACAAAAGGCTTATCAGGACCCTCGTTATAAAAAAGGTGATTTCCCTGTCAGCGAATATCTGTGCGAAAATGTGATAGCTTTGCCTATGCATACTGAATTTACCGACGAACAATTGAATTACGTAACTTCAACAATTTTGGACTTTATTAATTAATTGAGATGAAAATATTAGTAACAGGAGGAACAGGTTATATAGGTTCACACACAGTTGTGGAACTTCAGAAAAAAGGCTTCGATGTCGTCATCGTTGACGCTTTGTTTAATTCTCGTATCGATACTTTGGACGGTATAGAAAAGATTACAGGCGTGCGTCCTGAGTTTGAGTCATTCGACCTCGCTGACCAAAAACTTACCGACGATTTCTTCTCTCGTCATAACGATATTAAAGGAATAATCCACTTCGCAGCGCACAAGGCTGTAGGTGAATCTGTTGAACAACCGATAAAATATTATCGCAACAACCTCGATTCTCTGATGAACATTCTCGAGGCTATGCAGAAATATAATGTTTCTAACTTAGTGTTCTCTTCTTCATGTACAGTTTATGGACAGCCTGACGCTGAACATCTTCCTGTATCGGAAAACGCCCCTATCAAAAAAGCGGAGAGTCCTTATGGCAACACTAAACAAATTGCAGAAGAAATAATTAGCGAGACAATATCAGCATTCAAAGGATTGAATGCAATAGCACTCAGATATTTTAACCCTGTGGGTGCACACGACAGCGCGATAATAGGTGAGTTGCCTCTTGGTGTTCCTAACAACCTCATGCCTTATATCACACAGACCGGTTACGGGATAAGAGAGTGCCTCAAAGTGTATGGTAGCGACTATCCAACTCCTGACGGAACTCCAATACGCGACTACATCCACATCATGGATTTGGCTAAGGCTCACGTTATAGCTGTAGAAAGAATGTTGAACGAAAAGATGAAAAAGCCTTTCGAGATATTCAACCTCGGAACTGGAACCGGATATTCCGTCTTGGAAGTGATAAAATCTTTTGAAAAGGTTTCCGGTGTTAAATTGAATTATGAGATAGTAGGAAGAAGAGCCGGCGACATCGAAAAAGTATGGGCCGACCCAACATTCTCCAACAACGAATTAGGTTGGAAGGCAGAACGTACTTTGGATGAGATGACAGCCTCCGCATGGAAATGGGAACAGGCTTATAGGGGCTAAAGATAAAAGTCTAAAGTCTAAAGATAAAAGACTAAAGATAAAAGGCTAAAGTTTAATGATTCGCATTAGACTTTAGTTTTTTTTTATTTGCCACAATGTCCTTATTCTTCAAACATAGATTCTGTTACAAAAAGATAGTGCAAAAGCTCAATATCTGAAAAGAACTGATTTAATTTTATTACAAAATCCTCTTTTTCGTCATAATATTCCCTTGGAAGATATTGAATCTCATGACCTTTATATCTATATATGGTCATATAACTTAATTGTTTTTCAATATATCCTTCAGGAAAGTAATCGTCACGAACATTTCCATAGTAATTATCTCCATATATACTTATATCATTACCATATTTAATCGGCCATACATATGTCGTATCATTATGTATATCTTCGTACTCTACAATAAGAGCATCACTTGGACTGCTTAATTCAGAATAAATACAAAATATAGGTATGAAATCTCTAACATATAACTCTCGACAAGAAGTAGTTGTCAACAGTAAAATTATAGGCACCAACAATAACCTTTTCTTTCTTAACTTCATTTTAATTTAATTTATAATCAACAAGCAAATATAAATATTTATCCGGCAACACGCCATAGATATAAAAAAAATTCTAAAATTCTAAAGTTCTAGGATTCTAGAATTCTAAAAAAAAAGACAGCCCGAAAGCTGTCTTTTTACTTGATATTTCATGTTTTCTTAATAGAATAAGATGCTGTTGTCTTCAATTTTAACGTTGTCCTTGAGAGCTGAGTAAGCAGCGTTGTTAAGGATTTGGTTAACGAATTTTGAACGTTGTTCTTTAACGATGTTGCTGTAGT
>JAGBVS010000084.1 GCA_017630195.1 Bacteroidales bacterium | reverse complement strand
TGAAGAATTGGTAAAGAAAGGCGAAAACTTGCACGAACAATTAGATAAAGTACTTGGTTTCTAATGAAATACATAATAAATCTAATATTAGTCTTTTTATTTGCAGCAACCATTCACGCACAACGCGTTGCAACTGTTTGTGGTGAGTATCGCTATATCGTACCCGGCGAGATTTCATTGAACCGCGCCAAACAAATAGCCATTGATAAAGCTCGTAACGAAGCTATTGCTAATGAATTTGGGCAGGTTGTATCACAATCTACTACGACAACCATTCACACCTCGGACAGCAAATCCCAAGTTCAGTCGGATAGTTATGCTTCCACCGAATCAAAAGCCATTTGGTTAAGTGACACTAAAGAGCCAGAAGTTAGCATTGCATACGAAAACGATGTAATGGTGATAATAGCTTCGGTATGTGGCAAGGCGCGTGAATTGAAAACCGCAGAGGTGGAATTGAAAATGCAGGTTCTCAACAATGGTTTCGAATCAGACCAATTTAGGAATAATGATAGAGTTTCTATTTTGTTCAAGTCGCCTATTAATGGCTATGTGGCTATCTTCTTTCGCGATGATAATGCAGGTATGATATATTGCATGATGCCCTACGAGAATGAAGATGGCACAGCGCGAGAGGTAAAAAGTAATGAAGAATATACGTATCTTTCGACTGCCGACCCAATCTATCCCTATCAAGAAGAAACGATTTTGGTAACGGACAAGAGTGTAGAATTTGATACATTTATTCTTGTCTTTTCTAAAAAAGACTTTTCAATGCCTTCCTCAGAAGCAGGAGAGTTTGTTCCCGAACTTTCCGTAGAAGACTTCCAGAGATGGTCGCGCAAAAATCGCATCAATGACGAAACGATGCAAACTATAGAAAAGTCAATTCAAATACACAAATAATTATGAAGAAAATTCATTTATCATTTTTAGCAATCTGCGTATTATTACTCGCGCTATCATCATGTGCCTCAATATTTTGTGGAACAAAAGCTAATGTAATACTAAGTAATTCAAAAATAGAGCAACCTGTGGATATTACAACTGATGTTGCTCGCTATGAGCAAGTAACATTGCCTTATACAGTAAAAGTCAAACGAGGTTATAAGCCAAGTAATGTTGTCATTGAGAGTGAAGGCTACAAACCTGCCAACATAACAATTCTCAAGAAATTTAATGCGGTAGCTATATCAAATTTAACGAATATTATTGCTTGGGGTGTTGATGCTGGAACTGGTGCGTTAATGAAGCCAGAAGAGAAAGCTTACACTTTCTCTATGAAAAAAGAAAGCGAACAACCAGAATTAGTACAAAACCAACAAAATACTATTTCTAAAAAGGAAGTGATTAAATCAGATGTGGACCAAAATATTCCTCAAAGTAGTAAAAAATCAGAGGATACATTTGTTTTGATTATTGCTAACGAAGAATATCAATTTGTAGATGATGTGAATTTTGCAGCACACGATGGCGAGGTATTCAAAGAGTATTGTATCAAGACATTAGGTATTCCAGAACGCCAGATACGTTACTATGCTAACGCTTCGTATGGTATTATTTCGGGTGGTGTAGACTGGCTAAAATACGCACTCAATAACTTTGAGGGTTGTAAAGCCATTGTATATTACTGTGGTCATGGTATTCCAGATGAGAAGACTGGCGATGCTTACATCATTCCAGTGGACGGCACAGGCACAAACACCACTACTTGTTATAGTTTGAATACACTTTATACCACTTTGGCAAATACAAAAGCATCAAACATCACTTATTTTATGGATGCTTGTTTCACTGGCGCAAACAAAGAAGGTAGCATGCTTGTGGCTGCTCGCGGTGTGGCTCGAGAAGCAAAAAAAGAAGTGTTGGAAGGTAAATCAGTTGTCTTCTCAGCATCAAGCGGTGATGAGACTGCTATGACCTATCCAGAGAAAGGACACGGATTGTTTACGTACTTCTTACTGAAGAAATTGCAAGAGACACAAGGTAATGTATCTTATTCTGATTTGGCGGATTATATCAACAAGAATGTAAAAAAAGAGGCGTTCTTAATCAACGAGAAGCCCCAAACTCCTGTAGTTGCAACAAGTGCAGCTGCAAGCAGCAC
>JAGBVS010000083.1 GCA_017630195.1 Bacteroidales bacterium | reverse complement strand
GGTGACTAACGGTGATACTGATTCCCTTATTGCACTTGAACAGCAGATAGCAGATACAGAAATTGAAATTGAGAGAACTAAGTACGATGAAATGAAACGTCTTAGGGAACTTGATGCTGAGGATAGAAAGAAGAAGAAAGAGGAAGAAGATGCTGCTGAACAAGAAAGACTTAAAAAGAAAAAAGAGAATACTGATAAAGCAATAGACATTACTCAGGCAGGTATTGGTGCTACAGCAGATATCTTATATTCATTAACTGAAATCTATGGTAAGGATGAAGAATCCCAAAAGAAGAATGCTAAGAAGATAAAAGGACTGAAGATTGCCACTGCTACTATGGATACCTTACAGGGTGCTGTTGCTGCTTATACTTCTGCACAGCAATTAGGTCCTATTGCAGGTCCTATTGTGGGTGGTATCAATGCTGCTGCTGTTGCTGCTATGGGTTGGGCTAATATTGCCAAGATTAAGGCTACAGATTATGATGGTTCAACAACAAATGCTTCTGTAACACCTGCAACATCTACGTACACAAATGAACTTCCTGTACAGTTTACACGTAGTGTCACTTCTAATTCAGAGATTGAGAAACTTAATCAGGACCAAAGGGTATATGTATTGGAATCTGATATATCGGATGCTGTTAATAGACAGAAAGTTAGGGTAACAGAGAGTACATTTTAATAATTCTTAAATATTTATATAAAAACAATGGAAAAGAATCTACCTATATATAAGGCTGTAATTGATGGAGAAGCAAGTGGTATGTATACTGTATCACTTGTTACCTATCCTGCTGTTGAAAGCAATTTCTTGTATTTCAATGAACAACATAAACCACTTCAGTTCAAGGTTGAGAATGAGGAACAGAGGGTCGTGACAGGTGTTATAATGCGATGTAATCACCCTATTTACCGTATTGGTATAAGCGGTATGGAATACTACATTATGTTCGATAAACCAACTATTGAACTGATGGCTGAAAAATGGCTCAAAGAGGGGCTTCAGAACAACGTAAATCTTCAGCATAACCCTGATGCTTATGTGGATGGAGTTCTCTTGAAAGAGGTCTATTTCAAGGATATTGAGAGGGGTATCAACCCAATTGGTTTTGAGGATATTGAGGATGGCAGCCTGTTTGGAACTTACCATATTACCAATGATGAAGTATGGGAATCCATCAAATCAGGTGAGTTCAAGGGTTATTCGTTGGAGGGTTATTTCAATACTGTTGAGGTTGAAATGGAAGATGAAGTACAGATATGGCAAGATATATTGGATATACTCAAACAACTTGAAAATAAATAATATTTATAACAAAATATATTACAAATGAGCAAATTACAAAAGATTAAAGAAGAACTTGCAAAACTTTTAATCAAGTTTGAAGTTATTAAGACTGATAACGGTGTTCTTGAATATGAGGGTGAGTTGAAAGAGGGTATTGACGTTTATGTTGCTGACCCTGAAACAGAGGACAAAGTACCTGCTGCTGATGGTGAATATCGTACAGAGGACAATAGGATTATCACCGTTGAAAGTGGTAAGATTACCTCTATTGCAGATGCTGAGGAACAGCCTGAGGAGGTTGAAACACCTGAGGAAGTTGAAGAAGTTATTGAGGTTGCTGAGGAACAGCCTGAGGAGGTTGAACCTGAGACACCAAATGAGGAAGTAGAGACACCTGAGGAACTGCCTGAAACACCAAATGAGGTTGAGGAACTTAAGACCAAGGTTGAGGAACTTACAGGTATTGTAGAGGAACTTAAGACCAAGGTTGAGGAACTTACTGAGGGTCTTACCAAGATGTCAAAAATGAGTGCTGCAAAACCTGCTGCTGAGGAGTTTGAGAACGTGAAGACACATAAGAAAACAGGTGATAGCAAGGTAGATAAGTTTATTGAAAGATTTGGTAATAAATAATTGAATAATAATAAGATAGGGCTGCTGTAAGGCAGCCTTATTTGTTAAAAGTAAACACTTTAAACAGCGGTGATATTTTCCATAAATAATTGTTTAAAAGGAGAATACAATGGCTGTTAATTTTGACGGACTTACAACTTATGTGGATGAACAGCGTTATCCACTTATCAAAAAGGCTGTATTAGGTGGTAAGACACTTTCTATTATTAATCTTCAGACAGGTGTAAAGGGTACTGCTGCTCTTAACCTTATTGATGTTGACCCTACTGTTCAGGCAGGTGGATGTGGTTGGAATGCTCAGGGTGATGCAAATCTCTCACAGAGAAAGATTGCTACAGAACTTCTTAAGGTTCAGATGCCATTCTGCGATAAGGACTTCCGTAACTACTATATGAACTACGAAGTTAAGATTGGTGCAGGTAGAGAGACACTTCCATTTGAGGAGTATTTCACAAGTGCAGTAATTGAGAAACTCAATGGTAAGGTTGAGACTATGGTATGGCAGGGTGCTAAATCAAAGGGTGCTGAGTTTGATGGTTTCCTTACTCTTCTTGCTGAGGAGGAGGATGTAAAGACTGCTTCAGGTTCAGGTGCTTATGCTGCTATCAAGGCTGCTTACAACGCAATTCCTGTTGAGGTTCTTGACAAGGCTGCTATCTTTGTAGGTGCTGATACATTCCGTTCTTATATGCTTGAAATGGTTGAAAAGAACTTCTATCACTATGCTGCTGATGGTGCAGACGTTCAGGAGTTCATCGTACCAGGTACTAACACTAAGGTTATTGCTGTAAATGGTCTCAATGGTACTTCAAAGATTGTCGCTGCTGACCCTGCAAACCTTTTCTATGGTTGCGATATGCTCGATGATAAAGAGACTTTCGATTTTTGGTATTCAAAAGACAACCGCGAGTTCCGCCTTGAGGTACAGTTCAATGGTGGTGTACAGGTAGCATATCCATCTGAGGTAGTAGTAGCAACAGTAGCATAATTCTAACCTCATTTTAATAATAATCGTTAATTAATAGGAGGGAATAGAATATGGCATATTGTAATCAAACACTTTCAGGTATTATACTTGACTGTACTTCTTCAATGGGAGGTATCAAGACAGTATATATTGCAAACTACGGTGATGTTCAGGATGTACAAATGGATGCTGAAAATGGTATAATCTCAGGGGTCACTATGGCTTCAGGAGCAACATTCAAGCCTTATCAGTTCAGAAAGGGTACATCAAGTATGAACTCAACTCTTACTGCTGATGAAACTACAGGTTTGAATTATGTTACAACTAACGTTGACCTTGTTTTCACGAAGATGGAAACTGCGAAACGTCTTGAAATGACCGCACTTTCACAGGGTCAGTTGGCTGTAATCGTACTTGATTCAAATGGTATCTATTGGTATGTTACACCTGATGATTATGCTGCTGCTTCAGCAGGTGGTGGAGAAACAGGAACAGCAAAGGGTGACAGAAACGCATACACACTCACACTTACTGCTGAGAATACCACTTATCCAATTGAGATTTCTGCTTCAGCAGTTGAGGCTATCATCGCATAATTTCAATTATAATACTTATAAAGGCTACCCACACAGGTAGCCTTTTATTTTTTACTTACTTTTTGATTAATAATGATATTTATATTAAAACTATACAAATGGAAAATAATATAATTGATATTGCAAAACTCCCTGTGACAGACAAATCACAGATTGTGAATATTATTGCTCTTAACAGTTCAGGTGATTTGATTAAGACAAACAGTGAACTTGACCAATATGTTAAACGCAATGAACTTTCACAGACAGTAGGTGAACTTGAAAACAAGATTGAGACCAAACAGGACGTACTTGTTAGTGGTGAAAATATCAAGACCATCAACGGAAAATCTATCTTAGGTAACGGTGATATTGAAATCAAAGGTGGCTCAGGTGGTGGTGCTGCTGTCACTGTCTATGATATGGATGCTTTCAATTTCGGTAATTTGATGGAGGTATTTGAGAAATACCCTAATGGTGAACCTGTTGTTTTCAAACAGGGTACAATTACCTATAATATTACCAATGCTGAAAAGGTGTATTTTGATGAAAATGGTTGGACTTCACCTTTTGAGATTGAAAACTATACTCAGATTATGTATACCATATTGGTTATGGGTAGAACCAACCAATACAATTGGCAGACACAGGTTGTGGATGAAAAGATGGAATACAAGTGGTGTACATACACTGTATATCCTGAGTTTACACCCCCTGCTGAGGATATGGTGATGTGGAATACAGGTAATCTACTTACTGAACAATACAACAATGCAAGTCCACGCGCTTGTGTGGTCAGAAATGATATGTTAATGGTTAGAACAGATGACATTGCAGGGTATTTTAATCCTAATGGAATGAGACCAACTACAGCAACTTGGGTAGAGGAAACTGAAAATGGACAAAAGGAAACACAGTACGGTATGTGGATTGGTAATGATGTGGAGTGGGCAAAGAGAGAACTTTTCCCTAATTTCTTCATAGATATTCCAATTTATACAATAAAGTTCTTGGTAACAGATAAGATATATTACTTCAGTGCAAAATCTGAGGATATGATATCTGATGGAGTTAACAACCAACTTCCACTTATAAAGGTAGAGGATATCGGTGCAGGTAAGTATGTGACCAAAGAGGAACTTGGGGATATTAATAATATTTTAAGCGGTATTTAATATGGCTACAGTAGCAGAAAACTTACAGAGAATCATTCAGGCTAAGGCTGATATCAAGGAAGCCATAGAGAATAAGGGTGTGCAGGTTGGTGATGGTACAATAGATACTTATGCTGATTATATCAATGACATACAACAGGGAGAAGGTGGAGAAACAAAACCTAAAATCCCAAATGGGTTAACTTTCAAAGGTAGTACTATGGGAACTTTTGATATGAACCCATATGATTGGAGTGACCACTATTTCTGTCAAAACCTTTTTGAAGAATGTAGAAATCTTCAAAGGCTTGAAAATATACCTGAAGATTGGAAACCATATGGTACAACAGCATATATGTTCAATAATTGTATCCTATTGAATGAAGCACCAATGATGGATATGAGTTGTGTAGGAAACACCGAACGTATGTTTGAAGGTTGTAATTCATTAACCTCAATACCTCAATATAATATGCATTATGTCGCAAATGCAACATATATGTTTAATAGTTGTAGAGCACTTCAATCAATTCCACAATTGGATTTTACCAATATGAGGGACTGTTTCAATATGCTGTGGCAAATAAAGACTGATTGTACTTTAGGTGGGTTTACTAACATTAGGTGTAACTTAAATATATATTCCATAAGTGACATAAACCATAATAGTTTTATGAATGTAATTAATGGTCTTTATGATTTTACAGGGAATGGAATTGTGCCTGATAATACTGAAGGAAATCTTACAATAAACCCTTTTTCTGAAAACAAGATATCAGATGAAGAAAAAGCAATTGCTACTTCAAAGGGTTGGAAAATAACAGTAGCTTAAAACTTAAGAACATATGTACAAAGAAATACATTTCCCTGAAGGAATAAATACTATATTTAGACAGTATAATCCATATGATGCATTTGATGATAATTACCCAATAGATATTGTAACAGGAGATATTTTTACTGAAAACACAGGTCCTATATTAGTACCAAAAAACTTCAGTAAAACGAAATGTTATAAATACATTGGTGAAAGAATAAGGCAATACACATATATACCTACTTTTAATGTGAGTTCATTTGATTATTCCCAAATAAATGACAAAGGTCAACTATTTCCTAATTCTAATGGTAAAGATATGTTTATAGTATTTGAAGGTAATCCACCTGTGGAAATAGGAACTTTAAATATTGATAAACCTAAGATATATTATGAATATCAATATGAGGAATCTTATAAAAATAATATGATTAAACAAATACCTCACTGTACTTGGATACCTTATGGTGATATACCTGTACAGGTTAGAGTACTAAAAGATGGTGCTTGGATGTCAGGTGAGACTTTAACACTTGCTAATACTCCAATGACATATGTAGGTGGAGGTCTATATGAAAGCATCATACGCCAAGAACCAAGAGAAAGATATAATTATCTTATCACAGATGGGACATATAAAGATTCTGTAAAAATGACCTCAACTTCACCTGTTTTGTTTTGGGGAGATAATAGTGGTAATGTTCTTACTTACTCAGGAGAAACATTATCTGAATTAATCACAGATAATACTAATGGTTGGTACTATGATGCTGAACTCGGTGGCTACAGAAACAATGTAATTGGTGATAAACAAACAACCACAATGACAATTACAGTACCTACCACTGACATTGAATTGGTATATGGTATGAGTTCAGAAGAAGGTTATGACTTTGGTAGTATTCTTGATTCCTCAGGAAAAGCCTTATATTCCTCAAAGGGTAAAGAAGGTGATAATATAAAAATAAACCTAATTTCACCTGATGGTATATTTGTTTTCAAGTATGAAAAGGATACTTCAGGAAGTAAAGATAAAGATGCTTTTTGGGTAAAATCAATTACTTATACAATGTTACCTCCTTATCCTGAAAATTAATTGTTAAACAGATTTTACTATGGAACATAAGATAAAGATAGAACACAATAAACAGTATAACTTCACAATAGTGAGTTGTACAGAAGGTTGCTTCATTACATCGTGGAAAGAAGGTGATGATATATTGAACTATGAAGCATTTTCAAAGGCTTATCTTCCCCTTAATTCAGATACTTCAATGTATAGATGTATTACAGATGAAGATAATGAGAAATATAAGACTCTCAAGCAAGAAACACTCATTAAAAAGGAAGAAGAAATAGAGACTATATTAAAAGAAAAGGGTGCTGAATAAGCACCCTTTATTTTTTGTATGTAATGTACGACTGTTGTTTTGTATACGTGGTGTTGACAGTACTGTATTCACCTATCTTAACCAACGTAGAATATATAG
>JAGBVS010000082.1 GCA_017630195.1 Bacteroidales bacterium | reverse complement strand
TGCACAAATCGCGAAAGACCTTAGAACAAATTACAAGATTTTCTGTTCTATCGTTACATATCCGGTTATCCCAAGAGGTATGATTATCTTCAGAATCATCCCGACTGCAGCACACACATTGGAAGATGTCAACTACACATTAAATGCGTTTGCCGACGTCAAGAGAAAACTTGCTGAAGGTGAGTACGACTCTGACGAAATGCCGAATATGGCAATCTGGTAAACACATTATTAATATGACAAATTTTTATAAAGACAAAGTCGTTATAGTAACAGGAGCCAGCTCGGGAATCGGGTTGGCTTCTGTTCGTAATTTTGCATCTCTCGGAGCAAAAGTAGTTCTTGCCGCACGTTCCATCGAGAAACTTGAAAAAATAGCAGAAGAATTAAATAATAGATTCGCTGCTCATAACTCACAGCTCATAGCTCATTGCATAAAAACTGACGTTACCAAGGAGGAAGATTGTAAAAATCTTATCGAGAAGACAATTGAGACATTTGGCAAGATTGACATTCTTGTCAACAATGCGGGCATTTCTATGAGGGCTGTTTTCAAGGATATGGATTTGTCGGTGATGAGGTCGTTGATGGATACCAATTTCTGGGGAACTGTTTATTGTACAAAATACGCTTTGCCGTATCTTCTTGAAACAAATGGCACGCTTGTTGGAGTGATTTCGACGGCAGGATATGTTGGATTACCAGCGCGTACTGCCTATTCAGCATCGAAATTCGCGGTGAGAGGATTCTTGGAGACATTGCGTATAGAGCATTTGTACGATGGTCTGCATGTGATGGTCTTTGCGCCTGGATTCACGACTTCTAATATTAGAAATGTGGCACTTACAGCCGATGGAACTCCGCAAGGAGAGACACCGAGAAAGGAAGAGAAAATGATGTCGGCAGAGAGAGTGGCGAGAATTCTGGCGAGAGGTATTGCAAGAAGAAGAACTCAGATGGTTCTGACGCCACTTGGTAAAGCGACACTTTTTGCAAGTAGAAACATGCCTCGAGTGACAGATAAAGTTGAATATAGAATGATGTCTAACGAACCGAATAGTCCACTTAAAAAAATAAAATAATATGTTATTAATAAAGAAGATAGCAGTTTACATCAACATCGTCAATTGTTCTTTGATAAAATATTTCGCCAAAGAACTTAGTCGTAATGACATAAATCTCACTCCGGAGCAATATCTTGTGATGGATATTTTGTGGGATGCTGAAGTGATGTCGCAGCAAGCCATTGCCGACATAATTCAGAAAGACAAGAATTCGGTTACAAAATTCATCGACTCATTAGAAAAGAAAGGGCTCGTTTATCGTCAGGTCAACAAGACCGACAGAAGAGTCAACAATATAGTAGTTTCAGAAGAAGGAATGAAACTGAAGACTAAGACAACGGAAGTCGCCATCGGCATGATGAGAAACGTCTTGAAAAATATAAAAGAAGAAGATCTGATGGCATTGGATAAAGTCATGAATCAGATTAAAGAAAATATAGATCTTAGTTCCAATTCATAATTATTTTTGATACAATTATGCATTATGAATTATGAATTAAAAAAAGCTCGACATTTCTGCCGAGCTTCTTTTCCCTTTTAACGAATAAAATTTTAATTCTTAATCTTCGACGATAGCATCGTTTGGACATGCACCTGCACATGAACCACAACCAACACATGAATCAGCGTCAATTACATAGATGTCGCCTTCAGAAATAGCACCTACTGGGCACTCGTCGATGCAAGTACCGCATGCTACACAATTGTCTAAAATTTTGTAAGCCATAATTATTTTAATTTAATTTTGAATTTGCTGCAAAGATATAAAGATAATTGGTATGTAGCTCAAAAAAATTGAAAAAACTTTTCTTTATTTTTTTATTCATTTTTTTGTCTCTTGATAACAATAAATAACTACATTTGCAGAAAATTTGCTTAATCAAAATTAATACAACATTAATATAGTTTCGCTATGACAAAAATATCAAAAGTTGTAGAACTCGAACAAGTTGTTATCCGCTTTGCGGGTGACTCTGGAGACGGTATGCAGTTGACTGGTAATTTGTTCTCAGACTCAACAGCATTCGCCGGTAACGATTTCGCTACATTCCCTGATTATCCAGCTGAAATTCGTCCTCCACAAGGTACAGTATCAGGCGTATCAGGATTCCAAGTACACTTCGGACACAAACCTGTTCACACAACAGGTGACCTCTGTGACGTTTTGGTTGCAATGAATCCAGCTTCTATCAAAGCTAACATGCGCTGGTTAAAACCAGGTACAACAATCATTTTCGACGTCGATTCATTGACTGACAAATCTCTTGAAAAGGCAGGTTATGCAGCTGACCCAACAACAGATGATACTCTCAGCCAATACAAAGTTATCAAGGCTCCTATCTCATCACTTACATTGGAAGCTTTGAAAGACTTCGGAATGGATAGAAAATCAATGCTTAAGTCAAAGAATATGTTCGCT
>JAGBVS010000081.1 GCA_017630195.1 Bacteroidales bacterium | reverse complement strand
GACAAAAAAAGAGAGACGCAGCAAAATTCAAAGAATTTTGATACGTCTCTACTTGTAGTCTTGTTATCTTGTTGACTTGTAGTCTTATTATTTCGCAAAGCTAACAGCTCTTGTTTCTCTGATGACAGTGATTTTAATTTGACCTGGATAAGTCATTTCTGTCTGGATTTGTTTAGAGAGGTCGAATGAGATGCGGTCGGCTTCAACATCGCTTACTTTATCAGCTGCAACGATTACGCGCAATTCGCGGCCTGCTTGGATAGCGTAAGTCTTAACGACGCCTGGGAACGACATTGCCATTTCTTCGAGTTTGTTAAGACGTTGTATGTAAGCCTCGACGACTTCACGGCGAGCACCTGGACGAGCGCCTGAGATAGCGTCACACACTTGAACGATAGGAGCGATAAGAGTCTCCATTTCAATTTCGTCGTGGTGAGCACCGATAGCGTTGCATACGTCAGCTTTTTCTTTATATTTCTCAGCTGTCTTCATACCTAAGATTGCGTGTGGCAATTCTTCGTCGTTTTCAGCCACTTTACCGATGTCGTGGAGGAGACCTGCACGTTTAGCTGTCTTAGGATTAAGGCCGAGTTCAGCAGCCATTGAAGAACTGAGTTTAGCAACTTCAATAGAGTGTTGCAATAAGTTTTGACCGTAAGATGAACGATATTTCATACGACCAATCATTCTGATGAGTTCAGGGCTGAGGTTATGAATACCGAGGTCGATGACTGTACGTTTACCTGTTTCTATGATTTCTTGTTCAACTTGTTTTTCAACTTTCTTAACGACTTCTTCGATACGAGCTGGGTGGATACGTCCATCAGTAACGAGTTTTTGTAAAGAAAGGCGAGCTATTTCGCGGCGGATTGGGTCGAAGCCTGAGAGCAAGATAGCGTCAGGGCTGTCGTCGATGATGATTTCAACGCCTGTAAGAGATTCCAAAGCGCGGATGTTTCTACCTTCACGGCCGATGATACGACCTTTTATTTCGTCGTTTTCAATATTGAATACAGATACTGTGTTTTCGATAGCGTGTTCTGCTGCTGTACGTTGAATTGTTTCAAGGACGATTTTTTTAGCTTCTTGGTTAGCAGACATTTTAGCTTCTTCAACTATTTCTCTTGAGATGACCATAGCTTCTGCAACAGCTTCATCTTTCATCATTTCTTTAAGTTGTTCTTTAGCTTCTAAAGCTGAGAGGCCTGAAATTGTTTCAAGGAGTTTCTTTTGTTCGTCTTGGATTTTATCCAATTCAGCTTGACGTTTGTTAATGTTTTCTTGTTGAGCGTTAATGCTTTGTTGTTGGCTTTTAACGTCATTAGCTTTTTTACGGATTTCTTCGTCGCGTTGGTTAGCTTGTTGTTGTTGTTGTTGAACGCGAGACTCTAATTTTTGTATTTCGCGTTTACGTTCGTTAGTTTCCTTCTCGTATTCGGCTTTCATTTGTAAGAATTTCTCTTTAGCCTGAAGGATTTTGTCTTTTTTGATTACTTCTGCTTTTTCTTTAGCTTCTTCTAAAAGTTCATTGCTTTTTTTTGTGAGGGCGTTACGCATCACTGTTGATGACAATAACACGCCGATACCACCACCTACTACGAGAGCTGTCACGCCTAAAAGGAGGTAAGCTGCTGTGTGACTTAATGTTAGTAAAATCATTTTTTAAATTCGATTAGACTCGAAAACGGAAAGAGAAAAAAATCTGCCTGTCCCGGGATAGTAAACCCGAAAAGTCACGTTTATGGCTGCCACGATACGCAAACGTCCACTGGCGTTAAAGCACCTTTACAGGTTGAGGCCTGTTTTTATACCCATGAGCAAACCGGAATTATGGTAAATTAATTGTTAGGTTTACATCAAGCGACGGACAGACAGATATATCTTTCAAAGAACATCATTTAGAATCTATGTTTTCACTTAACAAAACACTGATTTCATCGAGTTTCTGTTCCAAATATTGATCTTTATATGCGGCATCCGATTCATATTTCACATTAAGAGTTGCCAGCTGCAGACACACCATAGATAATAAATCCTGATAATCTCTATAATCGTATGCCTGCTTATAAGACTTGACTCTTTCATTAAGCATCGTCACTGCCTTCATCACTTTTTCTTCATCAGCTTTATTTATAGTCAGACGATAATTACGTTCCGCAATGATAACATTTATCTTTATTTCTTCGTTCATTTCGCCCGATTTTATATATATTACTGCTCAGCATTCAACATTGCAACACACTTATCGATTTCCTTAACAAGCGTTTTTATTAACTGCCTACTTTCTCCTACCTCTTTATCGTTATCGAGTACGTTAACAATAACTAATTTATTTATTTTATCCTTTAATTCTGAATTCTCCGTCATGAGCATTTCAATCTCTATTTCCAAATCCTCATTCCTTTGAATAAGCTTACTATTCTCTTCTTCGAGCTGATTTTTTAGCGCAATGAGCTTTCTTATCTTTAACTCTATTTCCGAAAGTGTTACACTTAAATCTGCCATTTCAAATAGTATTCATCAGAATTTGCTACAAAGATAAGTAAAAAAAATATTTTAACGAACACTTTTTTTATCATTATATAAAAAACTTTTTCTTCAACATAAAATATTTTTCCACTTTATCTCTTCACCTTATAAACCGTTGCCGTACGGCTTACATTATACACTTTCATAAACACTTGATTTTCCCTTTGTTCTGATGGAAAAACCGTATTAACATCTATATTCTCAAAACCTCCGAATTTCTTGTCATCAGTACTGAAAATTATTTCATAGTCGCCAGTGTTTTTAACGTTTAGTTCATAATCGCTGATGGATTTCGTGCCCCAATTAAAGACGAACACCAAATTATTTCTCTCAAATACTATTGTTTTATTCT
This sequence comes from Bacteroidales bacterium, assembly GCA_017630195.1. Classification (GTDB taxonomy): domain Bacteria; phylum Bacteroidota; class Bacteroidia; order Bacteroidales; family F082; genus Limimorpha. Next base: position 24,752 of record JAGBVS010000081.1, on the reverse strand, counting down.
CTTCATCGGCGTTCATAAGCCATGCCGGCTCCGAATTCATAATATCATTTTCCTTAACAAACATTAACATTTCCTTGTCAAAATCATTCATGAAATGAAACTTCAGATTTTCGTCATCTACCAAAGACCACTGACGACGAGCGTGCTTGTAGCTCCACTCATTTTCCTTACGAGGAAAATCTATCCATTCCGGATGTCCAAATTCATTACCCATGAAGTTAAGCCATGCGTTGCCGCCGAGACAAATAGTGAAAAACCGTATCATCTTATGAAGTGCGATGCCCCTGTCAACAATAATATTAGGAGTAAATTTCGACATTGAGTTATACATTTCCTTATCCATCAAACGGAAAGCCAATGTCTTATCTCCCACCAAAGCCTGATCGTGCGACTCGGCATACGCAATAGTTTTAACGTTATAAAGTCTGTTTGTCATGGTAAAGAAAAACTCATGCATATTCCATTCTTCTTCATCCATATCTTTCAGCACCTTAATCCAGAAATCCGGAAGTCCCATACCGAGACGATAGTCGAAACCGATTCCGCCATCTTCTATCTTAGAACATATTCCCGGCATTCCGCTAACATCTTCTGCAATAGTGATATAATCTTCATTCAACTGATGAATCAAAGTATTAGCGAGTTGAAGATATGTCACAGCATCATCATTGACATTATCTCCGAAATAATCCGATTGCGTTTCAAAATGAACGCCTATGCCATGATTTTTATACAACATAGAAGTCACTCCATCGAATCTGAAACCGTCGAAATGAAATTCCTCGAGCCAAAATCTGACATTAGAAAGCAGAAGTCGCAAAGTCTCAATCTTTCCATAATTGAACAATTTAGAATCCCATTGAGGATGATGACCCTCATGACCGCCAACAAGATATTGCGTCTCTGTTCCATCGAAGAGATTGATACCTTCGTAAGTGTTTTTCACCGTATGAGAATGAACGAGGTCCATTATAACCATTATTCCCATTTCGTGAGCCTTGTCTATCAATTCTTTGAGTTCTTCAGGTGTTCCGAACTGCGAACTTGCCGCAAAGAAATTAGACACATGATAGCCGAAGGAACCGTAATAAGGATGCTCAGCTACAGCCATCAGCTGTATAGCATTATAACCCAAATCTTTTATCCTCGGCAAGACTTTATCGGCAAATTCCTTATAAGATCCAACGCCTTCTTTTTCCTGCGCCATACCAACGTGCGATTCATATATGAATAATGGATGCTGGTTATCGGAAGTAGGATAATGAATATCTTTCGTTCTCCGTTCCCCGTTTTCCATCATCCAGAACTGTCCTGCGAAGTCTTTGTTATCTTCGTTTTGTATCACCCTTTTAATATAAACTGGAATACGTTCTTGTTCGCCTATACTCGACTGCACCAAGACTTTAAGCAGACTTCCGTGGATAAGACGATTTTTATATTCTGAATCAGGGAGAAATATAGACCATACGCCATCTTCTTCTCTTTCAAGAGGATTTGCATATCTGTCCCAATTGTTGAAGTCGCCGAAGAGAGAGAGGTAATGAGCTGCAGGAGCCCATTCGCGATACCACCAGCCTCGGCGCAGATGGTCGTATGTGAAACCGAAAAACTCATGCGCCGAGGCAAAAGACTTCAGGCTTCCATATTGACTTTCAATATATTTCAATTTAGATTCATAACGCTGATAACGCAGCTCCACCTCATCGGCTACAGGTTCTAACCATGAATCGTTTTCTACAAGTTTCATCATAACTTCAAAATTTTAACATCGGCAGGTTTAAGATTCATCTCAATGCCTTTTGTGCCGACATCGTTAATATTATATTGTATCTCCTCCCCTGTCATAACATCTACTGCTGTCATATTCAAAACGTTTTCCGCAGTCTGTTCTCCATCATCAGTCACTTTCATCCTCATATATTCCAATGCGTCATCGGAAATCTTGACTTGACAGTAACGACTTTCATTAAGATTGAAGTTAACGACTACCAACAATCTATCTTCATCATGATAGCGAAGGAAAGCATAAACATATTGAGGGTCGAAGTTGGAATACCAAGGATTGACCCACATCAGGTCATAGAATGCACCTTTATTAATAGCTTTACTGTTCAATCTGAAATTGAGCAGTTTTGAATAAAAATCGAAGAGGCGTTTTTGTTCATCAGTGAATTGGCTTCCGTCGAACTTTCCGTCCGACATCCAGTTTTGGTGATTAGGCATCACGTCATAATCGAAAATCGACGTTCTGCCGTCGTCGCCGCTGAATCCAGGAGAGCCTTTTGCATCCTCGCCGCTTTCTTGTCCGTTATAAATCATAAAAGGCCCGCGGTTCATAAGAGCCGCCATCGCGACAGCTGGAAGCGCCTTGAACGCATCGCCGACAAAATGCTCAGACGCAAGACGCACCTCATCATGATTCTCCATGAAACGCAACATCACATCACCAAGACCTTGAAGACTATTCCAAACATTAGTGATAGTGTCGGCACGCTGTCCGTAACGATAGATATTCTCCAATGTATTGTAAAGCCCGACCTTGTCATAAAGATAATCAAAACCGGCATAGATAAATTCCTTGTAAAGATGAGGCTGATAAATCTCCGCAATCATAATAGGCTCATAATTCTCGCGAAGCATATCTATCGACCAACGCCAAAATTCAACCGGCACCATCTCAGCCATATCAACACGGAAGCCATCAACACCTTTTTCGCACCAATATCGCAAGATATTCAACATCTTATACCAAGTATTAGGTATAGGTTCAAAACATCTATTGTTATTATGATAATCAACGCCATAATTCAACTTAACAGTGTCGTACCAGTCATTGACGGAAGGTGTTGGAGAAAAGACATCGTTTCCGGAAGCTTTAGCAGGAAATTCATGAAATTCCGGATTCGTGGAACCAATAACATTATGATTATTTGGAATTACAAATCGCTGATCAGGGCAATAATAAAAGTTATTGTCTTTAGAAAAGCTTACATTTTTATTATCATATTCTCCAAATTCCTCAACATCGTAAGGCTTGCATAATGACTTATATTCACGAGCAAGATGATTTGGAATGAAATCGATTATCACTTTCATGCCTTTTTCGTGAATACGAGCCACCGTTTCTTCAAACTCAGCCATTCTGTTTTGAGGATTGACAGCCAAATCCGGGTCGATGTCGTAATAATCCATAATAGAATATGGAGATCCTGCTTTACCCTTAGTAACTAAAGGATTTGTTGACTTAATCCCCAATTCAGGATAAGAAGTCATACTTGAATGGCGGATAACACCGGTAAGCCATATATGTGTGATTCCTAATGTTTTAAGAGCATCTAACGCTTTATTGTTAATATCAGCGAAAGTGCCGCATTTATTCTGCGATTTGTCGCCATCAAAAACGACTTCCCTATTTTTATTTCCGAATGTTCTTACAAAAAGTTGATATATGTTCATATTAATAGTCTTAATGTCGCAAAGTCTCAAAGACACAGAGTCTCTCAACTATAGCGCAAAGATAATGATTTGTTTATTTTTTTCAAAATATAAAATTCTTAAAAATAATTTAGAAACTTTTAAGACATTCTATTGTTTTAACGAAAACGAAATTTATGAAATCTGCATTTATCAAAGAAGACGAAGGTTATGGATATAACACCTCCATGTTAGACAATTATGATGGCTTCATCATCATAAAACCAGGATTTTTAAAACACACTGACGAGATTGTCAGAGAATTGCAACGTCGCGACTTTGCCATCGTAGAAGCTATGGAAAAGATTTTGACGAGGGAGGAAGCCGAAGCAATATACAGTTGTCACAAAGACAAGCCTTTTTTCGAGGAGCTGATAGAATATATGACAAGTGGACCATGCATAGGCTTTGCGTTGTTGTCGCCTTTTGCCGACAGAGTCAGCGCCATCGAAGCTCTCACACATTTAAAGATTAAATACAGAAAACGTTACGGAATTGATTTCACTCGCAACGTGATGCACAGTTCCGACTGTTATCAAAGCGTACTTTACGAGACTGCCGTTTTCTTCGATCAAGCGAAATTTAAGCTGAAACATAAAGAACATGATTTATAACATATCTTTTTTTGATGCGCGAATTTCATCGATGCCAACGATTTTTTTTATATTTGCGCATCAAATTTATATGCTATGAGAAAATCATTACTTTTTGTATTATTATTTTTATTTACGGCTTATAATTCATTAGCTCAAAATGCCGGCACTATTTTTAAAGAGACATTCGACTCCGACAATCTCCCTACAGGATGGTCTATCATTGACGATGGCGCATCTAACTGGATGATTGCGAGAAGCGACATTGCCGGCGGCATTCCTAACGAACTGCAATTCGGATGGACACCGCCATACGAAGGAACCACGAGAGCCATCTACTCATCAGTCAATTTCTCGGGAATCACATCAGCCACTTTGTCATTAAAACATAATGTGGATGTTTTTGAAAACTCCGTAGAGCCTGGCGGCACTATAGGAATAGCCACCTCAAGCGACAATGGCAGCACATGGAACACTGCATGGAGCAAACATTACGACACCGACGGAACTTATGAAGTATTCGAAATCTTCAACAGTCCAGATTTAGGCAAAGACAATGTCATGTTATGCATCTTCTTCGAAGGCAACTCATACAACATCAACTTCTGGTTCTTCGACGACATTTATATCAACAGTCAAAACCAGATTGACATCAGCTTGACTAATATCAACAATCATGATTATATGCTTTTAGGCGAAAACGAAATAAGCTTCAGCATACAAAATATGGGCGAAACTAACATCGAATCTTTTGAAGCTTCATATACCATAAACAACGAAACTGTCACTGAATCATTTACAACATATTTAGGCCCTATGGAAAATGAGAGTTTTACTTTCGAGACAAGCCAATATTTAGAATTAGGCAATTATGAACTTGACATAGAGATAATTTCCGTAAACGGAAGCACCGATGAAAACACCACCAACAACATCATGAACAAAAACATTGTCGTTGCATCCGGTCTTACTCAAAAAATACCATTGATAGAACATTTCTCCAGTTCTACATGCGGACCTTGCGTTGAAGTAAACAGCATAATGCATGAACTGACAGAAGCAAATCCGGGAAAATACACATACGTCAAATACGCAATGGATTGGCCTGCCATGGGCGACCCATATTATAACGGCGACGGCGCAATAAAAAAAGCTTTCTACAGCGTATCGGCTGTGCCTTCTATCTTTATCGACGGAGCAACAAGCGTTAACGGAATCATAACTCAAGACGACATCGACAATAAAAACAACGAGCCAACCATAGCAAACATCAGAGGCTCGTTCTCAATAGAAGGAAACACTATCAATGTCGTTGCCGACTTCATGTCATACATCGATTTGCAAGATGTGAGTGCGTTCATATCAATAAACGAAAAGACAACAACAGAAAACATAGGCAGCAACGGCGAGACAGAATTTCATCACATCATGATGAAAATGTTAGACAACGCTGACGGCAACGAGCTCAACATCAATGCATACGAATACCAACGTTTTGAATTTTCCTATGACATGTCGCTTACTGACGTGGAAGACATCAACGACCTCGAAGTGGCTCTCTGGATTCAAGATAAAGAAAGTAAGGAAGTTGTCAACAGTAGATTCGCCTATGAATACTGCAATCATGTCTATCCTGCACAAAATCTTAAATTAGAGCCAAATAACAACAATCTCATCATTTCATGGGATGCGCCTCAAGAAGGAGAACCATCGGCTTACGATATTTATGTCAACAACGTATTGACAGCAGAAAACATAAACGGCTTATCCCACAGCATCGAAGTCACAGAATCAGGATTGAAAACCGTTGAAGTGGTTGCAAAATATGACGACAAGGAATCTGTCGGCCTCTTCGATTTAATAGAATTTACTGTTGACATTGAAGAAAATGATATAGAAAACATCAGCATATATCCTAATCCAGCAAAAGACTTTGTGAAAGTGACAAATGGCAAAAGTCAAATGGCAAAAGTTAAAGTTTACAACTGTTTAGGAATGATGATTGAAGAAATTGAAGTCAACACTAACGAAGTAGAAATCAACACATCGAACTATAAATCAAGCGTTTATTTCATCAATATTGAAACCGAAAACGGAAGCTTTACGAAGAAAGTGATGAAGTAATGGAGTGATGGAGTGATACAGAATTTGTGTCACTCCATTATTATTTCTATCAACCATTAGTTGAGAAATGTTTATTAACTATATAAAGACGTTAATGATTCAGAGTTTTTTCGTCAGAACAATCACTTTATTCTCACCCTTCATTGTAGTTCCGAAGATATAAAATTCACCTCCGTCATGTAATCCTAAATTTTTCTTGAGTTCTTCTGTCGAGAGAGGAAAATTACGAACTGCCACATTAGCTTTGGGCTGTTGGCATCTCAAAGAAATTTCTTTCTTCGCTTTCTTATCGAAAGGCATAACATCTATAACCTCGAATATTCTTCCCGGGAAATCAGGTACCAACTCATCAGAAGTATAAAGATGACTGTTTCTATGCAGTTTATCTAAAGCATAACGTTGCGACAAAAGTTTAAAACATCCAGCTTTCATACAAGCAGCACCTGGTTCGTAAAGATATTTCTTGATATTGTCGGCTAAAGTCCATTGTGCGTTTTGTTCTTCATCTTCTGTAAAAACGATATTCCATTTTTCACGAAGATCGGTCGCAATTATGTTTATTGAAGACACAGATTCTTTGTGAGTTTGCATCGCTATAAGGATTTCCTTGCATTCATTTCTCACTGCCACGACATGTATCTCAGATATGTCTTTAAGTTCTTTTTTAATCATTTCTATGTCGAGCATAGGCGATACTTTTATCAAGATACGCTTTGCTTTTTTCATCAACAAGTCGTGAAGTTCAACGACATCGGGAGAGCAATCGTGGAGCGATACCATCTTACGTCCATATTCGTCGCGACGTGCCGGATCGAGATAGATGCAATCGACATCCTCACAATCTTGCAAGAAATGTTCAGCGTTATCGTTAACAACTGTTATGTTTTTATTTAAGACTTTGAAATTATGTCTTGCTATCTCGCACAATTCCTCTTGCATTTCTACGTAGAAAGCATGGTCAAAATTATCGGATAGAAAAGCCGTATCGACGCCCATGCCTCCGGTGAGGTCTATCAATGTCTTAGTCATAACCACAGATTGACACTGATTTTCACAGATTGCAATTCGTGCCATTTCATCTACGTCCGAGAGTAGAGATTTCTTATATAGTGCTGTAAGCTCAGATGAACTCTGTTCCAAAGATAGTTTTTTCGGGAAAATGAGTCCGTCGTTTTCCGCCCATGAAGGCAGTTTCTTGTTTAAGACTTGTCGTGCATGAATCTGTCTGACAACAAACTCTCTATCTATATCATCTGGGAACTTGGCTAATGCCAAACGATTGACATCGTCTTTCAGATGCTTACCTATAAAATCTTTGACTTTGTCATCAAAGCACAATTCATAATTCATAATGCGAAATTATTTAAGCATTAAACTTGTATTTTTATTTTTCCATATCACAAAGAAAACAGCCGCTGCCAATGTCACAACGCCTCCTATCACATATGAGATTGCCGGCATGATTTGGAATCCTTCAGGTGCGATACAGATGTAAGTCGTTACCACGCAAGTCATGAAAAGTGCCGGCAATAATGTCACGAAATAATTTTTCTTTTCGAGGACGAGATATACCGTCAAAGCCCAGAGTGTGAACACTGAGAGTGTCTGGTTGCACCATGAGAAATAGCGCCATATTATCGTGAAGCCGTTAGCGTTGACAATACTAAAGATAAGCAATCCGAGTGAAGCAACGAATAAAGGAGCGCAGAGCAACAGACGTTTAGAGATGCTTTTCTGTTCCATGTGCAGCATATCGGCGAGAATGAGACGTGCCGAGCGCATTGCGGTATCACCAGATGTTATCGGAGCTGCAATGACACCGAGTATAGCGAGTATTCCGCCAAGCACACCGAGCCAGTCTTTACACAAGAAGTCAACCACCTGCGCTGCAGTGAAGTTGCTTCCATGTTCCTGGAAGAATGTAGTTGCGGCGGCTGCCCATATCAAAGCGACGATGCCTTCTACCACCATAGCGCCGTAAAAGACTGGACGTCCGTGCCTCTCGTTCTTGAGGCAGCGAGCCATGAGAGGCGACTGTGTGGCATGGAATCCACTGATAGCGCCGCAAGCTATGGAGATGAACATCATAGGAAATATCGGTCCCGATTCGTATTTCGTTCCGAATCCGTTCCAAATCTCAGGAAGCGCAGGCTGTTTGACAAAAAGAACGACGAGTATTCCTATCGCCATGAACATCAAAGCTCCGCCAAAGAGAGGATATATATTTCCGATAACTTTATCTATTGGCAATATCGTTGCGATAAGATAATATGCAAATATCACCACGACCCAGAAATAGACGTTGAGATTTGTCGGTGTCATTCCAGCGATTAGTTGCGCCGGCTGTAACACGAAGACAGCGACGACGAGCACCATTAATAATATGGTAAAAACTATCATCACTCTTTCCGTCTTTTTTCCAAGATATTTACCAACTATCTGAGGGAGGCTCGCACCATCGTTACGCAGCGACACCATTCCTGATAGGTAGTCATGGACGGCACCTGCGAATATAGTTCCTAACACAATCCAGAGATATGAAGAAGTTCCGAATTTAGCGCCCATGATAGCGCCGAATATTGGGCCAAGTCCAGCGATGTTAAGGAATTGTATCATGAAGATTTTCCATGTCGGCATCTCTATATAATCGACGCCGTCGTTTTTTGTCACTGCCGGAGTAGCACGTTTCTCGTCAACGCCGAACATACGGCTGATATATCTTCCGTAAATGAAATATCCTAAGACGAGGATTATTAAGGCTATTGAGAATGTTATCATTTTTTTATGTTTAAAAGCGATGAGCCATGGGCTTCGAGCATCGAGCAATTGCTCACTACTCACAGCTCACGGCTCATCGCTAATTATGCATTTTGCATTATGAATTATGAATTAAAATCAACTTTGTTGTCCAAATTCCATCAGGTATGCTTTGATGAATTCGTCTATCTTACCGTCCATAACGCCTTGTACGTTACTTGACTGGAAGTTTGTTCTGTGGTCTTTCACGCGGCGGTCATCGAAGACGTAGCTTCTGATTTGAGAGCCCCATTCGATTTTTTTCTTGCCGGCCTCGATCTTGTTTTTCTCTTCCATACGATGTTGAAGTTCTTTATCGTAGAGTTGAGATTTCAAGAGACGCATTGCGTTTTCTCTGTTCTTAGGCTGGTCGCGGCTCTCAGTATTTTCGATGAGGATTTCTTCTTCTTCGCCTGTGTAAGGGTCTTTATATTGGTAACGGAGACGAACGCCAGACTCGACTTTGTTAACGTTTTGTCCACCAGCGCCACCGCTACGGAATGTATCCCAAGAGATTTTTGAAGGGTCGATAACGACTTCGATAGAATCGTCAACGAGAGGTGTGACGAATACAGAACTGAATGAAGTCATACGTTTGCCTTGTGCGTTGTAAGGAGAAACGCGGACGAGACGGTGAACGCCGTTTTCGCCTTTGAGATAACCGTAAGCATAATCGCCATCAATTTCCATTGTCACTGTCTTGATACCAGCTTCATCGCCTTCGAGCAAGTTGCTTATTCTAACTTTATATCCATGAGACTCAGCATAGCGGAGATACATACGCATGAGCATCTGTGCCCAGTCTTGTGACTCTGTACCGCCAGCGCCTGAGTTGATCTTCAAGACGCAGCTCATCTGGTCGGCTTCTTCATGAAGCATGTTTCTGAACTCGAGTTCTTCAACGAGACGTATTGTCTCTTCATATTGTTTATCGACTTCTTCCTCTTCTGCTTCGCCTTCTTTAGCGAAATCGAACAACACGCCAAGGTCCTCGTTAGCTTTCACGATGTCGTCGTAAGCAGTAACCCAACTCTTCACATCACGCATCTTGCGCATGATAATCTTGCCATTCTTAGGGTCATCCCAGAAACCATCAGCATTGGTCTGTTCGTCTAATTCTTTAATCTGCATCAACTTACCGTCGATGTCAAAGATACCTCCTCAAGGATTCAATCCTCTTACTTAACTCTTTACAGTTTTCTATTGTTATCATTATATTGAAATTAAATTTGTGAGTTGCAAAGATAAGAAAATTGGCTAAAGGCAAATGACAAAAGTTTTTTTTAATTAGGAATCTTCGCTGCTAACTATAAAGTTTTTAAAAAATATTAGAAAGGAAGGTGACATTCAATCGTATCTAAACACGCTTCAGATGAAGAATGATAAGAATCGTAAATAGCAATATCTTTAAGTCTCGAACGATATTCCGCATACTTTTCTTTATTATCCAATTCGATTCTTCTTGAACGACTCATTTCAACAAAATTACATTCTTGTTCAATACCTAAAAATCTTCTATTTATAAGATTTGCAGCAATTCCTGTTGTAGATGAACCAGAAAACGGATCCAAAATCCAAGCATTGTTTTTTGTTGAAGCTAAAATAATTCTTATCAATAATGACAAAGGTTTTTGTGTTGGATGCTTACCGCAAGATTTTTCCCATTTGGCAATAGCTGGCAACCTCCAAACATCAGTCATTTGTTTGTTGTCATTCAGCAATTTCATCAATTCATAATTGAAATAGTGTGGTTTCTTAACATCTTTTCTTGCCCATATAATAAATTCAGTAGAATATGTGAAATATCGGCATGAAATATTTGGTGGAGGATTAGTTTTAGCCCAGGTAATGACATTTAAAATTTTATATCCTAACAATTTCAATGTGTTTGCAACAGAAAAAATATTATGATATGTGCCAGAAACCCATATTGTGCCATTATCTTTCAATTTGTTTCTACACATAGAAAGCCATTGCAAATTAAAAGCATCTATATGTTCAGAAGAGATATTTTTATCCCAATCTCCTTTATCTACACAAACTATTTTACCACTCTGCACAGATATTCCTCCATTTGATAGAAAATACGGGGGATCCGCAAAAATCATATCAAATTCAAAATCAAAAGTTGACAACAATTTCAAACAATCTCCGTGAAGAAGGGTAAAGTCACAAGATGATGACTTATAAAAAGGTTTAATCATTAGTTCTTACCTTGTTAATGAAAGTTTCTATGCTTGTTAAATTATAAATACTTGGTATAGCATAGAATGCTTCTTCCAATTTATTTCTTGCAGACAACCATCCTTGTCCATCTGTTATCCATACAAACTCAAAATTGTCTAAAGCATTTATCTTAGGAGCAAGTTCTGTATATGCACGGGCTGTTTCATTCAATTTTGAACCTCCACCACTATAAAAATTAACTTCTATCAAATACGTTTTATGTTTTGTTTCAATGACAAAATCAAAACGTTTCTCATCTTCGCCGAGTACAGATAATTCAGAATAATCCGAAGAATACACTTCTTGTCGATATTCAATGTTATGAGAAGAAAATATTGATGCCACAGTATTTTCCATTATATGCCCGCTTCTATTCTTTCTGGCATTTGTATCAAGACCTGTTTCTATTCCAAACACATAGTCAACGAGATTCTTGATTTTTCTGTTTTTGAAAACTTCATCTAAGCCAGTTTCATGAATAAATTGTATAACCCCATCAACGGATTTAAAATAACTTGAGATTCTAATAACTTCATTATTACTAGCAACAACTTTCTTTTTGTCTGATTGTCTAACAGCAATTAAGATCTCTAATATATCAAATACATTTTTATTTTCTTCCCACAACAATTTAATGCAATGATTCAAATCATCTTTACCTAAAAGATAATTCAACTGATTTAGTTTTAGTTCTATATTGCTGACATTATCCGATATTTTATTAAAATCGCAAAAGAAATTAAGTGTTGCATTTGTTTCTTTTAGTTGCAACAAAAAACTTTTAAACTCCTCTTCTGTATGATATTTCATAATTTGCCCTCTTTATTATTACACAACACAACTATCATTTACCACCAAATCATTGGTGATAAGTAATTCCGACAATTTACCTCTTTTGCTAGCGACAGCATTAACAGAACGAGCTGCATAAACTCTCATTATGTTAAAGTTGTAATAAAGATTCTCAAAAAACAAATCATTAGGATTCTTTGCAGAACAATCAGAATTACTTAACATCCACAAATAATTACTTTTTTTAGATAATTTCTTACAGAAATTTGCTAGACGTTCTTGCTCATTATCGTCAAAACTTCCTTTTACGTAAGAATTAAAACTTGATGTTTCACTTATTGGACGATATGGAGGATCAAAATAATAGAATGTAAGATTATTATCATCTGTCATTATTTCAAAATCCCCATTGTTTATTTCCACATCAAATTTATTTAACAATTCGCTATCAGCATAAATTACGTCTTCATTACAAATCGTAGGATTTGAATATTTCCCAAATGGAACGTTAAACTCTCCTTTTGAATTTTCTCTGTACAAACCATTGAAACATGTTCGATTAAGAAATATTAACAACATTGTTTTTTCAATACTTGTGATATCTTTATTATTAAACAGGGTTCTCATTCTCAGATAAAAATCTTTTCGAGAATCTTCATTTGTAATATTCAAATACTCCTTTTCAATATCTTTCAATTTTAAAACCAACTCATCAGGATAATATTTAATATTTTTATACGCTTCTGTTAGGTTAATGTTTATGTCGTTAATTATAACACGTTTAATATTGGGGAACTTCTGCAACATAAAAAATAACATTGCGCCTCCACCAACAAATGGCTCTACATACGTAAAGTCATTATTGTACAATGAAATTGGCAATGCTGCTTCTAACTGTGTCAACAATTGACCTTTACCTCCGACCCATTTCAAAAACGGCTTAGCATTCATATTCAATATCTTGTTATAATAAACATTCCTGTATCTTACCTTGCAAACTTACGAAAAAAAAATTTATTTTCGTATCAGCAAAATATAAAAAATGCTAAAATAAATATAAGCAAATAAATATAACTAAAGATGATATCTATTAGTTAACAACGTTTGATAAACAACAAAAAGCCGTACCAACAATACCTTTTAAAAAATAAGAATGTTGATACGACTTAATCCTTTAGACTTTAGACTTTAGTCTATATAAATATGTACTTCAAAATAAACAACACCGCCAGTATGTACATTGCAGGTGTGAGTTTCTTAAACTTGCCGCAACACATATTAACGATCACGTAAGCTATCATACCGAGCATGATACCTGCTGATATTGAATAAGCGAGAGGCATCATAATCAAGCAGATAAAACTTGGGATTGCTTCTGTAGCGTCGTCGAAGTCGATGTTTCTGACAGGCTCCATCATGAGCATACCGACAAGGATAAGAACCGGTGCTGTTGCTGCGCCCGGCACTGAAAGGAACAATGGCGAGAAGAACAATGCGACTGCGAAACATACTGCAATAGTAAATGCTGTGAGACCTGTACGACCGCCTTGTGCGACACCTGACGCACTCTCAACGTATGTTGTTGTCGTTGATGTACCAAGAACAGCGCCGGCAGTAGTAGCGATAGCGTCTGCCATGAAAGCTTGTTTTAGATGTGGAATATTGCCTTTTTCATCAACCATCTTGGCTTTTGTGCTAACACCGACAAGTGTTCCTACCGTGTCAAACAAATCGATGAACAAGAATGTGAACACTATGACGAGCATATCGAGTGTGAATATTTTATCCCATTCAAATTTGCAGAAGATCGGCTCGATAGATTCAGGCATAGAGACGACGCCTTTAAATTCGGTGATGCCCATTGGTATTCCTATCAATGTTGTTGCGAGGATACCGATCAGCATAGCGCCTCTTACATTCAACGCAAACAAAACCCCTGTGATAACCAAACCAATAACAGCGAGAAGAGCAGAACCTGAAGTAACATCGCCGAGAGCGACCAAAGTAGCATCATCATTGACGATAATACCGGCATTCTGCATACCGATGAAGGCGATGAAAAGACCAATACCGCCGCCTATTGCGTAACGCAGATTCTTTGGAATAGCGTTGACAATAGCTTCTCGAATATTGGTTATCGTCATAAGAATAAATAAAATACCTTCGATAAATACAGCAGTCAAGGCAAACTGCCACGAATATCCCATACCGAGACAAACAGAGAAAACGAAGAATGCATTAAGTCCCATACCAGGAGCAAGACCAAAAGGCAATTTGGCAAAAATCGCCATTGCCAAAGTACCGATGATAGCAGCAAGAGCAGTGGTAGTGAAGACAGCACCGGCAGGCATTCCTTCAAGAATACCAAACATACCAGGGTTGACCGCAAGGATATACGACATAGTAAGGAAAGTGGTTATACCTGCGACTATCTCCGTACGGACATTGTGCTTCTTGGAATCAAATCCGAAAAGTTTGTTTAACATGATACAAAGTTTTAGTTAGTAAAATCTTTGCGAAGTTAAAGATTATTCTTCAAAAACACAAGTTTTTTTTAGCCTCGAGCTACGAGCTTTGAGGAATGAACTCGTAGCTCACAGCTCGTTGCCATTAACTATTTCCATCACTTCGCTTATCGAATATCCTTTCGAGACGGCATAACGCATTAGCTTTGCCTTTCGCTTATATGGGTCTTCTTCGTTTATCTTTTTATTTTTCAAAAGATTGACAAGTTCTTCTTTATAAGAATCTTGGTCTATTTCAGAAAGAACATTATCAATAATTTCTCTGTCGATGCCTTTTGTTATCAAGGAAAGCTTTATTTTATTGATACCCCATTTTTTAAGGCTCAACTTGCTTTTCACATAAGAACGACAATAACGCTCATCGTTGATATAACCTTCATCATTAAGAAAACCAACGATGAAATTTCTGTCATCATCTGCAAGTTCAAAAGAATTCAGCTTAGTAAAAATCTCTTTCTTGCAACGATCTTGATAGTCGCAATAATGCAGAATTTTTTTTAAGGCAATTTCTTTATACATGACTAAAAACAAAAAACTATTTTGACAATGTCAGTTGGGGCTTATCATTTATAAGCTTTACCAAATCAACATCATACAACTTTGCATAATTCGAACATATTTTAATCCATTCTTCCCACATATTGTTTCCTGATAGTAATACAGGATTATAATCTTGTATCAACATTATCAATTCTGAAGATGGATTTTCAAGCATTTTCTTAATCAAATCAGAGAAGACTAATATTTGATTAAAGACTTGCGGCAATGCCATATCCAACCTTTTCCCATTTATACAAGTTATTTTTCCTCCTGCTGTATATAAATCTCTAATGTTCGGCATAACGATTTGTTTATAAGAGCATAACCACAATGTTGTTTGATTGTATTTCTTTTGACCACCTTTAGGATTCATGGCTTCAGGGAATAAAATCATACACATCGCTCTAAGTCGTCTTTTTTCATCAGCAGACAAATTGTTCCACAAAGAAACATTAAAAGGCTTTTCATCTTCTGAATTTTCCGAAGTAACCCACCACGGCATTTCCAATTTATTATTATCAACAGCCTTTTGCCTATAATAATTTCTAACTTTATCTATAGAACGAGGATCTTTTCTAAACTCATCATAAGACACATCCATCTTATCAAAAATAGTTTCACCAGTTTCCAATTCCATATCAATAAGATAACGTGGAGAGTGTGTTACAGCAATATCACACATCACTTCCTGATACGGACGGCATAAAAATTCAGGATACTTACCACCCATTTTTGCAAAGAGAACATAAATATCTTCAACATATTTGTCACGAGTAGATTCAACAATACTGCTCCCAACAGAAGTCCAATGGTTTTGTTTAGTCTTTTTGACTTCTATGCCATAATATTTTTCAGCTATAATATCAGGGAATCGCTGACCAGATATGAGTTTAACTTCACATGCATCAAAAGGTGTGCTATCACAAGCCAATTTTATCTTTTCAAGGGAACACTCTTCTAATTCTGTAGAAGAGAATGACTTGTACATAGATGGATTGCGTTTGGCATCTTCATTCAAAATTTCCTTTGTCTTTAGCATCAAATCGGAGAACGCCTGATATGCCAAAGCAATGTCCCTTTTACGAATTGTAATAATACGATTTTCTTCCATACATTTTTATTCTCCAAAATATAAAGGCCAAACCTCTTCAATTCTTTTTGCCAAATTAAAGGCCAACATGGGTGGCACTGCATTACCTATAACTTTATACGCATTTGACGGACTAACTGAATACTTTTTCATATATGGCTTGTAAAATACAAAAGGAAAGTCTGGAGGGAATGTTTGTATCAAAGCACACTCACGAGGAGACAGTCTTCGTTCTTTTTTTCCTTCATTAAGTTCTTTATAATTGCGGCCACCATGTTCAGCAGACAAACGTCTAAACTCTATATTACCATGATGTTCAGAACGAATAGTCGGGGACAGTCCTTCCATATTTATTTCTGTCTGGCCTTGACTTCCATTAGCAAGAAATTTAGCTTTAGAATAAGACTTATGCGACAAATCGTTTGATGTATCTGGTTCTAACAATTTACCTAAGACATCGTTGCAAGTAACAAAATTACCTTTACAAATATTGTGTGTAGGCTGTGGATATGGATTATATTCATCAGGAATCACATCTTTTTCCAAAATTTTCCTTACTTCTGGTAACAATGCAGATTTCTTTATACCAATAAATATCACACGTTCTCTTGTTTCAGGAACGCCATAATTTGCAGCATGCAAGACCTTTGGCGTAAGAACTATATAATCATTTCCATGTGCAGTAGAGAAATCATGTTGTATTATATCCTTTACATCACCGAGGCTAACCATCCCTTTGACATTCTCCGCTATAAACATTTTAGGCTGGACTATATCAATAACTTGCTTCATCCATAGGTATAATTTACCTCTATTCTCTTCTGACGCTATATCATTATTTCTTTTATCACCATCATGAGATACCGATGAATTAAAACCTTTACGTTTTCCTGCAACACTAAAATCCTGACAAGGGAAACCGCCTGTGACAACATCAATATTATTAGGGAATATATCCTGACCACTCTTATGCAGCTTTACCAAATCTACCACACTCTGAAGATGATAAATCTCAGGATTAACATTAAATCTACCAAAATACTTTACCCATGTTGCTTTTGCCTCGGGTAATATATCACATGCAAATACAGTCTTAAATGACGATTTTTTTAACAACACCCAATCATCAACAACTTCTCTATCTATGAATTTCTCATTTACAACTGACTTTTTATGACATATAAATCCTCCTTCTAAACCTAAATCCATACCTCCACATCCAGAAAACAATGAAAGAACACGAATACCATCTTCTTTTCGTTCACTTGAACCATTTTCAAAAAACATTTCCACCTGTGGCTCTTTCAGAATATCAGAATATTCGTTTTCTTCAACCGCATAATTCTTATATAAGATTTCTCCCTTCTCCTTCATTGTGTTGCAAATTTATATAATATACATCTTTCGCAAAGATAATAAATAATGGCCAAAGACAATTGTACAAAAACCAAAGTTTTTTTTCAAAACTCTTCACATAGTTTCAATCCTTCTTCTATCGCATTATTGACTTTTTCGGCCTTCTGTTCTTCCGTGCTGTAATCCATATTTTGAGCAGAAACAACGTTCAACTCGCCAAGTCCCCACAATTTTCCTATAGCTTTGATATAAGGTGTCGCCTGTTCCATATCATCACCCGTATTGATATTCATGCCGCGCGTAGTTACATAAAGGACTTTTTCTGCTTTACATAATCCGTAACATTTCTTCTCATCACTTGCAAAAGTCACATTAAACAGCGACATATTTTCAAGAAATACTTTCAAAGCACTCGGAAAACTCATATCCCAAAAAGGAGCAGAAATCACCAATCTATCAGCTGCAGCTATTTTTCTTGCAATATTCACATATTCTTCCGGAACGATGCCATTATTCCTATCATTCAAGATTCCATTTTTGACAACAGGAAAGTCATAGTCTGACAATTTAACAGTTTCTACTTCATATCTTTCGGAGAGCCTGTCAATCAAAGCGTCCGCAATTTTCTTTGTATTAGAGCCATATCTCAAACATGAATCTATGTAAAACAGTCTTTTCATAATTCCATAATTTAAGTTACAAAGATAGGAAAATAAAAAAAATCTTACATCTTTATATAATTAAAAAATATCGTATATTTACAATCGAAATAAAAGTGTGTTTTTTTATAATTACATCTTTATTTTTATTTTAGTAAATCATTTATTATCATATTATTATGAAAAAATTATTAATAGTTTTATGTTGCTTTTTAGCATTACAATCATGTAATAAAGACAACACCAAGAATGAAACCATCAACGGTTTTGACATCAATTGGACTGGCGATTTGAACAAGAACGAAAAAGACGCCATCAGAGAAATGATCAGCAATATGGTTAAAGTAGATGGCGGCACATTCTACATGGGCGCTCAAAAAGATTCTGTTGAATATTACAACTACGACGAAAACGCCACAGAGTGTGAATCTCCAGTACACGAAGTGACAGTAAGCGAATTTTACATCAACAAATACGAAGTAACACAATTGCTTTGGGAAGCTGTCATGGAAACAACACCAAACAAAGACAACGATGAATTCAACGATTGGGATGATGAATTCGGTAAAGGCGACAAATACCCTGCTTACAGAATCTCTTTCAAGGAAGTTGAAACTTTCATCGGTAAGTTAAACGAATACACAGGCTTGAACTTCGCTCTTCCAACAGAAGCTCAATGGGAATATGCAGCAAGAGGCGGTAAAGATACATATTACACATTATATGCCGGCGGCGACAACGTCCTCGAATATGCTTGGATAGACCGAAACAGCGAAAAAAATTCTGAAGTCGGAATGAAAACACCTAACACATTAGGTCTCTACGACATGAGCGGTAACGTTTGGGAAATGTGCCAAGACTGGTACTACGACTACACCGAGGCTCCTGCAACAAACCCTGTCGGCGAAGCTTACACAGGCTATCACGTATATCGCGGCGGCAGCTGGAACACAAACGATCAATCAGCAAGAGTGACAGCTCGTTACCAACAAACCATTCACTATCGCGACTACAACACAGGATTCAGATTAGTCTTAGAATAATTCATAATGCATAATGCATAATTCATAATTGTTGTTTGTTGATTATGCATTATGAATTGTGAATTATGAATTAATTTCTGAAGAGTTTATCAATCCATAACGCCTTGCCTATTTTACGCAGGGCGTTTTTCACATACTGACGATTCTCTGGCTTGTACCAGAAGAAAAATCTCTGCTGATCTAATTTCTCTTGTTTGGTCTTGGCAACAAAAACAGGCTTCAAACTATAAGGATCATAACCAGAATAATAAATCTCCGTCGCCAATGTCATCGGCGTTGGGGTGAAATCCTGAACCTGCTCCAATTTATATCCTAATTCTTTCGTCTTCACCGCAAGTTCTGCCATATCAGTCAAAGTACATGCAGGGTGACTTGATATAAAATAAGGTATCAGCTGCTGGTTGAGATGATGCTTCTCATTGACCTTATCGAATTTCTTTTTCAGTTTCACAAAAAGATTGAACGATGGTTTTCTCATCAATTTCAAGACCTCGTCGCTGGAATGTTCAGGAGCTACTTTCAAACGGCCGCTCACATGACGTTTCATCAGTTGCTCGAAATATTCATCGTAGCCTAATTTTCCAGAAGGGTCTTCATTAGTCAAAAACAAATCGTAACGTATTCCCGAACCGATAGTCGCTTTTTTCACTTTCGGCAGTTTATCAACTTCCTTATATAATTCAATAAGCGGATGATGATTGGTATCTAAATTTTTACAGACATTAGGCTGGATACAAGTCGGGCGAATACATTTCTCACAAAGACTTTCGTCCTTGCCTTTCATGCGATACATATTGGCGGAAGGGCCGCCGAGGTCGGAGATATAACCCTTGAAGTCTTCCATCTCAGTGACTTGCTTCACTTCCTTCATGATAGAAGCCTTGCTTCTTGATGCCACGAACTTACCTTGATGCGCCGAAATAGTACAGAAGGCGCAGCCTCCGAAACAGCCGCGATGAATGTTAACCGAATGACGAATCATCTCGTAAGCCGGAATCACGCCACGTTTCGCATACTTAGGATGCGGCAGACGAGTGTAAGGCAAATCAAAAGAAGCATCAATTTGAGATTCCGTCATCGTCGGATAAGGCGGATTAATATATAAGGTGTAATCGCCTACATCTTGAAGCAGACGATTGGCTTTCTTCTTATTCGATTCTATCTCAACGTTTTTGAAGTTAGAAGCGTAAGCTTTCTTATCTTTCAGACATTCCTCATGAGAGACGAGACGCAGGTCGTTCCATTCGGACTCGATAAATTGTGAATTTTCATTAAGGAAAAACGTCTGAGGAATATTCGTTATCTCATTTATCTTCTTTCCTTCATCCAAAGCCTTGGCAATTTCAACGATAGCGAGTTCGCCCATGCCATAAACGCCGAGGTCGGCTTTCGAGTCGAGCATGATAGTAGGTTTCAGTTCGTCGGCCCAATAGTCGTAATGCGTCACTCTTCGCAAGGAAGCCTCGATACCGCCGATCACGACTGGAACATCTGGATATAATTTTTTCAGTATGTTGGAATATGTTATCGTCGCATAGTCAGGACGGAAGCCCGCTTCGCCGCCTGGGGTGTAGGCGTCGTTTGAGCGTAGGCGCTTATTAGCAGTATAATGATTCACCATAGAGTCCATGGCACCGGCAGAGATGCCGAAGAAAAGACGCGGCTTGCCGAATTTCTTGAAGTCGCGGAGGTCGTCGCGCCAATTAGGCTGCGGAATCAAAGCGACTTTGTAGCCTTGATGTTCGAGGACGCGACCTATCACAGCAGCGCCGAAAGCTGGATGATCGACGTAAGCATCACCTGTGACAATAACTATATCGACTTCGCTCCATCTGCGTAAGTCGGTCTCTTTCTTTGTTATCGGAAGCCAATCTAATAAGTTCATGCGAAAAATTCTTTTAAGGCCTCGCGAGCATCACGAAGCTTGTCCAACCAAATCTCACCTGAGTTCTGACCGATGATGTCGGTGATATATTTAACAGAAACGAATTTCACATTCATCTCTTTACACACCATCGCCTGAGCAAAAGCCTCCATATCGACGACATCGCCATTGAAGTGAGCTGCCTTTGTCACGAAGCTGTCGCCTGTGTTACATACGCCTATCTTGTTATAATCGTCAATAATTTCTATCCCGACTTTTTCTGGAAAAGAAATATCAGAACATACATCAGGAAGTTCTATCTTCTCCATATCTCTATCAACAAAACGATGACAAACGAAGATGTCGCCCACATTATGATTGAGAGTGCCGGCAGTACCGACGTTAAGCACTAAATCATATTTCTCTTCACAAAGAGCTTTCGTCAGGTTAAAAGCCGAGAGCACCTTACCCATTCCAGTTTTAAGGAATGTAATATCAACACCTTGTATTTCAAAAGGAATTATTTCCTCATCAAAAGCATACGTCACTAAAACTTTCATAGAGATATTTTTTACAAAGATAAGAAAAAAGTCAACAAGACCACAAGAGTACGAGTAGTCTTTTCCATATCTTTGCAAAATAATATTTAACCATGAAAATCTGCTGGCAACTTTTCGTAACATTCTTAAACATAGGAGCTTTCACTTTAGGCGGCGGTTATGCCATGCTCGATATGATAGAGCGTGCCGTAGTGAAAAGGCGTCGTTGGATAGAACATGACGAATTCTGGGAATCCATTGCAGTCGTGCAGTCGCTCCCCGGAGTCTTTGCCGTCAACTGCGCACTTTATGTAGGATACAGAATCGGAGGCACCAAGGGAGCCGTCGCAGCTTCATTAGGAGCGATGTTGCCTTCAATTATCATCATGCTGCTCATCGCGATGTTCTTCACCGATTATAAAGACAACCCGACAGTAGAGAAGATATTCAGAGGCATAAGGCCGTGCGTGGTAGCACTGATATTATCGCCAGCAGTGAAGATGTGCATCTCAGCCAAAGTCAACTGGAAGACCGCCATCTTCCCTATCGGCACAGCCCTGCTGATATGGTGGTTCAAAATCTCACCGGCATACATTATTATATTCGCAATTGTCGTATGTCTATGTCATTCATTATACATCTTCAAAAACATTCCTAATTCCTAACTCATAATTCCTAATTAAAATGATATATCTACAACTATTCTGGGTTTACTTAAAGATAGGTCTATTAGGCTTTGGCGGCGGTTATGCCATGCTCTCGATGATACAATTTGAAGTGGTGGAGAAACACGGATGGATGACATTGAGCGAGTTCGCCGACGTAGTGGCATTATCACAAATGACGCCAGGACCAATATCCATCAACTGTGCCACTTACGTAGGATATCAGGTAGGAGGAATATTCGGCTCACTGTTGGCATCGATGGCAATAGTGCTGCCCTCGTTAGTGTTATTATATTTCGTCTTGAGATTTCTATTCAAGAACAAGGACAACTTCATCGTCAAGACGACGTTAAAGAACTTGAAGCCGTTCATTGCGGGATTGATATTTGCGGCGGCATTGCTTATGATGAACTCCGCCAATTTCCCTGACGTAGGATTAGGAGAAAACAACATCAGCATTATAATATGCGCCGCTACATTTATCTGCGTCTTTTTCTTCAAGGTCAACCCTATGCTGCTGATAGCTATCGCCGGAGTGACAGGAATCATATTCTTTTAAAAAGCAATCAGAAATCCGCATCCATCATTAAAAATATTTCTCGCAAAGACACAGAGAATCACAGAAGAAATTCTATCAGTCTCTAAGCCTGCCGAAATACTACTACATTACTCCATCACCTCATCACTCCATCACTAAAAGAACTTGTTGTCTTGTAGTCTTGTTGTCTTTCTTTTCTTGGCGTTCCGGCTCTGCCGTCGGGCTTTCCGCTATATCTTTTTCCGCTCCGTCTTCGCCTCCGCAAAAAAAGGATGCCGCTCCAATCCCTAACGCAGAGGGGCTACGAATAATAAGCTGTGTACCATGGACAACACTGCTCACAACTCATGGCTAATAGCTCACCGCATTTTTAACAATTTTTAACTTTTTTATTTGGAAACGATATTTTAATTTTGCGAAACTAACCAAAGTTTT
Source organism: Bacteroidales bacterium (assembly GCA_017630195.1). Classification (GTDB taxonomy): domain Bacteria; phylum Bacteroidota; class Bacteroidia; order Bacteroidales; family F082; genus Limimorpha. The sequence continues at coordinate 1,493 of JAGBVS010000081.1, read as the reverse complement.
TGAAAGTATTTAATATGAATTCCAATATAACTATACCACAAGGCAATAGCTCCGAAGAAATTAAACAAAGAGAAAAGATTATCCGTGATTTTTATCACAAATGGAAAGAAGATAATCCATCTCAATGCAGATACAATCTATCACTGAAAGATTACATCAATATTAGAATGGTCTCCATCATTGAGACCAGCGAACATGCAGCCAAATCATATTTATCAACAATTGCGGTATTACAACTTGATGCAATTCTTATTGGAGCAAAAAAAAATTTCAATCAGTAAAATAAAAGAAGGTAACAAAAACCAGAAACCTTTCGAACGTATTATGATTATGGAATATGAGCTCATTGGTATTGGCAAAGTTAAAATGACTGTAGGTATTCGTCGCAGGACGCACGAGAAAGTACAATACTGCATTACTGCCATATCTAATATATAAAAAAAAGCATCTTAGATGCTTTTCTTAAATTGTCCCTAAAATGCGTGAGAGAGGTTTACACTTAGGTGTGATGCCATGCTGGCGAGGGACTTTCGCACAACCCATTACATCGTCACCTCACGACTTATCTGCTTGCAAAAATACAAACAATTTTATTACACGACTATTATTTATGATTTATTTTTTCACTAAAAAACGTATCCCTACATATTTTTCCGTTTCCAACATCACGTCTCCCGTCATCGTTCCTCAAAACCTCTCGCAAAGACACAGAGAATCACAGAAGAAATTTTATCAGTCTCTAAGCCTGCCGAAATACTACTACATTACTACATTACTACATTACTACATTACTTCATCACCCCATCACTTCATCACTCCATCACTCCATCACTAAAAAAACTTGTAGTCTTGTTGACTTTGGGATATTTGATGTAAAGCCTCCTAGTCCACTTTCTGTATCTTTTACACAGAAATCTAAAATGTAGGTTTTCTTTCTGTGTTCCAACAAAATCCTCTTTCTACAATAGCAGCACACCTCCGTCTGACACACCACCTCCGCATACCGCTGAGTTCCCTGTTATTTCTGTAACCTCTGTCGTCACAACTTTTGGTTATTCTGGCTTACATGACACTAACACCATCGTAAGCGCAACTAAAAATAAGGATAGCTTTTTCATGGTTCATTATTTATTGGTTAATATTTTGCTGTAATAGGTTTTCCAAGTCTATGAGTCTATGAGTCCATAAGTCTATAAGTCAGGGTCTGAGTTCAGGGCCTGAGTCTACAAATTTAAACTTTTTTATATCAACAATCAATCCCACTTTCATATTTTAAGCGATAAAATTCTTTTTGTTGTTCTATCTCACGACGAAGCTCTTCTTTTGTCGGTAAAAACGTCAGATATTTTGCAGCATAAAGCTGGTCACTACCATTCAAAACAGAATAATGAGCAACATCCTCATCGGTATCCGCACAAAGCAATATACCTATTGTAGGATTATGTCCTTCGGGACGTATCAATTCATCATACATCTTTACATACATATCCATT
>JAGBVS010000080.1 GCA_017630195.1 Bacteroidales bacterium | reverse complement strand
CTTTGAAAGATTGAATACAACCTTTACAAACAGCGTCAACTGATACATCAAGTTGTGAATTGCTTTAAATTATGTATCTTTGAAAGATTGAATACAACCATTGACCGTAAGTGTTTCATCGGCAGGGGGTTGTGAATTGCTTTAAATTATGTATCTTTGAAAGATTGAATACAACTAAGTGTCAGTAATAAAGTTGTTCCAATTGTTGTGAATTGCTTTAAATTATGTATCTTTGAAAGATTGAATACAACACGATGTCATCATCAAATTGTATTTCAATATATTACAACAAATTTCACAATTAAAATTCTGTATTCAATTTATAAGTCCGGGAAGAAAAATTCCGGACTTTTTTAGTTCTATTTAGTTCTTTTTTTACATTAAACTACAATAGAAAATCTCGTTAAAAATTTGAATTTTATCTATAAAAAGTTTCATTTCTCTTTTTTCCCGCAAAAAAAAGAAACAGAAAAAGCTCGCCGCTGCGGATAAATACGCATATACTCAAAGTTTGTTGACTGTTGTCTATTGACATTAAAACAACTCCAACTGCTGCCCTGGCGTGTTCAAAGTCTGCGGTTTCTTGCCATAAAAAATCTCGATATTACCGAACTGCTTGTCAGTGATGCAGAAAATCCCGACTTGACCATATTCTGGTAGTGACGATTTCACTCTTTTTATATGTACGTCAGCGTTTTCCTGACTGGCACAATGCCTGACATAAATCGAAAACTGAAACATTGTAAATCCGTCTTTCAACAGTTTCTTCCTAAATTCCGACGCCGCTTTCCTGTCTTTCTTCGTCTCAGTCGGCAAATCAAATAAGACTAAAACCCACATAATACGATATTCACTAAAGCGTTCCATAAAAATTACATTATCGGATATACAATCTTTCGCGACTCTCCGCAAAAACATCTGTACAAAGACGCTGTCGTCTGACTTACAGCAATCATCAACGGACTGCGTTTTTCGGAGATAACAACATCTAAAACTGGTATCTTCAAAAGTTCCACTTTCCATTCTCTACTCAGACCATCTTCCGGCAATCCTCTTTCTTTCACCAGATTAAAAACCAGTTCATCAACATAAGGACGATACGGTTCCATAATATCATCTGCTAAACAATAAGCGTTGTAACGATTATGATGATGAATACCCAATGTCGGCAACATTCCGCTCGACACCAAAGCGCGAGCTACCACTGCACGCAGAATAGCATAACCGTAATTCAGGAGATTGTTTGGCGGCACTCCTTCCCTATCCCTATTGAAATCAGTGATATGACCAAAGAGTTTCTTCCAATAATAAGCGGCCGCTCTGCCTTCAAGATTATCGCTATCACCGCTTTTCACTTCTTTCGACCAGACTTTCATACAAGCAGTTTCAGCCTCGGTATATTTAGAAAGCACCTCCGCCTGGTTATTAATTTTCGCCTGTACGGTCTGCTGCCAAAGCTGTTTCTTCAAAGGAAGAGTCGCTTCAATCTGATAACGGAAGCGCTCGCTTTGAGTCGTATTGCCACACAGAGGAAGCATCAGACCAACAGGAAGGCTTTTGCCATCGCAAGTAATGAGAGCGCAGTTGTTTGCCAGCAGAGCGTCAATGACGCCCGACGTTATTGTAATCTGCCTATTATCAATAACGACCACCCCTACATCTTCAATAGGGATGGTCGTTACTTTTTCCGATTGTTGACCGCCATCAGATTGCGGAATTTTAACTACCAGCTGCTCGTTTTTAAGAGAGAGATAAGCAGGATTGGTAAAACAAAGTGTACGTTTTATCATAATGGTTGAATTTAGTTAATAAAAAAGAGTTGCCTAAATCAGCAACTCCCCTATGTCTTATTATTTTAAATTATTAAACTCGACAATATTACCCAATCTATCAACTTTAATTGGAATACAAATTTCCTTTATCATTTCCCCTGTTATTGAACGTTCCATTTTATTTAATGGAGAAAATTCAAATTTATTAACAATAGTATTTGCTACATTTTCCTTGATAAAGAAACATTGATTGCCAGAAGACGAAACCATTTTATAAATCCTACTTTTATCAATTTTATCAAACTCAACACCATTTCTAAGTTCTTCATTTGTCGGCACATACACCAAATCATTAGGAGAAAGTATGAATAGCAATTTGGCATCTTTATCAATATATTCTTTTTCTTTAAGAACATTATCCAATGCTTGGTTCCATTCTTTCTGATATTGTTTTTGGCAATCAATGACGATATTCAAAGGCACAGTTGTGTATGTTCATATTTTTTCAAAGATTCCAGTTTTCTTATCCAACTTTTCAATTGAATAAACTACGAAGAAAAGATTTGTACCTTTTGCGGCTTCTACAAATTTCTTTGATTTATTACCATAATTTCCAATAGCAAATTTATCAGCCTTTTCATAAACTCTGACTTTTATAATTGGTTGATGATGTCTGCCATTGTTTAGTACAACAATATTCCTATTCATTTCATCAATACCATCAGGTGAGAATGCCAATTCAGGATTATCATCTTTTGCCGACAAATGTGCTAATAGTATTTTTTGAATTCCTGTGTCTGTTATTTCATTCTCAATTTTCTTTTTATTGAAACTTGTATCTAATGATTTTCTTGTCGCAAAATATCTATCCGTAGTTTCTTTTGTGAAATAATACACTTGTACTTTTCCAGATTTAATTTCAGTCCAAACATCATTGTTCTCATCAAAATACTTAAGAATTTCTTTGTTGTTTTTTCCATCCTTCTTCAATTCAAATATCTTATTCTTAAGTTCTTTATCAACAATGATTATAGGATTATCTAAAACAGAGGAAAGTTTGGCTTCTTTAACCTTACGTAAATTAACTTCTCCAAAAACAGTGTCTTTATGCAAAGACTTACGTATTGCCCAACTATCGCCTTTTGTTTGTTTCACAATTACTTTTTTGCCATTCTCGTCATAATGTTCATATTTATTGACAGTTTTATTTATAACTCTAAGGTTTTGTTTAAAACTGACAATCATGTTTTCAATAGAATTCTGTACATCTAATGTAAAGGTGTCCCAAGGTTTATAGAATTCCCTAAAAACTTCCTGTTCTTTACCTTTTACCAGAATCTTTTCCATGTTTCTTAATTTACGAGACAACTGGTAGCGATTAGCGTTATGTTTTGAATGAGCTGCTTCGTTATTAAGCAAATTAACATGATCACGAGTTGTACATGCAATCACAATCGCATCCATCGCATGATGACGATGGTCTATACGTTTTTTATTAAAGCCTTTCTGCAATTCAAGCGGCATTTCTGGTATCAAATGGCCTTCAGTATTATATGCTGTGAAATTATCTGTACCAGTCAACTCATTAAGACGTTTAAAACGAGGAAGAATTATATTATTCCATACACTATTTATACCCCAGTCTTTTTTAAGTCTATCTGTTATAGTTCCATTACATGTAACTATATTCTTGGAAATAGCTTCTTGTTCATCATTTTCTCGAACTATATTTGAAAGAAGTCCTTTGACTAACTTGCTGATATATCTACTATCATTTAACTGACGTTCAATAAATTTATCTGGAATATCCTCCATCAGAAGTTTTGTCTTTTTAATACCATTATAATGTTTTTTGATAAAATCTTCGTATGCCTCAACTGAGAAAATCTCAACGACATCACCGCCTGTCAGTTGTACTCTTTCTCCGTGATGATTCTTGACAAACTCATAACCAAGCTGTCTGTCTTTTAGCTGGTTAACTTCAGACTCACAAATTACCTTATTGCTAAATGAATCGTCAAAATAACGAGACTGAGGAATCACATGTTCTATTTGGTATGCCGATGTGAAAAGTTTTCCTAAAGGGATAGTCTTTCCTGTATATGGGGAGCGATATTTTTGTTCTAACCAAGCCTTGTATCTTATAATATCTGATTTTGATGGTTGTGAATTTTTTGAAACTTTACTTACAAAATCATAATCTTTATCGTTTTTATCCAGATTATCTATCGCATATTCTTCATATATTTTCAGAATTTCCTGTTGCATTGGCGAATAAGGTCTCACATTTTCAACTTCATATTCCGGATTTATCAATTCAGCAAGTATGGATTTTATTCTCAAATTTGTATTTTCATTTTCAAGAATCTGACGTGTCATTTTTCCGCGCTTATCGGCTGGATTTTTCATCTCGCGTCCTAACTCAACGTGGATTTCGTCTATATCACCATATTTTTCCCAAATATCTCTGACAGTTCTTAATGTCTCTGTTACGATCTGTTCTACAATAGGATTACGTAATGAATGTTGTTTGAAATTTCTCAAATACATATCAATATCATCTGGTGATTCCCATTTGCCAATTTCCTTTGCTTCAGAATGACGGTCATAAACAACATAGCAAGCCAACCATAACGGCAAACCTTTAAATTGAGAAATATCAGTAAGATTTATAGTCTTCTCACGCACTCTATCTTTTATTTTCTCGTCATATTCACCGTTTATTATTTTCTCGATACGTTCTTTTGTCTTGTCATCAATATTTTTTTCGTCCCAATATTTTCCGACTCTCATTAAAGGCAACAATTTCTTTATTGCTTTTTCTGAATAAGAACCGTATTCCTTGTCAAAAGGAGGCATCTTTGAAAACTCATCAACAAATGATTCTGGCAGATTATGTTTATTTGCATATTTATTAAGTGCCAATTTAATTTCCTGCTTATCTTCGACAGAATATAGGATATGCCACAAAAATAATTCATTTTCGAAAGAAAGAATATCAGAAGACAAACAAATCTTATTTAATCTATTTATAAATTTTGATCTTGTCTCATTGCACGGATATGTCTTATCTTCAACATAATTCCAGCGATAGTTATCTATCTGCTTTTTAATGCCAAACGGCTCATATTTTAAGAATGCTTTCTGGTCAATTTCCTTGCGGTCATTTAACCAATCAAACAATTTAACTATATCATTTTCATTCTTTAGGAATTCATTTGTAACATCAACATCAACACACAATTTACCATCAATTACCTTTTCCTTTTGATAAATCCTTATATTGTGAATGAATTGCCACAATCTAAATTCTTGAAACAACGGATGAGATTTAGAAATACATTTTAGATTTTCAGTATAAATAACATCCTTTCCGTTTTCATCCTTTTCCCACTCTCCGTTTTTACCTTTTTTCTTATAGCAACGACTCTCATACGGACAATCTGATATCAACGATTTTTTGCTTTTAAGCGGTCTTTGATAGAAAATTATATCGTTGATAAACAAATATGTAAAATCTTTCTGCGATATGTTACTTCTATGACTTTCATTATTAGGATATAATTCCTCAACACATCTTCTATATAAATTTCTATCATTAAGTTCTGGAATAAACTCTTTCTGTTTTTCCAAAATCAAACGCAGTTCTTCCTTATAAAATTTGCGTTCAATTGTACGAACCAATTTACCGATTATCTTTTGTTGAGGATTTTGTAAAAGACTATCGTATATATAACATCCAACTGTTTTGTGGCTGTTCAAAATATCATTTTCAGTTTTGACTTTAAGAAGATTCCAGTCATCTTCTTTTGGCGAACGGAAAGAACGTTTAATATTACCATCCTTATCAGTTTTTGGACTTCCATCCTCATTCAAATCCGTAGTAACAATAAACTCCTTAATCTTTCCTTCCCAATCTAACGGAACGCTGCTTGAACGTCTGTAAATCATTCCATTCTCCAAATGAACATTATACCAAATATCATTGCCTTTTTTCTCTTCAGTAGGTTCAACCTTAATGACTTTCAAAGCATAAAACTTGACATCTTTAGTTTTATCTTCATTATCATCTTCACCTCTAAGTTGGTAATATCCACGCTTCTGGTTAAAATTCAAAAGTATCCAAGACAATTCATATTTTGATATTGGTCTTGTCAAAGCTTTTTTACGCAAATAATAAATAGTCCAATCGTATGGTATTTTTATATCAGGATAAAGTTTTTGAAATTCAAATAACATTTCATTGAACGAATCTGTAAATATAAATTCATATTTACTAAATTCATTTATTTTCCAAGCCAATTTTGGCTCTGAATTATCAATGAATTTGCCATATCTATTCAATTTTGACGAATAATGCTCTGGTAAAAAACTCATCAAATCTAAGACACGACACATACGTTCTTTCCTTAATAAGGAACGTTCTCTCAAACGTCTTGTTCCTCTAAAACCCGTTCTGTTTGCTGTTTGAGAAACAGAATTACCATTATCAAAATCTCCTAATATTGTAGCATCCATCGGAATAATGCGGCTATTAGCAGCTTCAATCTTATACGGTTGTAATGTTATCTTACCATCTTTTTCCTTTTCATCAGCAAGTGCAACGGCCCATCCTATACTATTTGTTCCTAAGTCTAAACCTAATATCCTTTTCATATATGTAGTTTTTATTTATTCATAAGAGGACTTCAAAGTTATGTAAAAAAATATTTTTAAAAAAACTTTTTCGTAATAATATTTGTTTATTTTTGCATTACATAATTTAAGCAATTCACAATAAGGATTATTCCGTTGTGAAAACATTTAAAGCGGGGTCAATAGCCTCGCTTTCTTTTTTGAGTCAATAAGTCGATAAGTCAATAAGTATATGAGTTTTATAATAATCACATAACAAAAAATCCCCGGAATTTCTCCCGAGGATTTTTTTAGAACTCTAAAATTCTAAAGTTTCACTTAACAACACTCACAACTTTTTCCAACTCCTTGATTGTCTTCTTATGTCCTTCAAAATCGACATAGCCGAGTCCTTCGAGTAATAATTCAATATTATGTCCTGCATTGAGGAATTCTTCCACTGTGTTCTTGACGCAATATTCTGTTGCGATGCCGCTGATAACGACATCTTTGTTTGCATAGTCTTTCAAAGCAACACCGTTGCTGTTGACTGATTCAAAACCTGAGTATTGTTCTTCGTCTTGTTTGCAGCCTTTGCGGAAGATGTTGCGTGCTGGATCTGGACGGTTAGCGACATTAACAACATCTGTGTAGAATGCTTCGTGTATCGCTCCTCCGCGTGTGCCTTCAACGCAGTGTGAAGGCCATATGCCGCCAAATTCAGCAAATGAACTGTGATCAGCAGGATGGCAGTCTGTGATGTAAATCACTTCTTGTTCTGGATGTGCGTTGATGTATTTAATCACTTCCTTTACTGCTTCTTCAGCATTGCCACATGCCAATGAACCATCGATGAAATCGTAAAGCATGTCAACGACGAGATGTGTTGGAGCAGCGTGATTTTCTTTCAAGAAAGCATATTTCTTACCATAATCAAGATGTTGTTGTACGAAGTCGCTTGGATAGTTGATGACGTAATCAACGACCTTGCCGCCTTTTTCTACTGGAACGATGTCTGGGTTGATGAAACCGCCGTAAGGTCTGAGGTTCAAAGCGTCATAACGTTCTTTAACTTCTTTGTGTAAGACAGGGTCGACTTTAACTGCGTATGTTTCTATAAGTTGCTTGCCAGCTTCATAGTCGCCTTCTGATTTGATACGTTGGATTTCTTTGAGAAGTTCGCCGAATAAGTTACGTAACTTTTCATAATCATTAACTACGAAATATGTCTTGCCGTCTTTGATTTTCTTTTCAATTACATTGTCAGCCATGCCTTTTTCGTAGCACCATTCAGAGATGAGTTTCCTGTCTTGCATGTGTGATTCAGTCACGTTTTTACCTAATTCAATACGTGAAAGCTGGCTCATTATACCATTACGGATAAAGTTAGCGTAAGCTGCTTTATATGCTTCCATGTCAGGCATGATGCCGAGTTCAACCATGATTGGGTCAGCGCAATAGTAAAGACCGAACAAGTCAGCGCGTGCTTCTTCAAGTGCTGAGTTATACTCTTTCAATGAGTTAGGCTGTGTTGTTGGAAGAAGCTGTCCTGAACCGTGACCAAGACATTCGTGTAAGTCTGTGTGGACTACGTCAGCATTTGAACCGTATTTCTTGCAGAGGTCGATTTCTTCTTGTGAGTAAGCAAACTCTGCCAAGACGCTCTTTGGAGATTCCTGAGCAGCCTTGTCGTAAGCGTCCATCAAGTTAGTGATTGTAACTGATTTAGAGCCATAATCCTTACGAATCCAGTCGGCATTAGGAAGGTTGATACCGATTGGAGGTGCTGGGAAACAGTCGCCAGCAAGAGTTGTGACGATGATACCTTTTGCGGTGACGCCTTTACATTCTTTCTTCTTGAAACGTTCATCTACTGGTGAGTTGTCTTCAAACCACTGAGCGTTCTGGCTGATGAGTTCAGCGCGTTTTGTTGCTTCCATGTCTTTAAAGTTGACGACAGCTTCCCAAGTGGCTTTCATTCCCATTGGGTCGCCGTAGTCTTCTATGAAACCGTTGACGAAGTCGATTGTTGAGACTGAGTCTTGTACCCAAGCGATGTTATATTCATCCCAAGTGTTGAGGTCGCCAGTTTTGTAATAATTTATAAGATGATTTGTGTAATTACGTTGAGCGTCGTTTTCTGCTACGGCATTAGCTTTTTCGAGCCAGAAGATGATTTGGTCGATAGCTTCACCGTAGAGACCGCCTGACTTATAAACGTTTTCGAAAATCTTGCCGTTTTCTTTCACGAGTTGAGAATTCAATCCGTAAGATATTGGCGTAGCGTCATTTGGTTTTCTTTGAGCATCATAGAATTTCTCTACTTCTTCTTTAGAGATATCGCCTTTGTAGAAGTTAGTAGCAGAATTTTTAATGATGTCCTCTTCCCCACTGCGGCGTGTTGCATATAAGTCTTTGTCGAAGATAACAGGAGTTATGAATGTCAAGAACTCTTCAACGCTTTCATTTTCAGCGAGAGGAAGTTGTTTAGCATCAGAGTTTTTGACGAGTTCTGCGAAGTAAGCTTCTGAAATTTCTGGGAAGAACTTATCTTCTGCATAATGATGATGGATACCGTTGCTGAAGAACACGCGTTTTGCGTAAGTCTCGAAGTTTTTGAAGTCATCAGTCTCGCGGTTTCCATTGTAAGAATTAAGGATAGCCTCGTTGGTCTTGCGCACTGTGAGGTTATACTTGAAGTTCTGGTCAGCGAGGATGTCGCGGCCGCATTTAGCAGCTTCACCTAAATAATAAAGGTATTCCTTTTGTTGAAGAGAAAGGTTTTCCCATTCAGGAATTTGGTAACGCATGATTTTAATGTCAGCAAATTCATCGACGAGATATTTGAAGTCGTCGTTTTTTGTTTGTTGGTTGCTTGTATTACAACTACATAGCAATCCAAAAACGCTTAATCCCATAATAAACTTTTTCATTACTATATAATTTTAAATAATGTGCAAATGTAGTGATTTTTTTTAGTTCGGTAATAATCACCAACTCGTATTTTGCAGTTCTATGCCTAATGCTCTTATTTCGTTCAAAATAAGTTCTTCTCGTTCCTTACTTGGCTTTTTAGTTCCGTTTATGTAAGCAGCAAACAGACTTTGTTGTATTCCTAATCTACGAGCTATCGCCGATGCATTTATTTCTGGATGAGAAAGAAAGAATTTCGATATGCCAACAGGTTCTGGGTCATCATATTCAAAACTCTCGAAAGACACATCCTCATCAAGTTTATACCAATGAATACCTTCTTCAGACATTTCATAGTCATTACGTTGTTCTTCTGTTGCATACAGCAAGTGTTTGTAATACAACAGAGATTGCCACAAAGTGCGACCATCATCAGTCAAGCCATAAATGCGGTCATTCTCGAACCAGATCTTAGTGATTTTCATTGCTATTGTAATTTTATTGTGTTTTAATCATGACAAACAGCGTTTTATTTATTATTTCCAAAGTGTTTGTTCCATTCATAAATAGCCAAATCTTTATTTTCCTCTAAAATAGATTCTGCAAGTTTCAAATCTTTAGGTTTTATACCTTTGCTTTCACTTAACACTATTCTATCTGGAAGAATCATAAACTTAGCATTTCCATCAGCATTTTTAATATGAACATGAATTGGTTCATGTTCACGGGAATAAAAGAAAAATCTTATTCCAAACATTCTAAATAATTCAGACATAAATTTTAATTTTTAGTTATCACCGCAAATATAGGTAATAAATTTATATCCTACAAGTTTTTTCAAGATTTTTTATAATTTTATTAAATCATTAAATATCAATAAAAAAGCACCTTGAAATCTCAAGATGCTTTTCTTTACTTCTCCACTGCCCCGTCCCAACTCAGGAATCCAGTGTTAAGTTCTATGACTTTGTATCCTGCTGCCGTCATCTTTTCAGCAGCTATCTTGCTGCGTCGTCCGCTTCTACAATAAATCGCAACATTTTCTTTCTTGTCCAAAACCTTTATCTTCTCTTCAAAATCTGGGGCATTGACATCAATATTCATAGCTCCAGGAATATGTCCTTCCGAATATTCTTTTACCGTACGGACATCAACCAATTGAACGTCAGTTTTCGCTATTTCAATCTTAAACTCTTTTATATCAACAGATTTAAAATCAGTTTGTGCTTGGCATGACATCAATATGCTTAATGCCAACATTGTTAATAAATGTTTAATTTTCATAAGTCTTATATTTATTCTATCTCATGCTTTTTCATATTTTCCAATTCTGCAATAGTGCGCTCAACAACCTCTTGTAACTGATAAGAAGCAACTCCCAAAGGCTTTTGAATGTCTTGCAACGACCATTCTACAATGGTTTTCTTGGCGGTCTTACAAATCAGCAACCCAACAGAGGGGTTATCATCTTTACCACGAAGCAACTTATCTGCTGCTGTAACATAGAAATTCAGTTTGCCGGCAAATTCAGGCATAAACTTAACTGCTTTCAACTCTACAATGACATAGCGACGTTGTGGAATGTGATAAAATAACAAGTCGGGGAAGAAAACAGTCTCTTCATCTATGCGCAATTCCTTTTGACGGCCAATATAAGCAAAACCTTGACCAAGTTCCAACAGGAATTCTGTCACGTTCTTAGCCAAAGCATTTTCCAAGTCTTTTTCTTTTTTTACTTCCTCGACCGTTATGAAACTCAGGTCATACTCCTGCTTCAATAATTTCGTTGCTTCTTCTACTTGAGTTGAAGGTAGTGTTACTTCGAAATTGGTAATAGCCGAACCTTGTGATTGGAAGAGGTGAGCGGTCACATGATGTTCCAAAAGAGCACGACTCCACCCCTCTGTAGTAACCTTGTTAATATAAAAAAGAGCTTCTTCGAGTGATTGACTCTTAGTGAAGATATAGATATGATGTCCCCATGGGATAAAGCCAAAAGCATCAGGCATCTTAAAATCTTCAACAGGCTGTTGAAGATTTACCTTTTCTATTTCTTCAACAGGTTGTTGAAGATTTGCAATCCTTTGATAATAAAACTCATACCAACGCTTCATATAGCGTAAATTTGCCGAAGAAAAACCTTTTTCGTCAGGAAACATCGCCCTCATATCAAGACTCAACTGATTAAAGAATCCACTACCCCACTTGCTCTCAGCTTCTTTAGCAACAATATCGCGACCAAGGCTCCAATAATACTTCAGAACCTCACTGTTCGCCCTGACGGCAGTCCTCAACTGACTTTGTTTATAGCGTCGTTTCAAGTCCGACAACCATTCTACATATTCTTTGTCAGCAGTCATACCGTCTCGATATACAAACGATGGCATTTCTATATTTTTGCTCTCTTTCATAGCTCTATCCTTATTCAATTTCATAACCTATCCCTTTAAAAGCCATTATTTTATACTGTTTTATATACTACAAATAGCCAATTCACCTATTTCTCCAACTTCTTCAAAGGAGAATTCGAGCTATAAGGAACTTTCCCTGAAGGAACGACCTTGCTGGAACTTTCGAGATGTATGTCTTGGTCGTCGAAGAAGATATGCGCGCCGAAGGCTTTCAAGACCTTGTCCTTTGGCATGCCGCCGAGGAAATACACCTCGTTGACATAAACGCCCCATTTCTTCAAGGTGTTGATGACTCTCATGTGCGCAGGAGCACTTCTCGACGAGACAATCGCTAATCTTAACGGAGAGAGTTCTACCGTAACTGGCAGACATTCCTGTATCTTGGACAGTTTCTTCAACAACTTGGCAAATGGTCCTTCTTGCAAAGGAACGTCTCTGTTTTCTTTCTCGTACTTACTGAACGAGTCGATGCCTTCTTTCTTATAACGTAACTCCGAGTCTTCGTTAAACAAAACAGCATCAGCATCGAAGGCGATTCTCACGGCATTAGTCGCAGGATTGAACTCGGTTGGCGGCTCGTAAATGACAGCCGCTGCGCAGTTGCTATGCGAGTCGATGACAGCCTGGACGCTGTTTTCATCTTTCGACAAAAACAAATCGACATCAAAGGCTTCTATATATGGCGATATTGGCTCGCCTCCAGAGAATGCAAGTCGCGTGATGTCAAGCTCGTACTTCTCTATTGATTTAAGAATTCTTATTCCTGTCTCCGGACTGTTCCTCGACATAACCACGACTTCAACAACTGGCTTATGCGCTTGTTTGTTGAGTTCCAAAAGGCTCTTCACAAGATAAAAGGCCGTTCCTATCTCCAAAGGAACGTCTTGGTTCTTATCTTGATATTCTCTATATTTCTTAACGCCTTCCTTCTCGAAGATGTCATTCTCCGCTTCGAGATTGAACAAGGCACGCGCCGTAACGCCAACGACTAATACTTCTGATAAATCTACTGCCATATTTCAAGCCGTGAGCTTTGAGCTATGAGTTTCGAGCAATGCCAGCAAAAATGCCACTGCTCACTGCCCATAGCTCATTGCCATTAAACAAATAAACTAATAATATTCAAAATCACCTCTGATGCTTTTTCCATGCTTTCCAATGGAACGTATTCGTATTTTCCATGGAAGTTGTGACCGCCAGCGAAGATGTTTGGACATGGCAATCCCATGAAGCTGAGGTTTGCGCCGTCGGTGCCG
>JAGBVS010000079.1 GCA_017630195.1 Bacteroidales bacterium | reverse complement strand
TCCTCGCCTATTTCCGCGTCGTCATAAATCCGCATGACGAACAGGCGTTACTTCGTATCATAAATTATCCTGCAAGAGGAATAGGCAAAACAACAATTGAACGCTTGATGGTTGTTGCCGATGAACGCAACAAAGGAATATGGGACGTTATCGCCAACGAGAACGAACCGATGCCACAAGATTTCAATAGCGGAACCGCAAATAAGTTGCGTAATTTTGCGACGATGATTAAGAGTTTTCAAACTCTTTTAGACAAACAAAATGCGATAGAGTTAGCAAAACACATCTGCAACACCGTTGGCATAATCAAGGATTTAAAAGAAGACGACACTCCGGAAGGCGCAGCACGTGTTGACAATATTGAGGAGCTTCTTAATGCTATCATGGAATTTTCAGACAAACAAGTAGATGAAGTCACAGGTGAGCAAAACGAAGTCACTCTTAACAAATTCATGGAAGACGTAGCTCTTTTGAGCGACCAAGACAAAAAAGATGACGAAAATGCCGATTACGTTACTTTGATGACAATTCATAGTGCAAAAGGTCTAGAATTTCCATACGTTTACATTGTAGGACTTGAAGAAAACCTCTTCCCTGGAATACAATCGCTCAGCACACGCGAAGAATTAGAAGAAGAACGCCGTTTGTTCTACGTAGCATTAACTCGCGCAGAGAAAAAATTAGTCTTAAGTTATGCTGAAAGCCGTTACCGCTGGGGCAACATGACTTTAAGCGAGCCTTCACGATTTATAGAAGAAATTGACGAATCTTTAATTGAAAGAACCAAGAAAGCTTCCTTCAGAGGAACTAGCAGTTTTAATGAAGGAATCAACTTCAGCAATCCGTTCTCAAGAAGTTTCCAAGAGAAAAAAGAATTCCAGAAGAGAACTACGCAATCTAGTTCGGAAGCATCAAGCAGACCATCAAGCAGCGCTACTCCTATTAATATTAATACGTCCAAGAACAATGATTCAGACTTTGTTGCTGCTGCACCCGACGACATTGCTGAAGGCATGAGAGTTCTGCATCAAAAATTCGGTCAGGGAACAGTCGCTAAAGTTGAAGGCGTCGGTCCTAACAAAAAAGCCACTGTTATCTTTGATGAATGTGGAAGTAAACAATTAATGCTTAAATTTGCAAAATTGAATATTTTGAAATAAAACAATCTAACCATATTTTACGTTACTCTATTTACAACACTAAACTAATGGATAAAGAAGGATTAAAATACAACACAGAGCGCGAAAAGCTGATAATTTCTGAATACGGACGCAACATTCAGATAATGATAAAACATCTTTTAGAAATAGAAGACAGAGAGAAAAGAACTGAAGCAGCTCATTTTATCGTGAGCGTCATGGCACAGATGAATCCGCAAGTTAAAGAATCCAATGACTACATCCACAAGTTATGGGATCATCTTTATATAATATCAGAACACAAATTAGACGTCGATGGTCCTTTCGACCCTCCACAACAAGAAGGTTTCGTCGCAAAACCTGAGCATGTCGGCTACCAAAAACGCGACATCAAGCAAGGTCACTACGGATATTACATAAAAGAATTGATAAAGAAAATTGAGGAAATAGAAGAAGGTCCAAAGAGAGAAGCTCTCCTGCTCTCAGTTGCCAACCAGATGAAAAGAGATTATCTCAACTGGAATCGCGAGACTGTTAACGACTTATTGATTCTCGACGATTTATACAAATTATCTGACGAGAAATTCGCCATGCCAATGGATACCAAGTTACTCTCCACTAACGAGATTCTCAACAAGGTTCCAGCAACACTGCCACAACAAATGGCCAAGAAGAAAAAGGCTACCAACAACAAAAAACAACAGTCTGCCAAGAAACAGCCGAATCCTAACAGACCAAACAAGAAGAATTGAAAATAGGTTTACAACTCAATTCTTTCAATATATGAAATAAAACAATGAAGGGCATCTTTTCGTAACGGAATAGAGATGCCCTTTATTTTTAATGTCAACAGACAACAGACTTTATTTTTGAGACGTGTCAATGTGTGTTCATTTTTATGGTTACATTGACGCGTCTCTACTCCTATTCATTCAATAGCAACCTCATATAATCTCTTATTTCCAGAATTATCATCGGCAAACAAGAAATAAGCCTTGCCGCCGTGAATTCTCAGATTCTCGATGAAAGGGAATCCTCCCAAGACAGAAACGGTTTCCGCCGTTCCTTTTTCAATATTAATTTTCTTTATCGTCGTGATTCCATCTTTCACAAATGTGGTATAGAAAGTAGAAGTCGCTTCATCAAGAATGACTTTCTTATTCCATTTCTGAATCACTTTCATCTTGCCGCTCCAATGTTTGTATTTATGGAATCCAAGAGGATTCTCTTCTATCTGTTCTCCAAGATGATTATATATTATAGACTTATCTTCACTGAATGAGAATAATACTAAAGTAGTATCGGTCTTAAATATCGGATTATAAATCGGTCGTTGGAACATATTGCCAGCTCTGTCGAATCCGCCGAACTTACTCATATTAATCGCCAGTTCTCTTCCCTCCTTATCGACGATATGATGTAAGAGATTCTGTTTCTTGCTACCGTCGATTTTATAGAAATAATAATAAAGTTCTGTGTTATAAAAGAAATATTGTCCAGTTACGACGATGCTATCGGTAGCGCAGGCCACATTAGAGAAAGACTTCAGAAAATTTTCGAGTGATGAATGATAGAGCAGTCTCATCTCAAGAAACTTACCATTCATCATCAGATGACCGACTTGCCAAACTTCTTTGTTGGAGACAAGATGCATCTCGCCATATACATCTTTAAAAAGATTATAAAACTTATTGGAAATCTTAATTTCCTTTAAGGTGTCGCAATTGAAATTAAGATGGAGCAATGCTGCGTTACGTCTTCTCTTAGCGATGATATAGATTCCTTTATCGTTAATCTCATAATCTTCAATGCTTATAACCTTGTTATCGTATGCCACACGAGGGATATTACCTACAATTTCAACTTCCGGCAAAATCGTTGAAAAGATATTCATCTTTATGACGAGTGTATTTGTATAATCCTGTTTATTGATG
>JAGBVS010000078.1 GCA_017630195.1 Bacteroidales bacterium | reverse complement strand
TATAGACGATGTCGGAGGAAACAGCATAAGAGAATGGATGTTAGACGCATTATGTCTCAACAGCTTGCTCAACGAGAGCGCAACCTTACGCGACAGAGTCATCTTTGAAAACGTGCCGTCAAATCGAAGATTCCTCGCTGACATCATTCAGGCGATACGCGACAATTATAAACTTGAGATTCGTTACAAAAGTTATAGAAAAACCGAAGAAGAAACCTTTATCATTGAGCCATATTTCCTGAAAGAATTCAAACGACGCTGGTATCTCTACGGACATAAAGGCGACGCCGACGGACCACACATGATGGCATTAGACAGAATGATTGATGTCGATATCATACCCGAAGAATTCACTATGCCAGAGGAATTTATGGCTGAAGATTATTTCAGAGGCATCTACGGCGCGAGAGTATATCCCAACATGAAAAGAGAGATGGTGAAGCTGAAAGTTTACGGAACGCAGGTTCAATATTTTCGTTCGCTGCCATTGCACAGCAGTCAGAAAGAAGTTGAAAAAAATGATAAATACAGCGTTTTCACATATTTCCTCACACCCGACTATGACTTCAAACAAGACGTGCTTTCGTTCGGAGACAAAGTCGAGGTTTTGGAACCGAAGGAATTGAGGGAAGAGATGAAGAGGATAGTAAAGGAATTAAATAAAATATATTCAAAATGAAAAAGGGAAATCTATTAAAAACAGCTTTAAGCAATTATTATAATGGCAATACTGAAATGATTGATAACAGTCATTTTTTCGATTTTCGTCAAAATATTTTTGGAGGAAAAATGGATGAAGAATTCATACAACTGTTCTTAGATGGAGATGGCAATGAATTAGTTTCAAAAGCGTGTACAGTTCATTCGTCATCTATGCTTGGATACAACTTTTTCCATTGGATTTCTAAAAACAATCCACTCACTTTAAAATTTGAGGATGAAACAATTGAATACACCAAAGTTTTATTTGAGGTTAAGATACCTGTATTAAAAGGAAGTCGTCCTGCAAATATGGATATTGTACTAACAAATGTCAATAATGATATTCTATTTATTGAATCTAAATTTCTTGAGTATCTTAATTTAGGAAAATTTGATATTTCTAATACATACAAAAATGATAAGAAATACTATTGTAATGGGGAAAAATGGCGTGATTTTATAAGTTCAAGTTCACTAAAGACTGACGAAAAAAAACAGTATTGGAGTGGCATTAAACAAGAAATTTGTCATTTGATTGGTTTAACAAATTGGATAAATGAAAAAACAACAATTAAGGATTTAACGCTTGATAAAGAAAGGGATATTAGATTCATAAATCTTGTATTTGAACCAAATGAGCAATATGAAGAACACGAAAATTTTAAAAAATACAGAAATCTTTATAACCATCTGCATGAGGAACTTCAGAATGAAAAACTTATTCCTAATGATATCAAAATGAATTTCAAAAGTTATTCAGATTTATGGTCTGATATTAGTGATTGTGTTTCTGAGGAACTAAGAGCATATCTATATAATCGTTATATGAATTTTGCAAAAAAATGATTAATCTCAACTCCCACTCCATCTTCGTCTTTTCCGACACTCATGGTCTGCATCGTGACGTGATAGTGCCTGAAGAGGCAGATATTGTCATCTGTGCCGGCGACGCCGTGGAAGACGACCTCAAAGGCGACGAATACGACGATTTCATAGATTGGTTTTCAAGTTTGTCGGCGAAATATAAAATCTTCATCCCTGGCAATCACGAACTTTCTTTTGAATTAGATAAATCCAAAGACATTGAAAAAGCGATGGATGACAAAGGAATCTTAGTTATGCAGAATTCAATAAGAGACTACGACGGAGTGACTATATGTTCCATCGGCGGCGACGTATCAATTGCCGACGAGGACATCCCAACCGACATCGACATACTTGTAACGCATTATCCGCCTTACGGTATTTTAGACGAAGGATTAGGAAGTCCGGAAATCCTGAATTTCGTCATGAAATCAAAACCGACTTATCATCTTTTCGGACATATTCACTCCACAGCAGGACAAGAACTTCAATTCGGTAATACGATTTGCAGAAATATAGGAATTTGTAAATAAACCCTTATGGACAAACTGACGAAAGAACAACGACATCGTTGCGGAGAGAGAATAAAAAAATAGTTAAAGTAGGGTGTAAACCGAAAAAAGTAGGGTAAAAATATTATCTTTGCACCAAAAGTAGGGTAAAAACATATTATGGTTATGGCAAACAAATTAGAAAGACTTATAACTCAATATAAAGAATTGGGAATCGACAATCAGATAGACTACGACAAGTTTTATCTCTATTCGTTGATTACCCATTCAACTGCCATTGAAGGTTCAACGATAACAGAGTTAGAAAATCAAATAATGTTTGACCATGGCGTAAGTCTCAAAGGGAAGAGCATCATAGAACAGAGCATGAACCTTGATTTGAAGACAGCGTACGAACAATCTATAGAGTTAGCAAAACAACATACGCCACTATCTATAGAAATGCTCATCTCACTTTCTGCACTCGTAATGAAAAACACTGGCAAAGTGTATAAAACCATTCTTGGCGATTTTTCTTCAGCTTGTGGTGATTTACGCTTACTCAATGTTTCTGCAGGTATTGGCGGTCACTCATATATGAATTATAGTAAAGTGCCAGCAAAGTTAGCAGAGTTCTGCGAACGATTAAATGTTCAGCGCGCTAAAGCATCGGAAATGTCAGTCGACGACCTATACCAGATGTCGTTCGATGCACACTACAATTTGGTCACAATACACCCTTGGGCTGATGGCAACGGGCGCATGGCTCGCTTGGTAATGAATATGTTACAATTTGAATTCGGACTAATCCCAACAAAAATTCTTAAAGAAGATAAAGAAGAGTATATCAAAGCATTGGTCGCAACGCGAGAGACTGACAATCTCGACATATTCAGATCTTTTATGTCATCAATGATGGAGAGAAATCTACAAAATGAAATTACCATCTATCTTGAGTCTATAGGTGAAAATAAAAGTAGGGTAAAACCCGAAAAAAGTAGTGATAAAATCATTGTTTTTCTTGCAGAAGATAGCAAGTTGAGTGCAGCTGCTCTTGCCGAGAAGATTGGGATTTCCGTTAAGGCAGTAGAGAAACACCTTGCCAATCTAAAAAAGGACGGATTAATCGAACACATCGGTCCAGCCAAAGGCGGGCATTGGAAGGTGAAGTAAGACATTCCGAAAATTATTTCTGTTTCATGGACAAACTAACGAAAGAACAACGGCATCGTTGCATGACAGCGATAAAAGGCAAGAACACCAAACCAGAACTGCTGGTAAGGAAGTTCCTGTTCAGCCATGGCTTTCGTTACAGGCTGAACCACCCTCGACTTCCAGGGCATCCCGACATCGTTTTAAGAAAATACAAGACAGTCATCTTCGTAAACGGATGTTTCTGGCACGGCCACAAAGGATGCAAATATTACGTCATACCTAAAAGCAATGTCGAATATTGGAAAACGAAGATAGAACGCAACAGAACAAGAGACGTCGAGACGCAGACGAAACTCGCCTCAATGGGATGGCATTTCATCAACGTATGGGAATGCCAGCTGAAACCTAATGTACGCCAAAAGACTTTAGAGTCGTTGGTCAATACGCTCAACTACATATATCTTCAAGATCAGAAACTAAAGCCATACGAGATTCCAGAAGAAAATTATATAATGGCAGCGGAGAGTGAAGAAGAATACGGGGATTGAAAAAAAGTAATTTAACAAAACCTTATTTATTCCCATATTTCTTATTATTTTTGCATTATTCCAAATTTAATTTTCAACAACAAAAATCAAGTATTTATGACAAAACAATTAGAAATTAAAAACAAGTCTGAAAATAGCGAAATCCCCATCCTTCAATCTCCTTTTGAGCAGCTGAAAGAAGTAGACGCCAATGGCAAGGAATGGTGGAATTCACGCAAGTTAGCACGCATAATGGGATATGGCAAATACTGGAACTTCGAACGTGTTATGGCGAAGGCTCAAGCTTGGATTACACAAAAAGGGTATAATTTGAGCGAGCATTTTACAGAGTTCATCGAGATGGCCGAAATAGGAAGCGATGCTGTTCGTGAAGTTACAGGCATCAAGTTGTCGCATACTGCATGTATGTCTGTCGCTATGAATGCTGACCAAAGAAAAGAAATGGTGAAAACTGCACAAGAATATTTCTCTGCAACCATGACTAATGATATGGCAGTTCGTAGCATGGAATCAACAATTCTTCTTTACAAAGGAGCTCGTGGGAAGACACAAGTACAAGTTTTATTTGATACAAATACATTTTGGCTTTCGCAACAAAGAATGGCAGAATTGTTTGGTGTGACACAGCAAAATATCAGTTATCATTTACAACAAATTGACGAAAGTGGAGAAATCCATTTATCCGATGGTTACAAAAAATATTTGTACGCTTCGGACCAATGGTCAGGAGAAGTAATGATGTACAACCTCGATGTTGTGATCGCTGTAGGTTATCGTGTAAATAGTTATGAAGCTACGCAGTTCCGAATCTGGGCAACTCAGATACTGAAAGAATATCTGACAAAAGGCTTTGTATTAGATGATGAACGACTGAAAGGCACCCTCACATGGGACTTACTACATGGAAGAATGCTCCTGATGGAAGAGTTGTCAAATCTGATGTTACTATAGCAAAAAATTATCTGAGTGAAAAAGAAGTCGATTCATTAAACAGATTGAGCACTGCTTTCATAGACATAGCAGAGCAACGGGCAGAGGATCGTATTCTGATGACAATGGCAGATTGGAATGATTTATTAGCCAGATACATGGAACTAAACAATAAAGCATTACTACCTGATGCAGGTCGTATCTCACATGAACAAGCAGAAGAAAAAGCCCTGACAGAATATGAGAAATTCAGAGTGATTCAAGACAAAGAAATCATGAGCGACTTTGATTATCAAATTAAAATGCTATTTAACGGGAATGATGAAAAATAAAGGTATAACTAATTGACTTTAATTCAAATATCAATTAGTTTTGCAATAATGATTAAAACCGTAAAATCTAATCAAGAACAATAAAAAAATTAACACTAAAGGTTATGATAACATTCAAAGAATATCGAAAACAAACTAAAATGACATCTAAATTTCTATTGAAAGTTTGGGGTGTAATATTTTCCGTATGTTTTTGTGTCATATATTTATTAACAGAGTCATTATCAGATCCATTACTAAAAAATATCATATATTATACCTTTTGTATATTAATGGGAAATCTTTTTGCAGTATTTATCTGGATATTTGCCATTTCCTCTTCTTTCAAAATTACAAAACGTTCATATAAAATTATTGAAAATCTCTCAGAAGACATTATTGACACATACAGAATATCTTTGATGGTCGAGAACGCAAATGACAAGAACAATTATCCAGTATGTAGGGTGATTGGTCAAAAAGACAATTTTTTGTTTATTCTATGGAGCAACAACTCACAAATGTTTTTCACATTATTGAGTAATCCTAGCAGTATTTGGATGATGAAAAACAAACTCGACAGAAAGTACAGAAAAGAACATATTGAACTGGTAGGCAATGGTTTTATGGAAGTATCGAAACTAAAAAATTGGCGCAACATAACCAAAGCAGATTTCGACAAACGCATACAACGCCTTATCGAGATAACACAAACCGAGAATCCTGAGTATTAAGATATGTTATCGGAATAACGAATAACCTTTTTTGATAATTTACCAATCATTCACATATTATTTTTATTACTTTTGCATCTAATGAATATATAACAATTGACTATCATAGAGCTTTCATTATAGGAATATGTCTATATGGAGTAAAATCAGAGAATTTATGGATGTCGATAGCAAAAGCGGCATCTTGAATAAAGAAGAATCATACAAATCATACGATTCATCACGTTACGCAATAATAGATGTAGAGGTTGGACTTAAGGATTATAAAATACATGATATTGGAGCATTACGTTATGATAATGCTATATTTCATAATGCTTCAAAGAAAGAATTCTATGACTTCATAAATAATGTTGATTACCTATGTGGACATAATATCATACATCATGATATAAAATATTTGTTTGGTTCGGAACAACATCGATGGCAATTAGTAGATACCCTTTACATGTCACCTTTGCTTTTCCCCGAATGCCCATATCACAAACTCGTCAAAGATGACAAGCTCATCAATGAGCAAATGAACAATCCTGTTAATGATTGTCAAAAAGCCAAGGAACTTTTATGGGACGAAATAGCACGATGGCATTCATTACCATATGATAAACGT
>JAGBVS010000012.1 GCA_017630195.1 Bacteroidales bacterium | reverse complement strand
CCAAGGTGATTGTCATTTCTCTAGGACTGACGTTGCCGGCAGTCTCAAGCGACCTACCCTCCCGACTCGGACGAGCAGCCCTCAAACGTCGGTATATTTGGTTTTGCAGCCCGTAAGGTTTACCCCGAAACCATGTCACCACGATTTCGCGTGAGCTCTTACCTCACATTTTCACCCTTACTCCGAAGAGCGGTAATTTTCTGTGGCACTTGCTGTTGTCTTATCGACACCTTCCTGTTAAGAAGTACGGTGCTCTGTGCTGTCCCGACTTTCCTCTCGCAGATATGACTCTGCCAGCGACAATCGCTTTTCGGGCGGCAAAGATACGAAAAAAGACTACAAGACCACAAGACTACAAGGCAAAAAGTTTTTTCTTTGAAATATGAAATTAATTTGCGAATTTTGTAAAGCGTATTTTAATCATTAATAATATGGAACAATATTTCAGCATCGCTCGTGTCTTTGAATCGAGGGATATGAGTGTCGGCAATAGAGATACGACTTGTAATTATCTGCATGAAAATGAAATTCATGAGGGAGATGAGCATGTATTCTTCGACCATAAACTTAAAGTCGTTTCCATAGATGAGAAAGAAATGGTTTTCGTTTTTAGGGGCAAGACATATAAGATTAATAGGGAGTGGCAAGTCATGGGAACTCCTTGGTATGGTATTTCTAATATGTATGTCAGTATGTCGGAACGTTATGTGTTCTTTTTCTCGGCTCCTTCTGGCGAGTGGGAGTGGGACGACGAATATGCTGAGATGGAGGATATGATTGATGAGATGTGCGACAATGCCGACAATGGCGATGTGTGGAAAAATATTCCTCTCGCAAAAAGGATGATGCATATCTTGAAGGATTTGTCTCCAATGAGAGATGAGGGAATTAACCCTGCTTTGAGAGCATATGCCATTGAGGTGCTCTTGAAGAGAGATACCATTTCTGTCACAGATATGCCTCGTATATATCAGTCGTTCTGCGAATATTACAGACTGTGCCGACATTGGGAGATGAAATCGGATTATAATCCTGAACTTGAGAGGGATATGGATAAATATTACTTCCGTACCGTTGATGAATACATCTATAAACTTGCATGGATTGTTGATGGTAAGTTGAGCGGACATGCTTTAGATGAGTGGAATTACCTCAGCGGATATCTGAAAGTTGACCCTATTCAGGCTTCTGAAGAATGGGAAAAGGTGATTTATGATGTTGAGAAAGAAGTAGATGAACAACTTAAAGATGCCCCTCGAGGCATGGGATTCTGCCATGCTTATTGGAGCGCTAAAAGAGCTGCCCTCGCACGCAGAGGCATCGAGTGGAAAAGCCCAAGCGCTATGAATCCAAAAGTGATGTTTGATTGATTTTCAATTATGAATTAGGAGTTGAAGATGTATAAAATAAGGAGCGCCTTGTTTAATAAGAGCGCTCCTCACTTGTAGTCTTGTAGTCATGTGGTCTTGTTGACTTTAACAATTCTCTCTTTCCCTCTGAAGTCTTTGAAAATCTCGACATCCGAAAAACCGTATTCTTTGCATAAGTCGGCCATCTCTTTTCCAAGATATTCGTTGATTTCAAACCATATTTCTCCGTTTTCTTTGAGATGCGACTTCGCAAATTCTAATATGTTTCTGTAAAAAATCAGTGGGTCGTTGTCGCTGACAAATAGCGCGTTGTGTGGTTCCCAGTCTAAAACGTTGTCGCGCATTTCTGCTTTCTCCAACTCTCTGACGTATGGCGGATTGCTTACGATAATATCGAATTCTATTTCTATATTGTTCTTTAAATTTAGAATGTCGTCGTGGATGAAAGTGACGTCGGTATCATTGTTAATAGCGTTTCCTTTAGCGACTTCCAAGGCTTTCTCAGAAATGTCTAAAGCGTAAACTTTGCTGTTGGGAATTTGTTTCGCCAGACTTATAGCAATGCATCCGCTTCCTGTTCCGATGTCTAATATTAGCTGTTGGCTGTTGGCTGTTGGCTGTTGGCTGTTGATTATTTTCATAACCAATTCAGAAGTCTCAGGTCGTGGAATGAGAACGTTTTCGTTGACTTTGAATTTCAAGTCGCAGAATTCGGTTTCTCCTATTATATATTGTATCGGTTTATTCTTTAATAAATCTTTCACGGCAAAATGGAAAGTCAGCATTTCCGATTCGCTGAGACGCATATCAGGTTCTAACGCCATTTTTATGCGAGTGATATTGAAATAATGTTCTAATAAAATGAGAATCATTGCGTTTGCTTCGTCGTTGTCGTAAACGGAACAAAGCTGTTCGCAATAATATTTCCTTATGTCTCTGACTAAATTTGATGGTACTTTCATGCTTGCAAAAATATTGAAAATATTTTATCTTTGCACCTAATAATTTGGCGAAAGACTAAAGACAAATGGCCAAGGGGTAAATTACTAATGACTAAGGGCAAAAGGCAAAATGTAAATGTAATATGGATAAAAACAGTTGTCCGTTGTCTGTTGTCCGTTGACTTAAAAAATGTTCGAAGATACATATAAAATATTAGTTGAGGAAGGTGACGGTTTGTACAAGGAGAAAGGCAGTAAATTTATTGCCAAGGCTTTTGCTGTGCATTCGGAAGATGATGTTAAGGCTCGTGTTGCGGAGTTTAAGAAGCAATATTTCGATGCGCGTCATCATTGCTATGCGTTTATCATGAATCCGGATAAGTCATGCTATCGTTCGGCTGACGACGGTGAACCTTCTGGCACGGCGGGCAAACCAATCTTGAATCAAATACTTTCTAAAGACGTGACTAATGTCTGTGTCGTTGTGGTGCGATATTTTGGCGGAATAAAATTAGGTGTTCCCGGACTTATCAACGCTTATAAGTCGGCGGCGCGTGAGGCTCTCGACAATGCGACAATCATCGAGAAAACCATCGATGAGGTTTATTCCGTAGTCTTCGATTATCCTCTTATGAATGAGGTGATGCGAGTGTTGAAAGACGAAGGCATTGAACAACAGAATCCTAAGTTTGAATTGAATTGTTACCTCGAAATTTCAGTGCGTAAAAAGGATGCAGATAGGGTGGTGGAAAAACTGAAAAGATTGTACGGAGTAGATGTTAATTATCTGCGAACTGTTTAATAAACAGAATGTTACGCATAGAATTGTTGACCGGTGTCGTTTCCTCGTAATTTATATCAAAGAATATTAATAGTCAAGATAATTTTTATTTTTTTATTAACTTTTTTATGCTCATTTTTGTTGAAAATTTTGAAGACGAAATTGAAATCTTTAATCTTTTGATTCTTAAAACTTTGTAATTTTTTGATTGATAAAATGAGCAGACATTGTGTCGAAATATGGAGTGATTGTCTCAAAATGATACGAGAGAATACCCAACCTCAGAGTTATAAGACTTGGTTCGAACCGATCAAGCCTATAGCGTATGAAGGTGATGTTTTGACTATTCAGGTGCCGAGCCAGTTCTTTTATGAATATCTCGAAACACATTATATCAGCCTGCTTAAACTTACAATAAATAAGGTTTTAGGAAGCGCCGGCCGATTGCAATACAGCATCGTGATGGATAATTACGGCACAGAAAATCCGTACGGAATCAGCGTGCCTACAACAGATAAGACTAATACCATAAATCCTTCCGTACGTGTTCCTATCAATATCGAAGAGGAATCGGAAAAGAAATTTGTGAATCCGTTCGTCCTTCCGGGAATCAACAAGATTAAGGTTGAATCTCAACTTAACGAAAATTATTCTTTTGATAATTTTATAGAAGGCAGTTGTAACAGACTCGCTCGCTCTGCTGGTATGGCAGTCGCTGAGAAACCGGGAAAGACAGCCTTCAATCCATTGTTTATATACAGCCCGACAGGTTTGGGAAAGACTCACTTGTGTCATGCGATAGGACTCGAGACAAAGAAATATCATCCTAATCTTATAGTTCTTTACGTTAATTCAGAACAGTTTATTCAACAATTCATGAGTTCATGTAAGAATAAGACAAGGAACGATTTCGTTCATTTCTATCAAATGATAGATGTTCTTATCGTAGATGATATTCAGTTTCTTTCAGGAAAAGCTAAGACGCAAGATGCTTTCTTCCATATCTTCAATCATTTGCAACAAAATGGCAAACAGCTTATCTTTACGAGTGATAAAGCTCCTATTGATATTAAGGATATGGAACCTCGTCTTCTCTCTCGTTTCAAATGGGGCTTGTCTGCAGACTTGCAGTCTCCGGATATTGAAACGCGTATCAAAATTTTAAAACGTAAGGCTTATAACGACGGAATAGAACTTCCGGACGATGTTGTCGATTATGTCGCTTCGCGTGTCAAGACTAATGTCCGTGAGATGGAAGGTCTTTTCATTTCCTTGATAGCCCAGTCATCGCTGAATAAAAAAGCTATCACGATGGACTTGGCACGTCAGCTTATAGAACGCTTCGTGAATAATTCCACACAGGAAGTCTCGGTCGAATATATAGTCAATGTGGTCTGTAGTCATCTTAATATTTCTATAGAGGATTTCTATTCCAAATCCAAGAAAAGAGAGATGGTTCAGGCACGACAGCTTGCGATGCATTTCGCTAAGAAATTTACAAAATGTTCGCTCGCTATGATAGGACAACAATGTGGCGGTAAAGACCACGCTACTGTTATTCATGCACTTAAAACGGTCTCAAATCTGTTGGAGACAGACAAACAATTTAGAACATTAGCTACTGAAATAGAGAAAAATATCTGCTGATGAATCGTCAATTTGGAACACTTTATCTTATCCCAGCATTGCTTGGCGCAACAACAGCCGAGCAGGTCATTCCTCAAGGAACATTGGAAATAGTTAGAAAAATTCGTTTTTTCGTAGTGGAAAACGTCCGTACGGCACGTCGTATGCTTTCAAAAATGAATATGCCTTGCCCTATTGACGAGCTGACTTTCGTTGAACTTGATAAACATGACAAGAATCAAAATCCAGACTTGATGACATTCCTCGGCGCAGCCTTGAACGGCAACGACGTCGGCCTTATGTCGGAAGCCGGAACTCCATGCGTAGCTGACCCTGGTTCTCTTATTGTGGAACTCGCACATCAGGCAGGAATAAAAGTGGTTCCTCTTACAGGACCTAACGCCATGATACTCGCATTGATGGCTTCCGGATTCAACGGACAAGCCTTCTGTTTCCATGGTTATCTCCCGATAAAATCTCCTGAAAGAACTGCAGCAATAAAAAATCTTGAACGTCGTTCGGCATCAAACAACGAGACTCAGATGTTTATAGAAACACCGTTCCGTAACAACGCAATGGTCGAGGAACTTGCAAAAACACTTCATCCAAATACAATGTTGTGCGTGGCATGTAACATCTCAATGCCTGACGAGGAAATCGTGAGCAAGCCAATATCAGAATGGAAAAGAATAAAAAAAGACTGGAACAAAAGACCAGCCGTATTCTTGATATATAAATCTAAATATTAAATCTGTAGAGACGTATCAATGATACCTGCATCATAAACTAACATTGATGCGTCTATATAATTATGTTATGAATAAAGAAGAATTTCTTATATATTGCCTCCTTTATGCAGTTGACGCAGCAGGCGTTAAGAAGCAGAATCTTGTACAGATGTCGCTGAAAGTTGATACCGTCAGCTTTGTCAAAATTTATAATCTTATTCAACAGCATGACGAAGCGACAAGAAAAAATATCATTGCTACATGTAAAAAAGACTTCAATAAAAACGAGTTGATAGAAGGAATAAAAAACACTTTCCTGATGGAATTGGAAACTTCAATACAAGAAAGTGTTGTTGAAGTTTTGAATTGCGAACTTTGAATAAATGACGCTTCGCCTGAAGCTTAAAATAATTTACAATTTATTATTCACGACGAATTTTAAATAAAAGGTTAAATCCTTTTTGTGTTAAAAATTCTTTTCTTTTCCGATATTATCTTTGTAACAAGAAATCCTAATGTTGTTATGAAGAAAATGAAAAGTGAAAAAACGGAAATATTTCTTTCCTTTGTCCCGATAATATTTCTAATCATCAGTCTTGTTTTTGTCGTAAAAGTTTTTGATACTTCCGTGATGGAAGGCGCAAGTCAAATATCACTGCTTGTGGCTTCGGCAGTATGTGTCTTTATCGGGATGATATTTTTTAAAATCCCTTGGCAGTCATTTGAAGATGGCATAAAGGAAAACATAGGTAATGTCGGTTCTGCTATAGTGATGTTGCTTCTCATTGGTGCTATCGGTGGAACCTGGATGCTGAGCGGCGTGGTGCCGACCATGATTTATTACGGGATGCAAATCGTGAATCCGAAGATTTTTCTCTTTATATGTTGTGTGGTCTCGGCTGTCGTTTCTATCGTTACCGGAAGTTCGTGGACGACAATCGCGACTATCGGAGTTGCACTGATAGGAATAGGGCAGAGCTATGGGATATCGACTTCATGGATAGCAGGCGCCGTCATTTCGGGCGCATATTTTGGCGATAAAATATCTCCTCTTTCCGACACTACCGTCATCGCATCATCGACAGTAGGAGTGCCTTTGTTCACTCATATCAGATATATGATGATAACGACAGTGCCTTCGATGATGATAAGTCTGATTGTGTTTTTAATTGCAGGTTTTTCTTTTGAAAGTGGCGCACAACAAGGAGTAGGTGATTTTGCCGATGCCTTGAAATCGACTTTTAATATCAGTCCTTGGTTGCTGATGATACCGCTGATGACGATGGTTATGATACTTTTTAAACTGCCGTCGCTTATAGTTTTATTCCTCTCTGCGGTGCTGGCAGCGGTGTCTATTCCTATTGCACAGCCGCAGATTATTCCATACCTTATTAATATAGGCGAAAAAACGTCTTTCATTAATATAATTAAAGCGATGATGATAAGCTGCTATGGCGCCACTTCTGTTGAGACTTCAAACGCAATGCTTACCGAATTGGTCGCTACACGTGGTATGAATGGAATGATGAATACTATCTGGCTGATAATATGTGCGATGTGTTTTGGTGGTGTGATGATGGCGAGCGGAATGATAGCTAATATCACAAATTTAATAATGAGATTTATAAAACGTACCGTCACTCTTGTTGCCTCGACGGTTTTTACAGGAATATTCAGTAATGTCTGTATCAGCGACCAGTATCTGTCAATTATTCTTACGTGTAATATATTTAAGGATTATTATGATAAAAACGGATACGAGCCGCAACTTCTGAGCAGAAGTGCGGAGGACTCGGCAACGGTGACGAGCCCTCTCGTTCCGTGGAACACTTGCGGCATGACGCACGCTACGGTGTTGAATGTAGCGACGTTGTCATACCTTCCTTATTGTATATTCAATATTCTCAGCCCGATGATGTCGATAATCATCGCCTCGATAGGATGGAAGATTAATAGGAGAAAAGTGTAGAAATATTACGTTCTTATCCGTGAATATATTCCAATATTTGTTCCGCATGAATCTTAGTCTTGATTTCTTTTGGTGTAAAAATCTTCTCAATTATTCCTTCTTCGTTGACGAGATATGTGGTGCGTAAAGTTCCTATTGTACGACGACCGCAAGCTACTTTCTCTCCCCAGCAGCCTAACTGTTGAAGCAATGTTGTTTCGGTATCTGCGATAAGAGGAAACTCTAACCCTTGTGCGTCGGCGAATTTTTTCTGAAGTTCTTTCTTGTCTTTGCTGATGCCAATTATTGAATAACCTGCTGCTTCTAATTCAGCCTTATGAGCCTGTAAGGAGCAAGCTTCCGCTGTGCATCCGCTGGTGTTAGCTTTTGGGTAACTGTAAAGAACGATTTTTCTGCCTCTGTAATCGCTGCTTTTTATTTCGTTTCCGTTTTGATCTATGCCTAAAATTTCTGGTATTCTATCTCCGATATTCATTTTTTATTGATTTTATTTAACGATTTTAAAAACTTTATTGTTTATTTTAACAAAATATACTCCGCAGTTCCATGCATTGGTTTCGATGACGATATTGTTTTCGCATTTGTCGGAATATATTCTTTGGCCTAATGAATTATAAATCTCTATTGTTAATTCATTTTGACCTATGATGTTAAGGATGTCTTTTACAGGATTAGGATATATTAATAAGGTGTTGTCGATTGTTTCATCAATACTTGCACCTGTTTGATTCTCGTATGCGCCAATATCAATTTGTCCTTTGTTTATTCTGATGTTGTAGTTGATGTCTTTTTCAGGAACGTTATCAAATTCTTTGTTGCCGGCGTCAATTAAAACAGAGCCGTCTAATATGTAATAATCATTTTCATCAGGATTGTTGAACATTGGATAATTCTGATTGTCACTTCCATTATTGGCAGGGGATAGGCTGATAATATCGACTCCTTCATAGCCGCCTTCAACGGCGCAGTTGAATAATTGTGACTCGCCTTCTATTTGGTTAGGTTCGCTGTTGGCGGTGTTGTTCCAAAAGACGGAATTGTAGAATTTGCTGTATTTGTTTTCGTTGAAAAGGCCGCCGCTATAATTCTGGGCTTCATTTTTTACGATGTTGCAATTTGTCATCGTCATCATGCCTCTGTTGTAAATTGCACCACCGTCTATTGCACTGTTATTGGAGAATATGCAATTTATAAGTTTCGGTTTTTTGTTGGTGAATACGTAGTATGCGCCGCCTTTTGTGTTCGCTATATTGTTGATGAATTTACAGTTTATTAAAGTTAGCCCGTTGACATCGAACATTGCGCCGCCCATTGATGCGGAATTGTTTTCAAACAGACAGTTTTCAAAAATGTTAAGAGTGTTGTTGTTTACTGGAGAATTTGTATAAACGGCTCCGCCCTGTCCGTTAGTAGAGTTGTTTATGAATTTGCAATTATAGAAACGACTGTTGGAACTGAGCAATAAAGCGCCTCCTGATCCTGAATATCCGTTTTGGATGGTGAAGCCGTCAATGATGGAATAGGTTGAAGTTGAGAAATGGTCGTTTTGATATAATATGCGGCGTTGGTTCTCACCGTCAAGTATGGTAGGATTTGCTTCAATGTCTCTATTGTTAATGTCAAAATCAGCGGTTTCGTTTCCGCAAAATCCTCCGTAGATTCTGTTTTTTTGATAAAAGCTGAAAGCTCCGATTTCATCTGTAGAATTTCCATAGTATGTGCCGCTTTTAACCCAGATTTGCGTTATGCCGTCAGATGCAATAGCTGTCGCATATTCTAATTTTGATGTTGCATTTTCCCATGATGAGCCGTCGCCTGTGCCGTCTGGAGCGACGTATATGATGTTGTTTTCATCTGCGTTTATTGGCAATGGAATAATATTCACAACTATAGCTTGTTGTTTGTTGAAACCGGCAACATCGTCTATGCTGTAAAATCCGTCACTGTATCCGCTCCATCCCATATTGAAATGAAAAAAATCGTTGTTGTCGTAGCCGTCACATACAATAGCATGACCGCCAGGCTCTCCGACTCCTGAGAAATATATCGGCTGTCCTTTGTCGAGTTCACTTTTTAATAATGCAATCCATTCATTGTCTTCGAATGATGAACGCTCTTTGTATTTAGCAGCGGAATAACCAAAATATGATCTTAATGCGGTTTCGACATCTTTAGATTGTGCACCGCTACCTCCAGGACCATAGTTCATTTTGACACTAACTCCACAATGATACATTAAAGTTGCAATAGCATCGTTCTGACTCCAAATACTATTAGGCATTTCGTCCCATTTATATGAAGTGCTTGAAAAATCAACAGATAAATTACCGTATTTGGGATGATTATAAGAGTTTGAGCCTTTGCCAGCCTCTGGATAATTCCAGTATTTCATGATTTGTGACATCGCACATGCTACACAGCCGGCATAAGCTCTGTCGCAAGGTCCCTGATTGTCGTACGGCGCATATTCGTTATAATAGCAATCCTGATTCCATTGTGTCTGTATCAGCGGTGATACTACATCTGTGGTCTTGCTCCTGATGTTGTTCGATTCTAATTCCTCCCACATCTTCAGACAAGATTCGTCAACGTCGTTTTCACTTTTTTTCAAATAATTGATAGTGTTGTTGTAACTGTTAATAAAATATGTCGCAGTAGCCGGAATTTCTTCTCCAAAGTTGTTTTTGAAAGAGTAGGCGAGAATGGGCTTTGTTTCTTTTGTTGCAGAAACAATAACGAAACCGCCGTCATTAATGTTAAATATGTATAGGTTTGGTAAATCATCGTAACCTTTTTCTGTGTGTATCAAATCAAGAATAGACTCTGATTTAATGCTGTTGTGTGAAATGAAGTTTGTTACTATTTCTCTTGCAATGTTTTCATTGACAATGTTTTGTGAATTTACATTTCCTAAAGAGAGTGCGATAAGTAAAACTGAAAATATGAATTTGATCTTGCCTTTCATTTTTTTTATAATTTAAACGCAAATGTAATAATTTTACCATAATATTTATTACAAGAAAATAAAAACTTAAAAATCCCTTATATTAATTAATAAGGTATTCCCAATCCGTTTTCAAACTCCGTCCTCCGCTTCCAAATTCCGTCTCCGTTTCCAAATTCCGTCTCCGCTTCCAAATTCCGTCTCCGTCTCCGTCTCCAAACTCCGTCTCCGTCCTCCGCTTCCGATATTATAAACCTGGCGTTCCGGCTATGCCGTCGGGCTTTCCGCTATATCTTTGCTCTCTCCGTTCGCAAAGGATGCCGCTGCAATCCCTAACGCGTCAGGCGCTCCTGAGCATAGGGGAGTCCTCTTTAATTAGTAAGGTATTCCAAACTCCGTCTCCAAACTCCGTTTCCGTCTCCAAAATCATGAATCGTGCGTTCCTCCAGCAATAAAAAGGAGGTCCGAAACGCATCGGTTTTCGTCATGATTTTGCGATTTTGTGAT